>NZ_BJMS01000001.1 GCF_006539285.1 Sporolactobacillus inulinus
GTAGATAAATAAAAAAAAACAGAAAAGAAGGCGCTTAGGATGTTGGTTACAAAGGATGATTTATCAGAACAGTTGTATCAGGCATTGAGTAAAAATGAACCGCTTGATTTTAAAAATGCAGATCCCTCGGCATTGAGTTTGGAACATGCCTATGAGGTGCAGCATGCATTTAACGCAAAGAAAAAGGAAGCCATCAAGGGATATAAAATCAGTTTAACAAGCAAACAGACACAAGACATGTTCAATTCTGATTCGCCGCTTTACGGACAAGTTGTTGCTTCAAGTGTCTTGCATGATGGTGCTGAACTCGCATTGGCAACACTCAACGAACCACTCCTCGAACTCGAATTGGAATTCACCGCCTTGGAAGATTTGTCTCCTGAAGATAACGAAGAACAGCTGCTCGCAAAAACAGATGTTGCCCCCGGTATCGAAGTTCCCGACTCGCGTTTCAAGGATTGGTTTCCAAAACTCCCACTTGAACTGGTTATCTCAGACAGTGCCGTGTGCGGTCGACTCGTTGTCGGCAAACCCGCAGCAAAAAAACCGACCGTTGACGAATTAGCCCATGTTCATGCTGATGTGACCTTGAACGGCAAGCCGCTGACCTCAGGAGAAGCATCTGAAGTACTCGGAAATCCACTTCATGCCTTGAAATGGCTTGTTGCACGTCTCGCACAAGAAGGGAAAATAGTCGGTAAAGGAACAACGGTTTCAACCGGTACCTTCTGCTTGCCGAAAAAATTGGAAAAAGGAACTTATGTTGCGACATTTACGCATCACTTGGGCGATGTCACCTTGCATGTGAATTGAATCGATCAATAAGCGAAACAACCGGATTCTCTGTGAATCCGGTTGTTTTGCTTTATTTTTTAATCATCATAGATTTCATGAGAAAGTGATGGATCGATTTGATTTCGCTGCAAATGTTCTTGATTAAGCAGCTGTTTTGCACGCAAATTAGAGAGATTGAACGATTGCCATGCCTGTGGTTTATTAAGCATCTGTTTCTGTCCAAAGAGTTGGTTTTCCGCGACTTTCCGAACCGAGTCATCCTTAGCCTTGAGCAACTGAACCAAGTAAGGTGTTGCGTCATGCGACAGTGTTGCCAGGTACGCCACATCAATTTTTCCCGTCTGATTGTACCGATCAATGTTCCATCGGGCGATCAGCACATCACTATTGGCGTAGTTAATCACGACAAACGCGGTGATCCCTGCGAGCAAATAGTATTTAAACAGCTTGATCCGTTTGTTCCAGATACGGAACAGCGTGACCAGAAATAATACAAAGAGCAGAATCATGAACGCATGGGTAAGCACACGTAAATAAGTAAATCCGTACATTTGTTCATACAGGTACATACGGATAAATGCAGAAACAAGCATGACCATCGTGCAGCAAACGAGCAATGACTCCAAGATTTGTATCGCACGGTTGACGGGCGCGCTGCTCTGTTTCGTTAGATGTAACAGTACCAGTAAGAGTGTAAAATTGATCAAAGTGACCAGTACCAGTTCAAAAAAACCGCGTCGTGCGT
Organism: Sporolactobacillus inulinus; assembly: GCF_006539285.1. Lineage (GTDB taxonomy): Bacteria > Bacillota > Bacilli > Bacillales > Sporolactobacillaceae > Sporolactobacillus > Sporolactobacillus inulinus. The sequence goes on from NZ_BJMS01000001.1 coordinate 1,541, forward strand.
ATTCAGCATAGGTAAATTGCTCCGGAAGACCGAGCGCGAAGCTGCCGAACAAGTAGGAAAACTGAATTAATGTAAAGAATACGTAAATGGCATTGATAATACTTAGGATGGTCGTTGCTACCGTCGCATCCATGCTGCCTGCAAACGTCGTCTGCTCCGTTAAATCTGTGTAACGTGCAGGCTGCTTCGGCCTCATCATCAGACTCCAGATATAACTGAACGAAAACAGGGCCAAAACGATGATAAAAATCAAGCGCGGCATTAACGTATCCAGATTGAAACCCGCCAGCAAATGCGGTAATGCGCCTAAGTAGTAATTGAACCGCTCATCCGCCGAAGAAAGCAGCGTAAGTATGAGGACCACGAGCGGAAAGGTGATTACAATGCCAATGAAGACATTCATCAACGTTTTGTTTTTTCCACCCGTCGTCCGTTGCCCTATCTGCCTCGCTACAATTTTAAAGGGAACTGCGAGAAAAGCAAACGGACGATAGATAAAACCGATCAGCACATCAATCACAAATGGGGGCGCATACCAATCGGCCCTTGCCCGTCTCGCGGAAAGCGTCGTTTGCATCACGATCAGGGTGGAAATCGCAAGCACATTGAGCACCTGAAACACTTCATTTGAGAAAAGGACATAGGTTAACGTCAACAAGAGAATGGGAATCATCAATCCTCCGGCAAAATTTTTCTGTACACGTACTGCGCTTCCCATATTCCAGAAAAAAATACCATAAAATGCTAGAACAAATAACGGAACAGAAATACCGAATGCCTGATCAACAAAGAACCAGTTTGCAAGCAGGCCAAGCAGGATCGTGCCGAGCAAGAGCTTGCTCCCCCTCTGGCACCCGTGCAGCCGCTTCTCTTTCGCTCCGTTTTCTGCTAAATCATTAACCATCTGTCGTCACGACCTTTCTTTTTAACAAAGAATAAGTAAAAACCATTCATTGCAATTTTCAACGCTTAATTAACCTCGATTGGATTATAGCATAGATATTATTGAAATTCATCATCTTTTTATTGTTTTTCGATATATTTTTACTGTTTTATAACAAAAACAGGTATCATTCATACAAAAGCGGGCACCATTTGAATAACTGCTTTATTCTTGCAAAAAAAAAAGGCATTTTCACTTGTATAAAACAAGCTGTGGTGGGTATACTAATTATGTAAGCGGTAACAAATATGAGGATGGTGGATAAAATGACTGTACTTGGTGTGTTTGGCTCAATTTGTGTGTTTATTCCAGTCGTTGCAGCCGTCGCATGGGATCGCTATCATTCACGGGTGCAATAATAGAGAAAAAACGTTAATAATGTAAAAGGCTCATGCCCTAAATTCGGGACATGAGCCTTTTTGTTATTTAGTGTCGATAGACACGAATTTTTATTTTTTTTCTTCCCCACTTAATGGCTTGTTTCCTCGTTTTAAAATGTACATCAATGATTTTCCCTTTAATTCGTCCGCCGGTGTCGCGCGCAATCGCATAGCCATAACCAGGGATGTAAACTTTTGAGCCGAGCGGGATGACACGAGGATCAACCGCAATCGCTTTTGCTTTTGGATGTTTCTTATAATTATAACCGGTTGCTGTACGGCCCATTTCGCAGTAAGCCGTTGCACTGACAGTCATTTTCTTCGGTTTACTTTTTGCCGTAGCAAAAGAACTCGGTAGTACGGAGATTAGAAGAACGATCACGGCGAGGATTAATGTTATTTTTTTCATGACACAACCATCCTTTGTTTTCGTCTGTATACAATTTACCAATTCTATATAACAGCCGTGTATCATAACCGTTCTTGTTTGATTACAGTTCAAATGCTTTGTGTAATAATCAGTAAAAAAAACAGGGATTCATGGCAGAATCAGCGCTGTTCTTCCATATACATTAGATGAAGAGCATAGGTTGGAGGGATCGCAAATGCTGGATGAACTGAGTCAACTGGTTGGGAGAAGCTTCAAGCCCCACGAGTTAGATCATTTATGCGCAAAAATAACAGGAGGGAAATTGGAATTCAAGCGAATGTACTGGGAGGAAATTGCGCTTTTGGAAACGATGTCCTATCGCGCAGATTCGGGAATTACGTATGTCATTGCCTTCCATCTAGATCAGGATCAAGGGGAATATGACAGTGTCTTGAAGGTGCGGCATATTGACGTATTGGGTCGTTCCCGTCATGCAGCAAATCATGTTCAATTATTTGTTCTGCTTCTTGTTGTGTTGGTCTGCTCGATAACCGTCTACGTCCTTTTTACGCTGTTCAAGTAAGCAAAGATCTCGTTCTTCGATTACATAACCAAATTGGCGCAATAAATGGAACGTTCTTGCTCCAATCCCGCATTTGGTTCATAATAATGGCAGGTATCCTTTCAGCACGAGATAAAGGAACGGTTTTTGCATTAGTTCGACGTTCCCTTTTTGGCTTTACCGGTTTGGAGGTTTTGACCATTTTAATTGAACCATCGCGTATTGTTAAACTCCCGTATATCAACAGTTTAAGGGAAGATCAACTGATCAAGTCTAAAGTGATCACTCAGAACCATTTTTATTCCTACACGATTAAAGCGAACGAAACCGTTTATCCGAAAACATTCGCACTCAGCAGTAATGTTCCGATTATTGACTACATAGGCATTAAGTGTTTTTCAGTATGGATTATCGAACCGCGCCGAATCTTCCTTGATGGCGACCATGTGATCGCGCAAACAAAGAATCATCGTCTTTACACAGGAAAATCAAAATTATTGACAAGTCATTCGCTTATTCTCAGAAATAATGATGACATAAATTGCGGTGTGCTCGACTTTGCGGATCTCCACTTTATCGGACGTTTCGCGCGCGGCATCGGAATGAACAGGCAGTAAAAAAAGATTAATAAACCTTGTGGTGATTCACCGTTTCCATGAGTTGCTGAAATCAGTTTTTACGCAGCTTCTTAAGCTGCTCAATAATTGCGAGTAATGGATGATTTCGACACTCAAAATAGTGGCGCATTGGATCTATTCCCTGATTCACCCGTTCTAAAACCTTGGCGACGGTGAATGTATTCATATTCAGCGCGGAATCAACCTCATGCCAAAATAGTGGGGCAGCCACAGTTGCCCCCTCTTTGCCACGCGGCGAATAGGGACATATGATTGTCTTGCCTTCAGCATGCTGCACGTAATCCAAATACAGCCGGTCGCCCCGATTTTTCTTCAAACGCTCAATGGTAAACAGCTCCGGAAATCGGCCGACCAGAACTTCGGCAATAAATGCGGTAAAAAGGCGCGTTTCTTGATAGTTAAGATTAAGCCCGATGATCGGCAGATGAATCTGTATGCCTCGACTGCCGGAAAGCTTTGGAAAGCTTACAAGCGACAGCCGTTCAAAAAGCTGCTTCATTTCAAGTGCCGCTCTGACGGCAAGAGGAAAGGCAGTGCGCTCCGGAGGATCAAGATCAAAAACAATTTCTTCAGGATGCGTGACACCCGCTTTTTGATAGGGAATGTGGTACTCGATGGCCAGCTGATTACCGAGCCATAGAAGTGTTTTCAGTGTGTTGCATAAAATGTAGCGGCTTCCATCCGCTTCGGCCGTCTGAACAAAGTCCGGCGCATATTCCGGACACTTTTTTTGAAAAAAAGACGGTCCGGGTACGCCATGTGGAAAACGAATCACAGTCAATCGCCGTTTGGCAAGAAATGGAAGCATTAAAGGAGCAACCGTATTTAGATAGCGAAGAAACTGTAGTTTATTTACTTGGGGATTCTGCCAAATCATTTTCTCCGGATGCGTGATCTGAAACGCATGTGTGTCATGGGAAATTGCCGCCTTCATCACTACCCTCCTCTAGAATGCACTGATCCGGATTTTCATCAACAAACGCCAGGATTCTTGGCTGCCTCAGCGATCCGTTCTCGGTCCATTCCTGAAATTCAATCTTCACGGTTAATTGGGGGACCAACCATGATACTTTTTTTACGTCCTTCGGCTGACGCTCAAAGGGATTGGCTGGACTTTTTAGCAGTTCTGCAAGCCGGGTCACTGCTTGCCAGTCTTGGCTTGTCAGCGAACCGCTGCCCACACGCCCAATATAGACCAAGCGATGCTCCGAATTGTATTGGCCGATAAGTAAGGCATTTACCCTCCCGTCGCGATAGGTAACCGCGCCGACGACAGCGATTAAATCTTCAGTAACCTTAATCTTTCGCCAATTTCCATTTTTCCCGCCAATGCCGTAGCGACTGTTTCTTTTTTTTGAAACAATCCCCTCCATATGCTTTTCCTTAACACTGGCAAATAAAGCATCTCCGTTATCATAGGTTGGGACGAGATGAATCGGGTCCGCTAAGGGCAGCCACTGCTGCAGGCGTTCGATTCGATCACTTAACGGATAGGCATTCAGCCAATCTCCATTAACGTACAGCAAGTCAAAAACCATATAAAAAACACGTATGCTGTCTGCTGCTTTTGCATGTGCGGTCGGGGTGGTACGGTCGCGCTTCATAATCTCATGAAAAGACGGTCGTCCGTTCGTATCAAGCGCAATCAGCTCGCCGTCAAGAATGAGCGAGGACGCCGGAGAAGCATGGATACTCGACGCCAGTTCAGGGTATTGAAGCGTCCGTTCGTGTTGTCTCCGGTTAAAGAGACGCGCCTCATGTCCGTCGTAGTAGGCTAAAAGGCGCACTCCGTCCCATTTCACTTGGTGTACCCAATCCGGACCGTTCGGAATCACATCAGCTTTGATCGGCTCAAACGGTTTAATCGGCTGAAAATCCATCAGTTACACCGTTTTCTTACGCTTTGTTGCCGTTTTGCGTCGCGGTTTCGGTTTTGTTTCTTTGACACTTGCTTCCAGAGCCGACAACAAGTCAACGACATTCGGCTGCGCAGCGCGCCCCTTCTTTTTCTCCACAGGCATACCAGCGACCTTATCTTCAATCAGTTTTTCCATTTTCAAACGATAATCATCTTTATAATGGTCCGGCTTAAACTCCGTTGTCAGCTGTTCAATGAGCTGATTTGCAATCGTCATTTCTTTAGGCTCATTCTCCGTAATCAGGTCGCCGATACCCGGGACCTCTTTAATGCTTCGGACCTCGTCCGGATAGTACAATGTCTCCAGAAGCATACCGTTCTCGAAGCTACGAATCGCGGCGAGATGCTGCTTTGAACGGATAATGATGTTGGCAATCGCTATTTTGTCGGAATCCTGAATCGCCTGTCGAAGCAATGAAAATGCGCGCAAGCCATTGCCGCTGTCCGGTCCAATGAAATAGGATTTTTCATAATAAATAGGGTCAATCTCACTAAGTTTTACAAAATTAATGATCTCAACATGTTTGTCGGTTTCATCTTGAAGGCTGCTCAATTCTTCTTCACTGATCGGCACAAACTGCCCCGGCGCATACTCATAGCCTTTGACAATCGCATCATTTTCAATGGCCTGCCCACATTTCGAGCACGTGCGCGTATAATTGATTGGTGCCATGCAGTCTTTGTGCAGCATTCTCAATCGAATGTCTTTGTTTTCTGTTGCTGTATACAGCTTGATTGGGATATAAACCAGACCGAATTGAATTGATCCTTTCCACATCGTTCGCATCGTTCACTCACCTCGCTGCTAGTATGTGCGCGAAAAGATACACTTAGTGATGCAGAATCAATTTTCCATCGTGAAAAAAGAAAAAAGCTTCTCAATTGTATTGAGAAGCGAAAAAGGATGTTACCTATCAGAAACAGAAGGCAATCATATTATATAATCTGGAATTCAAAGGACACAAGTCATTTGCATCAAAAACATAAAAAAAATTGATTTGTCTTTAAGAAATACGATACATGGTAGCGTTGCTAAGAAAAATCAGGCAAAAACGCCCGGTGCTGAATCGTCGCTGCGATTGCTCGCTTGCCGCGGGCGCCCGAGCGCTTTCGTGTCTGGAACGGATTTATTGATGAAATGACATGAATCATCGTACCAGCAAGGCAAAATTCAAAATCAGAAACTTGACGGAGCGAAGTCATAGAATTGTTATCGTTTTTTATCATGCAAAAAAAGGATCCAATTAAGGATCCAGAAAAGGGGGATTGCTTTCACGAGTTACAAGTTTAGCTTATCAAAGTATTTTCACAAAAGCTAGTATTTTATACAATTTTCTTATTACAATAATAATATTTTTTCGCAAGAGTTAGTTGTGCTTGCTACAGTCGGCCCTGTTTTTTCAGAACCCCTTCACGCCCCGCCGCGCTTTTTAAAATCTGCCGGCAAATAGGGAAAGTCGTCGGTCTTCTGAATCATCATCCCGATGCATTTCTCTTGAACATAGTTTCTTCGTTTTTAGCGAAGGATCACCACAAGACAAATGAGCAAAACCCAAAAGGGGATACAAAAAACCATTGCCCAAAGCACGCCTTTAAAGAAATGACCATCTTCCATGCAAACACCCCGTTTACTGCGTTTCTCACAATGAGATCTAGTCGCAGTATAGCCTAAACGGAGCCGGCAGATACTGTTTAAAAGCCGCATGAAAGAAAAAAAGGCATTTTTGCTCGTTCATCTCCCCATTCAAAAAAACAAGCGTCGACATAATATGTACTATCAGTTATCAGAGATGATGACTGATAAACGCCATATGAGTGCCCCTCCTCATCACTCCTATCAACGCGGATACAGCCGCTAAAAAAGAGAACCGGATGCGTTAATCCGGCTCTCTTTTTGAATTCAATTCAATTTCTGCTGAGTGAAAATGTCTTTGTAAATTCATCGACCAGCGTTCCATCTAAAGTGAAGTAGGAAACCTGAACATGATTCTTCTCGGGATCAAGATCAAGGAGTACATAAGTGCCCTCCCGATAATTACGCGGCAAGCGCAAGCTGCCCGGATTGATCACGATCATTCCCTGCTGCTGGAATGTACCGGCAAAATGGGTATGACCGAAACAGGCGATTTGCGCGCCTGCTTCTTGCGCGCGATAACACAAACGCGCCGGAGATTGACGTACACCAAGCAAGTGTCCATGCGCCACAAGGAAGGTTGTCCCGCCAATCACTTTGACTGCTTCATTCGGGTAGGCGCCCGGCAAGTCACAGTTTCCTTCAACAGCAATAAATCCTTCCATTTCTTTCTGATCCGGTTTCAATTCCGAATCGCCACAATGAATCATGAAGTCCACTGTTCCTTTATATTGATCCTTTACGGCTTGAACCTCGCGCGTCCACCCATGCGTATCACTAACAATTAATCCCTTCATCACGCCTCACCCGTCCAACTTGTCCAATTTTCCTTCAGAACGCGTAAGGCACGCGCGCGATGGCTGATTTGATTCTTCTCCGCTTCGCCCATTTCAGCGAAGGTCTCCTGGCGCTCGGGTATCAAAAACAATGGATCGTAGCCAAAGCCTCCCACACCACGGCGTGTTGCAGTGATGATCCCGTCACAGCGCCCTTCGGCAAATCGGGTTTGATGCTTGGGACGGCTGAGCGCCAGAACACAGACAAAATGTGCGGTACGTTTTTCTTCAGGCACACCCTTTAACTTGTGAAGCAACAGATCAATATTACGTTCACTATCTTTCTCCGGACCGGAATAACGCGCTGAGAAAACCCCCGGTTCACCGTTTAACGCATCGACACAAAGCCCCGAGTCATCGGCCAGCGTAATCATCCCGGTTTCTTTTGCCAATGCCTCCGCCTTCAAAGCTGCATTTTCGTGAAAGGTATGCCCCGTTTCCGGAACATCCGTTGTTATGCCCAGATCCTTCAAGGAAAAAACGTCTGCGCCGAACCCTTGCAGCAAGTCTTTGAATTCTTTTATTTTGCCTGGATTGTTTGATGCAATCAATACCTTAGTCATTTGCTCGTGCCCACCTTCGATTCAACGATCCGTTCGCCAAGAACGGCTTTTTCCGCTTCGATGAGTTGATGAATCCCTTTTTTCGCAAGACTGAGCAGTGTCGCCAGCTCTTTTTCGTCAAACGTCGCTTCCTCACCGGTTCCTTGGATCTCGATGTACTCGTCGTTCCCATTCATCACAATATTCATATCAACATCTGTGGTTGAATCTTCTTGGTAGCACAGATCAAGAACAGGCCCATAGACAGGGTGAATTCCGACTGATGTTGCTGCCAAATAAGACTTGATTGGGAGTGTGGCGATTTGTTTGCGTTCCATCATCCGTTGAAAGGCAAGAACCATCGCAACAAATGCTCCGGTGATCGATGCGGTTCGCGTCCCGCCGTCTGCTTGAATAACGTCGCAATCAATCCAAATGGTTCGTTCGCCAACGGCATCCAAATCAACTACGGAACGGAGTGAACGCCCAATCAGCCTCTGAATTTCCATTGTTCTCCCGGTTACCCTTCCCCGTGACGATTCACGTATGTTGCGTTCCGGTGTCGCCCGAGGAAGCATCGCATATTCTGCAGTAATCCATCCCTTTTTCTTACCGCGCAGGAAAGGCGGCACGCGATCTTCAATCGTTGCATTGCAAATGACCTTTGTGCGGCCTACGGCAATCAGAACCGACCCTTCCGGATGAATAATAAAATTAGGCTGAATCGCTACAGATCTCAATTCATCGTTTGCTCTGCTGTCTGGTCTCATGAATCCATTAGCCCCCGTGTCCTCTTTTACTAAGACTCGACTTTACGAAAAAAAGAGGAGCCTCTTTTGCTCCTCTTACTATACCATATTTACCTGAATTAAATTACACACCGGCAGCATCGACAAATTCTCGAGTGACCGGACCCGACAGCGTTTTTCCCGATTCCAGCATAACTTTAGAAGTCGATCCGATCTGAATTGAAACTTTTTGGATCGCTGGGTCTCCCGTCAAAGTAAGCACGAGGCTGCGGAGCACTTGATCGTTGACTGTCTTTGCTTTTTTATTATCATAAAGCGCGTCGTTGAAGTGCAGGTAAACGGTTCCGTTTGTGATCTTCGGTTTCTCTGTCAGACGGACATTCGGATCGAACGGTGAGATGACGTCACTTGCTGAAGGTTCATTAACCAGTGCGTTCACCATACTTGTTACACGATCCTCAGTGACCGCCCGGCGAACCGTTACCGGTACATCATAGGTTTTGCCTTTATTATTGGCGGAAATATAGTAGACCGTCATCGGCTCGCTTCCGGCAATATCTGCAACGTCAACGAAAACTTGATTAATCCCGTTTGCTCGTGTCAGGGCGCTGCCCACCTCCTGTTTACTTGACGGCCATTCATTTAAGGTTTTTCCGTCTACAGTGATGGTTACTGTTTTCACAGTAGGGAACTGAGTGAGTGTCCAGACAATTGATTGAATGACTTGCTGCTGCCCTCCTGCTGGTGTATCCAGCAGCTGTTTGGTGAAGTCAGCTGTTGCATTGCCTCTTTGATCGATGGTTACATGATTCACTTCTGTGTCAGCGGGTAATGTCGCTTGGAAACCATTTGGGAGCGCATTGGACACAGGGCCATCACTTACCAAGTAGTTGAGGACCTGCTTGGTTACCGAGTTGCTTTTCGGTAACCCGACGAATTGCGGCGCAAGCAAACCGTTCGCATCCCTCAGATATAAAACACGCTGTGTATATTCTTGTTTTGCAGCAGACTCTGTGAGATCACGCTTGCTGTTGACGTATTGAACACTGCCCGGCTCTTTGTCCGCCACCCCGCCGCATCCGGCAAGTAATGCCATCGACAAAGCCAGTGCCGCTCCTACGCAAACGATCGATGTTCGACGATACATTGTTGTACCCTCCTTAGTCCCTATGGGTTGTACTAACATGTATACGAGCCATCGAGCCGAATAGACCTTTTGCTTCAAAAAAAAGATGGCGGTGCATGCTTTTGAATCAGCCGTGTTTAACACTTGATAGAGAACGAACACGCTTTGCCGCTCCGAAACCCTTCGTCTCCTTGATGATATATAGCGGACGATCTTTCGTTTCATCATAGATTCTGCCGATGTATTCACCAATCACCCCAAGGATAAAGAGCGTAAAACCGCTGAACAAGAGCTGAATGACAATGAGCGAGGTCCATCCGGGAACTGTGCTCGACGTAAATAATTTCATGCCTAATGCAATGATCATATAAACGAAACCTGTAAAAGAGAGCAACGCGCCACCATAAGTCGCTAGTTTCAGCGGTTTATATGAAAATGAGGTTAACCCATCGATCGACAGCTTCAGCATTTTCTTCAGCGGATATTTGGTTTCGCCTGCCAGCCGTTGATCACGAACATACTCAACCGCAGTCTGCTTGAATCCGACCCAGCTGACTAATCCGCGGATAAAGCGATTTTTCTCAGGAATACGTTTCATTTCATCACAAACACGACGATCAATTAAGCGAAAATCACCGGTATCGAGCGGAATATCAATATCCGTCGATACACGTAGGATCCGATAAAATAATGCCGCCGTTTTCTTTTTAAAGAAGCTTTCTCCTTTGCGCTCCATCCGTTTCCCGTAGACAACCTCGAAGCCTTCCTTCCATTTCCCAATCATTTGCAAAATCAATTCCGGAGGATCTTGAAGATCTGCATCAATCACCACAATGGCTTGACCCATCGCGTAATCCATGCCTGCCGTAATCGCAATCTGATGACCGAAGTTACGCGAGAATTCAATCACCTTCACATGGGTATCCCCTTCAGAGATATAATTCAGAATCTCCGAAGTTCGGTCACGGCTGCCGTCATTCACGAACAGCAGTTCATAGCTCTCATAAGTGCGGTCCATAACCGCTTTTAGACGCTTGTAAGAATCATAAATAACCTGTTCCTCATTAAATACAGGGACAACAATAGAATACTTTGTCGTCATCAATAGTCCTCCCTTTTGCAAAATAAATCATGATTTCTGATAAACATATAAGTTTGATTGACCTCCTTGACCGTTCTGGCTGCTGTTTGAATTAGTGTCTGACCAGTCGCTTGTCGGCACTTTCTTAAAGTGTTTCTGAATCCAATTGGTTACACTGGGGCTGCTTCCCATGCCTTGACTTTCTGACAAGAGAAAATACTTGATTTCGCCTGCCTTTACCATTTTTTCCAATTTACTTACCGTTAATGCAGGGTCATTTCCGCTAAATCCACCCATGGCCATCACCGCATCGTTCGTTTTCAGCATGATCGAATACGCTGACTGAGCCCGTTCCACGCCAAGAATGTATTTTTCACCGGTATAATGCCTCCGTAGATAGGTCAGCAGTTTTGTATTCACTTGATCACCCATACCACGACGAACGCTTCTCGTCCGAGTTGGCGCTGCTCCAGATTCGTTTGACGGCATCTCTAATCTTGAAGTGCCTGCCTCCTGATTCATTGATGGGGCGCCACCTTCCGCATTGCCGCTTTGAGCTCTGCCCCTTTGACCGCCTCCCTTCATCCCCATACCGCCCATGCCGGTTTGCGTTGACGTTGGGCCGGCAACAGGAATAGAACTGTTGGTCTGATTAAAGGTTGAGGGCAGTGTCCAATACAGTGGTGCAAGCAGCATCACGAAGATACTTGTTCCAACAATAGCAGCTTGAATTTTCCGATCAGTGCTGCGCCAAATCAAGCCGATTCCTGTTGTCAGCACGGCGGCAATGATCAGAAGAATGATCCAGAGGGTTGCGATACTGTTCTGATAGAAGATGGCCGCTTCAAACAGCAGTGTCCCGCCAAAGGCGATTGGCAGCAGAAAGCTGCGCCATGAACGGGTCGAGTCGCTAAAATCTCGCCACATATACGTGAAACCAAGTCCTGTTAATGCGGCAATTGGCGGTGCGAGCAAACTTAGATAATAGTGATGGAAGAACCCGGCAATGCTGAAAAAGGCCATCGCCGGTACCAACCAAGCCAACCAGAAAATTGCAAACGCATGTTTCTGATCTAATTTTCGGCGTCGGAGGAAATCGGCGACAACCGCAATCCCGCTGAAGAGTACAAATGGGAGCAGCCAGCTCGCTTGTCCGGATAATGCTTTTGAGAACAAGCGCAGTGGACCGGCATTCCCTGTACCAAACATCCCGCCTTGCCGACCTGCGCCGCGTCCATCGTTCATGCCGCCGGGCGGTGTTCCCCCCATTGTTTTTCCTGAGACACTCGGCCCATCGCTTTGTGCACCATTGGCAGGTGTTCCATTCCCTGCGTTGTTTGATCCTCCCGGGCCGCCGTTCAGCGTGCCGGTTGGAGCCGTTCCTCCTGGAGCATGGTTTGCGTTGCCGTTCTGCGTGTTCTTATCGCTAAAAGGCACTTGTTGGGCTTGGCTTGCAGACGATTTTTGTCTGGTCGGCATTTTTCCCGCTCCTGCTCCGCCTTGTTGGCCAGTTAGTCGGGACACGCCATTGTAGCCAAAGGCAAGTTCAAGTACCGAGTTGGTTTGACTGCTGCCAATATAAGGACGTTTGTCTGCCGGAATCGAATCGACAACGACGGCCCATGAGAGCGAAATTGCTGCCAGAACAACCGTTGCGGCAACAAGATGCATGATTTTTTTCTTCCAATTCACTTTTACCGCAATAAAATAGAATAGATAAATAGCCGGGAGAATCATAAATGCTTCAAGCATTTTCACATTGAAGCCAATGCCAATCATCACAGCACTGAGCAGCAGCCAGCGCAGCTTCGTTGTTGCTGCGGCTTTGAATACAGCCCAAGCTGCAATCACTAAAGTCAGAATCAAAATACTGTCGACATTGTTGGTTCGGGTAACAGCAATAAAAATCGGCGTTACCGACATTGTAATTCCAGAAATAAAAGCAGCAATTCTCCCAGCCTTTTGTTTGACCATCTGATAGACAATCACAGTTGCGCTCACAGCAGCCAATGCTTCCGGAAGCAGCACGCTGAAATTGCTGAAGCCAAACACTTTTGCACTCAGCGTCTGCAGCCAAAGTGCTACCGGAGGTTTATCTACGGTAATAAACCCTGCTGGATCAAATGAAGCGTAAAAAAAGTTGTGAAAATTTTTCATCATGCTTTTTACCGCAACCGTATAATACGCATTCGTACTTGCCTGACTTAGTAAAAAGAAATTCATAAATAGGGATAGAAGAATGACGCCTAGTAGATAAAAATCGATGCGCTTGTTTTTTAATAAGTTCATGAAAAAATCCTCCTCTGCGTAACCAACATCTCTCGGCTTAGCACCGATCATGACAAATGCTTTGCTTAATGTCAGTATGGCAGTGCATCCTTAAAGAATCCTTAACTTTACAAAAAAACGAAAAAGTGATTTCAAAAAGGGAGTTGCGCAGTCAATGATTGACTTGCGCAACTCCCTTTTGTAGTGATGCATATCCTTAGTTTCAGGTTATGGAATCATCCACTGCAGTACATAGGCCTGCAGAAATGTTATAACTCCGGTAATCGCAACAAATAAAAGGCTGTGCAAAATCGTGAAACGGAACAGACTTCCTTCTTTGCCAACAAGTCCGGTCGCTGCCGTTGCAACAGCGATCGATTGCGGTGAAATCATTTTTGCAGCTACCCCGCCGGTTGAGTTGGCGGCGACAAGCAAAGTCGGATCGACACCGATCTGATTCGCCGACACCTTCTGCAAATTAGAAAACAGTGCGTTCGACGAGGTATCCGAACCGGTAAGAAATACACCAATCCAGCCGATAAAAGGTGCGAGGAACGGAAACACCACTCCCGTCGACGCCAAACCGAGGCCAAGCGTCGCACTCATTCCAGAATAATTTTCAATATAAGCAAAACCAAGAACGGAAACAATCATCACCAGAGGGAGTGCGAGCTTTTTAATAGTCAGCCCAAACGTTGCTCCCCACTTTTTCCAGCTGATCCCAATCAAGAATTTACTTAAAACGCATGTAACTAAAATAGCCGTTCCCGTTGCAGCAAGTCCATCAAATTTATAAACCGCACCATAAGGGGTAGCCTGTGTTACAATCGGTTTGACTTGGGCGATCATTTGATCCAAGCCAGGGATCGGAAGAAGTAACGTTGCCTGATTCAGAAACGCTTTGATACGTTCTGAGCCGCCCCAAATGCAGATGACAAGTACGAGCAAAACGAATGGCGACCATGCTTGCACGATTTGCCCCAAACGCTGTTTCGGTTTCCGCTCATCACGATCCACCGACTCCTGCTTCTTTTCGCCTTTAAATCGAAAGATGGTTTTTGGCTGCCAGAATTTTAATAACAAAACAAGACTGACCATGCTCACAATCGCAGAAGTGACATCAGGAAGTTCCGGTCCTAAAAAGTTGGCGGTCAAATATTGGGTACCTGCGAACGAAAGCCCACTGACCAGAATGGCCGGAAACACTTCAAGTGTTCGTTTCCATCCCGACATAATGAAAACCAACCAGAATGGAACAAACAGCGAGAGAAAAGGCACCTGGCGGCCGACCATTTGACTTAGCGAAAGCGTATCAATTCCTGTGACCTGAGCAGAAGTGAGAATGGGAATGCCGACACCTCCGAACGCAACAGGTGCCGTATTAGCGATCAAACACAACCCAGCGGCATAAAAAGGATTAAACCCGAGACCAGCAAGCAATCCGCCGGCAATCGCGACCGGGGTGCCGTACCCTGCCGTTCCTTCCAAGAATGCACCAAAAGAGAAGGCGATCAGCAATGCCTGCAAGCGGCGATCCTCCGTGATTGATGCAATCGAATCGCTGATCACTTGAAATTTTCCTGAAGCGACCGTTAATTCATACAGAAACACGGCAGTAACCACAATCCAGCCAATTGGCCAAAGCCCTTGCAATCCGCCAAGAACAGTTGCTTCGAGTGCAAGGTGCACCGGCATGTGATAGACGACTATTGCTTCAAGAACGGCGACGGCAACCGTCAGAAGTCCAGCTAAATACCCCTTCATTTTCTTAATCGCCAAACACCAGAAAAAAAATAATAACGGAATACAGGCAACAGCAAACGATAAAGCCATGTTCCCCATCGGATCATAATTCTGTGCCCATTGCATCAATCACTTCCCCTTTCTATAATCAAAATGCCGTTCTGATAAAAAAATAAAGCGCTTACATTTGTTGATTTTACACGGAGCTGCGTGCGTTTGCAATATAAATGTGACGATTTTGTGAATTGTATCAGCGGACGCAGACCCTACACCTACTGAAACGCTCATTTATTGGAGGCCGCCTTTTCTGGTTTCCTGCCAAAACGAGAGCATCCGTAATCAAAATTAAAACCGCAATTGTTATTACTTGAAACTATCGGCGAAACGTAACGTATTTAGAAGTGCTATTAAAATCTAAACGTTTATGTTATTAATCCCCTCTCCATTTGGCAAAAGGGATTCCGTACGAAACACAAGGAGCAGATTCGTAATTTTTCAAAACCCACTCGTTTCACTTTACTCTAGAATAAAACCGATTGCGCAATGGGATGAACAATTGGCTGAGACAAATTGCTGAACGATCATAAATAACGAAAAGGTGAAGGAGCACTCATTTGAAAACAAAACAGTTGAACAACGCCACACGGTACTCTGATTTTCGAGAAATGATTTACGCAAGTGCAAAGAAATTCAGAAAAAAGACTGCCTTCCAAATAAAGATTAGAAGCGGGAGCTACCGATACGTGAGTTATGCTCAATTTAAACAGGGGTACAGGGCGGTAGGCACACATTTTCTAAATCTCGGCTTGCACGGTAAGCGAATCGCAGTCATCGGTAAAAACAGCTACGCATGGGTGCTGCACTATGCGTGTGCCGCTACGGTCGGTGTGGCGGTTCCAATCGATCGTGAACTGTCACCTGAAGATATGCATCAATTCATTGTCAGTGCCGACTGTGCCGCGATATGTGCGGACAAGGAGATCCTCGAACAATTAAGACCACTCATCAGCAGTCAACGATTACTTTTGCCTTTGCAGGATACCCTGCCAGCGATTGCTGAAGATGATACGCGCATTGACACAGTTCCGATTGCTGAAGATGAAATGAGTGTGCTTATTTTCACTTCAGGCACTTCAGGAAAGCCAAAAGGTGTGTGCCTTTCTCAAAGGAATATTTGCGCGAATATTTTTGCGACTTCACAAATCGTAAAAATCACGTCACGCGACAAAACACTTTCAATCCTGCCACTATGTCATACGTACGAATGCACATTGGATTGCTTGCTTATTCTTTCACGTGGTGCCTGCATTGCTTACGCCGACAGCCTGAATGCGATACGCCGCAATATTCTTGAATATCGGCCAACGCTTCTCGTCGTCGTTCCTGCGCTATTGCAACTTTTAGACAAGCGGATTCAAGCGGCTATCGCAAAAAATAGTCCGGCAAAGTATCAAGCAAAGCTCAAAACATCGTCACTCTCAATGGCGCTTCGAGACTTACCTGCGCTTGTAAGAATGGCAATTCGTCGAAAAGTGAAGAAATCGCTTGGGGGCAAAATTCATACATGCATTGTCGGCGGGGCAGATCTTCCCTCTGCTGTGGTCGAGGATTTTCTAGCACTTGGCATCAGAGCTTTACAGGGCTATGGGCTTACGGAAACAGCTCCTCTTTTGGCGGGTAACAATGATTTTTATTTCAATGCTAAATCAACTGGTGTTGCGGTCCCCGGCGTCGAATTGATGATCGACAGCCCCAATGAATCCGGTGTCGGCGAAATTCTTGCCAAAGGCGACAATATCATGCTCGGTTACTTTAACGATCCGGAGGCTACGGCCAACACATTCTGCAACGGTTATTTTCGGACAGGTGATTTAGGATTCATCGCTGAGGACGGCGCCCTGTATATCAAAGGGCGCATGAAGAATGTCATTGTCACAGCTAATGGCAAAAACATTTATCCGGAGGAATTAGAGGCACGCCTGTTAGAAAAAGAAACGATCAGTGAAGCACTTATTCTTACGGGGAACGATCGTAACGGAAGTATTTGCGTGAGGGCCAAAATATTCCCGAATTTAGATTGCGTCACCGAATTGGTCGGCCATCTGCCTGCCAAAGAAGAATTACAGGCGATGATAAAATCAATTATCGATGACGTGAACAACAAAATGCCAAATTATAAACACATCCGTATGTTTGAAATTCTGGAAAACGAGTTTGAGAAAACAACGACAAGAAAAATCAGACGATGCGGCATGAATCTCGTTTGATCGAATCCGGCAAACAAAGCGCATGCTATGAGGACAGCACGCCGCTTACAGAAAAGCAAGGCTAGTGCCCGTATTTAAATAGATAAAGTTCATCGCACCATCATTTATCAGAGAGCTTTTTAGCGCTGTCCCCTACTATACGCATAAAAAGTTCTCTATTTATTTTTAAATAAAAAACAACAGCCGGCCCTTATTCAGGAACCGGCAGCTGCTATAATTTGAGTTCTCCGAGTCTCAAAAGTTCGACAACCGCTTGGGAGCGTCCCTTCACACCTAATTTCTGCATGGTGTTCGAGATATGGTTCCGAACTGTTTTTTCACTGATGAAGAGTTCTTTTGCTATGTCGCGTGTTGTCTTGTCTTGAACGAGAAGTTCGAAAACTTCTCGTTCTCTCTTCGTCAGCAATGGTTTTGGACGGTGGTATTCTTCTTTCAAATTTCCCCCTCCTTGCTCAGCAGAAGAGCGGGCGGGAAAGGCTTTTAGTCACTTACAGTTTATGACGTGAGGCACGATGCGTGCGCAGATTGATTATTTTACGCAAAGTTACATGAAACGTTCTTGGGACGATTATTGGTGCGGGTGAACCATCTGCTCCGGTTTAACCAGTGCATCAAAAGCTTCACCGCTTAAAATGCCCAGTTTAATTGCCGCATCGCGAAGGCTGATCCCCTCTCGATGGGCTAATTTAGAAATTTTCGCCGCTTTTTCATAGCCGATCTTCGGATTAAGCGCAGTGACCAGCATTAAAGAATGATGCAGAAAATAATCGATTTGTTCTTTGTTTACCTTGATTCCTGCAGCGCAATGAGCGGCAAAGGAATGCATCACATCACCAAGCAGTTTCGTGGATTGGAGAAAATTATAGCCAATCACCGGTTTAAATACATTGAGCTCAAAATTGCCTTGACTCGCTGCAAAACCGATTGCCGCATCGTTTCCCATGACTTGAACAGCAACCATCGTTACGGCTTCGGCTTGTGTCGGATTGACCTTTCCTGGCATAATCGAGCTGCCCGGTTCATTCGCTGGAATTTCCAATTCGCCAAGTCCGCAGCGCGGTCCGCTCGCCAGCCAGCGCACATCATTGGCGATCTTCATCAAATCAGCCGCAAGTGCCTTTAATGCGCCGTGAGCGGCAACGACGGCATCATGACTGGTCAAGGCGTGAAACTTGTTCGCAGAAGCGTGGAATTTCTTGCCTGTAATTGTACTGATTTCCTCAGCAGCCTGGTCGCCAAATGATGCCGGTGCGTTCAGTCCGGTGCCTACCGCTGTTCCGCCGATCGCCAAACTCTTCAAATGATCAAGCGTATTTTCGATCAGCACCTTTGACTCCTTCAGCATGTACGCCCATCCACTGATTTCCTGTCCTACGGTCAGAGGCACTGCATCTTGAAGATGGGTACGGCCAATTTTCACGATGTCGCTGAATTCTGCGGCTTTTTGATCCAGAATGGTTTGCAGTTCATCCAGTGCAGGAAGGACATGGTCTTCAACCGCTTGAACAGCAGCGATATGTAAAGCCGTAGGAAATGTATCATTGGAGCTTTGTGCTTTGTTTACATCATCATTGGGGTGTACGTGCTGATCAATCCCTTTTGCCTTAAGAAGCTGACTGGCACGATTGGCCAGCACTTCATTCATATTCATATTTGACTGGGTTCCGCTTCCGGTTTGCCACACAACAAGGGGAAACTCTTCATCCCACTTTCCGTCAATCACTTCATCTGCTGCTTCCGCAATGGCTTCGGCTTTATCCGAATCTAGAAGCGTAAGCTTTTGATTGGCAATCGCCGCTGCTTTTTTCAGGATTGCGAAGGCTCGGACGATTTCCAGCGGCATTTTTTCCCATCCGATCTTAAAATGATCCTTGCTTCTTTGCGTTTGTGCAGCCCACAGACGTTCTGCAGGGACGCTCACTTCACCCAAAGTATCATGCTCCACTCGGTAGTTCATTCATCTCTCAATCCTTTCTTGTTACTGTCTTTAGTTTTGCACATTCGGCTGATTTTGTGAATCATTTCTTGACATGTGCTTGATTGTGAAACACAATTTAGAAGTTCTCCCCCTAAAAGAAAAAGACGAGAACATCATAAAAAATAAACTGTGCAGCGCATCATTCTTTCATAGTGAAACAGCGAAAAGACCGTTATAATAGTTTGTGGAGGGATAGAAGATGACGAGAAATGAAACCTGTCCACAGCCGGAGCACTACGGTGACGCGACCGTACCGGCTTTTGGTTATGAATTGATTCGAAATTTATTAATTCCAGAACTTCTGAACAAGGAAACTGCTCCGATCTTGTACTGGTCCGGTCGTAAGCTCGCCAGACGGTATCCACTCGAAAATGAGCAGCAAATCATCGACTTTTTTACTCGCGCCGGATGGGGGCATTTGCAGCAAGTCAGTCAATCAAAAAATAAAACGACGTTTGAATGCAGCTCCGCACTTGTTGAAGCGCGGATTAAGGATTTCCCGAACACAGACAGCTTTTCACTTGAATCCGGATTTATTGCTGAACAAATCCAGCATCAAACCGGCTGCGTCGCGGAAACCTATATGGAAGTGAAAAATGGTCGTCAAAAAAAGATTGTTTTTCAAGTGAAATGGGATGCAAAGGATCATGTACATAACAATGAATGATCTATTGCTCACAAAAAACAATCAAAATCCCCCGAGAATGGGTCACATCCTCGGGGGATTTTGATTGCACAGAATCGTTTCACCGTATTCGGATCAAAGGCTGACCGACTCTTCTTCCGACAAGTGGAAGGTTTCATGAAGTGTGTCGAGCGCCTCAATCAATTTAGCCTCATCAATGATCGTTGAGACTTTGATCTCAGATGTGCTGATCATTTTAATCTTAATCTTCTGGCTGGCGAGCGCATGGAACATTTCTGCTGCAACCCCTGGGTTAGAGGCCATGCCTGAGCCGACGATCGATAACTTGGCCAATTCCGATTCATAGATCAGCTGCTGATAGCCCAGTTCTTTTTCGCTTCCACGGAGAACATCCAGTGTCTCTTCCAAAAGTTCCTGATCAACGGTAAAGGACAGGTTCGTTCGCGCTTCATCAAGCACATTCTGCACAATGACGTCGATATTGATCTTTTTGTCTGCAATGGTATCAAAGACGTGCGAGACCGCCGACACATTATTCGGCAGTCCAAGCAATGTCACTTTGGTAACATTTTTTTCAAAAGCGAGCCCACGAACCGACTTACTCGTTTCCATTGATACTTCCTCCTTAATGACCGTGCCTTCCTCATCGGTAAATGAGGAGCACACGACGAGCTCAAGATGACTGTTTTTTGCATACTCAACTGCGCGCGGATGAAGGACGCCCGCTCCAAGGTAAGCCATCTCGAGCATCTCATCGTAACTGATTTCCTTAAGTTTTCGCGCCTTTTTCACGAAGCGCGGATCGGTCGTGAAGACACCGGTCACATCTGTGTATATTTCGCAGCGCTTAGCAGCGAATGCTTCGGCAATCGCTACTGCCGATGTGTCTGAACCGCCGCGGCCTAATGTTGTAATGTCGCCAGTTTCGGTGACGCCTTGAAAACCTGCGATGATGATGATTGAGCCTTCATTTAATTGTGGACGGATCAGGGAGGTGTCAATCGATGCAATCCGTGCATTTTCGTGAACCGCTTCCGTCTTGATTCCAGCCTGCCAACCCGTGTATGAGATCGCTTTATGGCCGCGTTCGTTCAGCACCATTGACAGTAAAGCAATGGTCACCTGTTCACCCGTTGACAAAAGCACATCCATTTCCCGTTTTGACGGTCGATCGGAAATCTCGCCGGCCATAGAGACCAACTGATCAGTCGTTTTTCCCATTGCAGAAACAACCACAATTACTTGATCGCCGGCTTCTTTTTTCCTAATGACTTTATCCGCTACCTTCTGCAGCCGTTCCACCGATGCGACGGAGGTTCCGCCAAATTTCATTACTGTTAAAGCCACCTAAATTCGCTCCTTTAAACGCTGACCGGCATTTTTCATTTCGCTTTTCCGGATCCTCTCTAGAGAAGCTTTGGGATCTCTCTGATAAGCGATGACTCCTTATTCATCAAGATCTGCAGTGACAAAAAGAACAGCGAGAAAATCCCCGCTGTTGAACAGTCAATCGTTTTTCAACATGCTGAGATAGTTCTCCACACTACTTCGTCAAGGCAAACGCCCCTTCAAGTGTGACAGCTCTGCATCTATTCAATGCAGGTCCAGCCCGGAACGGACATGAATCCGTTCCCGCTTCGGCAGACTCCCCTTTCAGACGCGTTCATAAAAGTTCATGCTTCTCGCGCGACCTACTGATGAAGACTGCTCCTCTATCACTTCAGATATTTGAAAAATTAAGTTAATGAAATTATAACAAACCTGAACCGCCGAAACAACACCTTTCAATCGTTCTGATCCAAATAAGTCCGCACCGATTCAGCAACTTTCTCCGGAAGTCCTGCCTCATGCAGTTCCTCTTTGCTCGCTTCTCGAATTTTTTTCATCGAACCAAATTTACGCAGCAGCATCTGTTTTCGCTGATTTCCAATTCCCGGAATATCATCAAGGAGCGAGTGAATCATCGCTTTCGCCCGAAGCTGGCGGTGGAACGTGATCGCAAATCGGTGTACTTCATCCTGAATGCGCTGCAGCAGATAGAACGCCTGACTGTTACGGGCAAGCGGAAGCGGCTGCGGCGGTTCGCCGACCACCAGCTGCGCCGTGCGATGCTTCTCATCTTTTGCCAATCCGGCTACCGGAATATACAGACCAAATTCATTTTCCAGCACATCAATCGCTGCGGACAGCTGACCTTTGCCACCATCAATTAAAATCAGATCCGGCAGCGGCCGATTTTCTTTAAGGAGGCGTCCGTACCGGCGGCGCACAACCTCGCGCATGGTCGCATAGTCGTCCGGTCCGTTCACCGTCTTGATCCGATACTTGCGATAATCGCTTTTCTTTGGACGACCATCTTCAAAAACAACCATCGCTGAAACCGGATCTGTCCCTTGAATGTTTGAGTTGTCAAAGGTTTCAATGCGGCGCGGTGCCGGCATATCAAGCGCTTCGCCTAACTGTTCGACAGCGCCAATGGTCCGATTCTCATCACGTTCAATCAGTGCGAATTTTTCTTTCAAGGCAATACGCGCATTTTTCACAGCCATTTCAACCAAATCTTTTTTTCGTCCCCGCTGCGGCTGAATGACATTGGTTTCCAGCATTTGCGCGATTAACTCTCGGTCAACCGATTGCGGAATCAGCACTTCTTTCGGCTTCAAATGGTTCTGATGGCTGTAAAATTGACCGATAAACGTTAGAAAATCTTCTTCCGGCTCCTGATAGAAAGGAAAAAGAGATACCTTCCGTTCAATCAGCTTACCTTGGCGCATGAAAAAGACTTGGACACACATCCAGCCTTTGTCAAAGGAATAACCGAAAACGTCACGATCATCCAGATCATTAAAAATAATTTTCTGTTTCTCCATGACCGTTTCAATATTATTGATCTGATCGCGCAGCTCTTTTGCCTTCTCGAAGTTGAGTTGATCGGAAGCTTCCAGCATTTCCTGCTTCAGTTTCTTTTTCACGTCCTTATAGCCCCCGCCGTTAAGAAATCGGGTAATCTCCTCTGCCATCGTCCTGTACGTTTCTGGAGGAATTTCGTTGACGCAAGGGGCTAAGCACTGGCCGATATGATAATAAAGGCAGACGCGGTTCGGCAAGGTACGGCATTTTCGCAGCGGATAGAGATGATCGAGAAGCCGCTTCGTTTCATTCGCTGCGGTGACGTTCGGGTACGGGCCAAAATACTTGCCACTCTTGCGATTGACTTTACGTGTGATGATCAGCCGCGGATACTTTTCAGAAGTTAATTTAATATAGGGATAGCTTTTATCATCCTTGAGCATGATGTTGTAACGCGGCTCGTACTTTTTAATCAAATTAATCTCTAGAAGCAATGATTCAATTTCTGATGAGACCACGATATATTCAAAATCGGCAATATCAGCAACCAGACGCTGTGTTTTGGCATCGTGAGACCCGCTGAAATACGAATGTACGCGGTTAAATAAGTTTTTCGCTTTGCCGACATAGATAATTTCGCCTTGGCTATTCTTCATCTGATAACAGCCCGGCTGTTTGGGAAGAAGGCTCAATTTTTCTTTAATTTTTTCATTTATCATTGATGATCATCCTTTAACTGCAGTTAGAAAAACCAACAAGCTCGAGCTTACTTCCGCAGGATGCGCCGGTTTTTTAATTTTCAGGCTGACGTTGGTTTGTAGCTTTGCGGTTGTGCATCAACGCTTCGGTTGCTCGCTTGCCGCGGGCAGTCCGGAAACCTCCTCGGCTCTTGGCAAAATGCCTGCGGGGTCTCCACCTGGCTTGCATCAACAAGGTGCAATCTCGCGGGCGTGCCCGAGCATATGAGCATTTGCTTCACAGGCTTTCCTCGACCAAACGCATAGACCTTGCAAAGAAAAGCCGGGGCGGCTTTGCGTCTGCAAATCGTCCCGGCTTCTTTGGTTGCATTCAGTTCGAATCAGCCGATGTGCTGTTTAATCCGTTCTGCCAGTGCTTCTTTCGGCTGGAAGCCGACAACTTTGTCAACCACTTCGCCGTCCTTGAACAAGAACATCGTTGGGATACTCATAACCCCATATTTGCTTGCTGTTGCTTGATTTTCATCAACATCCAGCTTCACAATTTTTAGATTATCCGCTAATTCAGAATCGACTTCTTCAAGAACCGGAGCCATCATTTTGCATGGTCCGCACCACGTTGCCCAAAAGTCGGCAAGGACAAGTCCCTTAGAAGTTTCATCCGTAAAATTTGCGTCGTTTACTTGACTAATCGCCATTTCAGAAAAACCTCCTTGATTAAATCAGAATGCCTTATGAAACAAAGTATAGCATGTGCAATGATTTGATGCCATTATTCAGCTTGAGCACTAAATCACTTAAATTCAACAACAGTGACACCGCTTCCGCCTTCGCCTTGCGACCCAAGTCGCGCGTTTTTTACGCGTGGATGACGGTCAATTAACTTGGTGACGCCTTTACGCAACGCCCCGGTTCCTTTCCCGTGAATAATCGAGACGCGTGCATAACCGGCCAGCATGGCTTCGTCAAGGTATTTCTCGACGCGTCGCATTGCATCCTCATAGCGCTCTCCGCGAAGGTCAAGTTCCGGTCGGACGGTTTGGGTGGCTGTTCGGACATTCACGACCGGTTTCGCTTGTTTCTTCTCCTTGATCCGTTTCAAATCATTTGCTTTCACATTCATTTTCAGAATTCCGGCTTGAACCAAATAGTCTTGATCGCTGATTTTGCTGACAATGTAGCCTTCCTGACCGAAGCTGATAATTTTCACCGTATCGCCGGGATGGAAACTACGGTCCAACTTCTGTTCCGGTTTCTTGACTTGATCGGAATCCTTTGGCTGCAATGAATCCAGTGCGTGTGCCAGCTTGGTTTTGGCATCAATGAGCTGATGTTCCTTTACATTGCCGCTGTGCTGGTAGTTACGCAGTTCCTCAATAATTTCTTCTGCCTCGCGCCGTGCACCGCTTAGTGCTCGTTCTGCCTTTTCGCGCGCTTTGTTAAGAATTTCTTCCTTTGACCGCTCCAATTCATTGAGCTTTTTGGTCAGATCCGCTTCACGCGCCTCAACTTCGAGCTTCAGCTTGCGTGCCCGCTCTTCTTCGCGCTCTGCGGTTTTTCGATTTTGCTCGAGTGAGGCAATCATTTTATCGACCTGATTCGTTTCCGTGCTGATTTGAAGCTTCGCGCCAGCAATGATCTCTGCCGGCAGGCCTAATTTTCGAGAGATTTCAAAAGCATTGCTTCGCCCCGGGACGCCAAGCAGCAATCGATAGGTTGGGCTCAACGTTTCGACATCGAATTCGACGCTGGCGTTCATCACGCCTTGCCGCTCGTAAGCATAGGCTTTCAACTCACTGTAGTGCGTCGTGCAGACAATCGTTGCCCCTTTACCATAAACCGCGTCTAAAATCGACATTGAGAGCGCTGCACCCTCCTGGGGATCGGTTCCCGCACCAAGTTCGTCAAAAAGAACAAGACTGTTGAAGTCTACCCGTTTTAAAATCGTAACAATATTGGTCATATGTGAAGAAAAAGTACTGAGGCTCTGCTCAATTGACTGCTCGTCGCCAATATCAGCAAATACTTCACGGAACACACTAGCTTCTGATCCTTCATCAACCGGAATTTGCAGCCCGGACTGGGCCATGAGCGTCAGCAGTCCTGTTGTTTTCAATGAAACGGTTTTCCCGCCGGTATTTGGTCCGGTAATGATCAGTGCGTGTGTGTGCTCATCAAATAGAACATCAATCGGAACGACACGTTGGCGATCAATAAGCGGATGGCGCGCTTTTTTCAACCGAATAATCCCTTGATCGTTCAATTTCGGACGCGTCGCCTTGATTTCGTGCGCATAACCGGCTTTGGCAAAGATAAAATCCAATTGCGCCAGTGCTTCTATATTCTCAAGCATCACTTCCGCGTACTCGGAGGTTTCCTCAGAGAGCACGCGTAAAATCCGTTCGATTTCATGGCGCTCCTTCGCCCGTGCTTCACTCAGTTGATTGTTCAAATCAACAATTGCCTGAGGTTCAATAAATAATGTCGCTCCGGAGGCAGATTGGTCATGAACAATACCGCCAAACGAAGCGCGGTACTGCTGTTTCACCGGAATGACCTGACGATCGTTTCGAATGGTTATCAGTGTTTCTGAAAGCATTTTTCCGCTCGAACGGACGATGTTTTCCAGCTTTTGTTTCACACGGCTGTCACAGGTACGAATCTGTCCGCGAATATGTCGAAGCGCGGGACTTGCCGAATCCATGACGCCGCCTTGATCATCAATCGCACGACGAATCTTTCGTTCTAATTCGCCCGGAGGATCAATCGTTTCCGTGCACTCCTGTAAAATGGGGAGCTCGAGTTCTTGATCCTCAATTAAATTCAAAATAAACTTCTTCATCAGACGAGCGCCGCGAATCGTGTCGGCGAGGTCAATTAACTCTCTTGCTTGCAGCAAACCACCGATTTTTGATCGTTTGAGTGCCGGGCGAACATCGGTAATGCCGCCGAATGGCACGGAACCTTTGAGACGCAAAACGGTTGTCCCTTCATCGGTTGCCTCTTGCATTTTTATGACTTTATCTAAATCTCCCGATGGTGTGAGCTCATGGATCAGTCCTTTTCCAAGTGATGAGGCCGTATGGTGCATTAACTGTTGTTTAATTTTTTCATACTCGAGAATTCTTAGTGCGTGTTCGTTCAATCATGACATCTCCCTCAACTTGAGGTTGTTTCTTTATCGAGTCTCGTGCAAAATTCATTGATCCGTTGCAACTGTTGTACCGGATTTTTGCTGCTGTAAAAAGGACTTTAACTGTGCTGCGCTCCATGTGTTCAGCACCGTTTGCGGTCGAATCCCCGCTCGGATAGCCGTGTCAACACCAAGCGTCATGTCATTCATCATCTCCATCGAATGACTGTCCGTATCAATGGCAATTTTTACTCCTGCATCCTGGACCTTGCCCAGCCATTTCGCGGATAAGTCCAGTCGGAATCGGCTAGCATTTAATTCAAGCGCTGTTCCCGTCTCTTTTGCGAGTGCGATTAACCGCTCCACATCAACAGCATAACCGCGCCGTTTGCCAAGCAATCTGCCGGTTGGGTGGGCAATCAGACGGACATAGGGATTGCGGCAGGCGTTTTCCATCCGTTTCATGATCTGGCTCTGACTCTGTGAAAAGGAAGAATGAATCGAAGCAATAACGAAATCAAGCTGGCAAAGCACATCATCCGGATAATCCAGAGACCCGTCCGGCAAGATATCCATTTCAACGCCTGCGAAGAGCGTGAAATCATCAAAGCGCGCATTGATTTTCTCAATTTCTTCGCGCTGGCGCAACAGTTGCTCGCTGCTTAGTCCATGAGCAACACGCAGGGAACGCGAATGATCGGTCAAACAAGCATAGGCATACCCCTTTGCCCGCATCGCTTCAGCCATTTCAGCGATCGTATGCGCCCCATCACTCCAAGTCGAGTGCATATGCAGATCGCCTTTAATCTCAGACAAGTGAATCAGAGGTAGCGGCCCTTTCTGCGCCCAATCCAATTCATCTTTACCCTCGCGTGCTTGCGGCGGAATGAAGCTGCAGCCAAAGTCGCGATAAATCGCGGACTCCGTTGTGAATGTGCGTACTGAACCGTCCTCGCATTCAATCCCATATTCGCTGATTTTTTCATTGCGCTCCTTCGCTAGACGGCGAAGCAGAACATTGTGTTCCTTTGACCCGGTAAAATGAAGCAGCATCGAAGCATACGTTTGTTTCGTTGCATAGCGAAAATCGACCGATACGTGATTCGGATCATCTAAGATGACGGTCATCTTCGCTTCGCCTTTGCCGACCACCTCATGTATCGGCAATTCTTTCAACAATTGCTCCGAGACGAACTCAGGATCATCGGTTTCAATAACGAAATCCAAATCCTTCATCTTTTCCTTCGTGCGTCTCAAACTGCCTGCCTTTGAAAAGCGAGCGACAGCCTTAATGGATTGAAGAATCTGTGCCAATTGTTCCGACACGTCGAGCATGTAAGGGAGTGCAAGTTGTGCCGGACGCTTTTGTTCATTTAAGGATTGAAGGATACGTTCCTCACTTTTCTCTCCGAAACCGGACAGTGCACGCACCTTCTTTTGTTCACAGGCGGCTCTCAAGCTGTTCCGATCGACTACGCCCAGTTCTCGATACAATTTGCCGATCTTTTTCCCGCCAAGCCCGGGTAAACGCAGCAAATCAAGCAGCCCGCTCGGAATCTCTTTTTCGAGTGCCTGCAGCACCAATGATCTGCCGCTCTTCATCAGTTCATCAATCACCATTGCCGTTGATTTGCCGATACCCTTGAGCTTGCTGACATCCTCAATTTCATCCATCGACCGCGGATCATTCTCAAGCGCAAGTCCGGCACGATGATAAGCGGCAACTTTGAACGTATTCTCACCCTTAATTTCCAAATATAATGCAATCGTATCTAAGTGTTTGATAATTTGTTTTTTATCCACAATCGTCACCCTTGAGTGCTCATTATTCGCAGCGTCTCGAAACACTGCCGGTTAAAAACTGCATGCGCTCCATCATGGTCAGCCGATTAGTCCGGCAAAAGCAACCCACATTTCTTTCAACAGGTTGGAAAAGTACGGCGTGTGGGCGATCATCGACTGAGCAAGCGAGGATTTATCAATTGCTGATTGAATCTCGCTGACAGGCGTTAATGAACCCGCATAAAGTAAAAAGAACAAGATCAAATAAATCTCTGCAAACCCAAGAATCGCTCCGCCCAAATGATTGACTGAGCGTAAGATTGGCAATTCAGCCAAAAAGTTGAGCGTCGAGCCGAGAATATTCAAGATTATTTTGGTTGCAATAAATAGGATTACAAATGCGATCGCGCGATAATATGCGGTCTGCAGGTCCATCGTCCCGAGAAATTGAAACATTCCGCTTTCTGATGCGGAGGTCGGAAACGGAATCCAAAATTTCAATGTACCCGCCAATGGTTTAAAGTACATAAACGCGACAATATAGGCGATGATAAAGCTCGCCAGATGCACGAGCTGTAAAATTAAGCCGCGCCGAAAACCATTAAAAAGGCCTGAGGCGAGTAGAATAATTAAAATGAGCGTGAGAAGCATAAGGTCTATCCCAACTTTCTTTTTTTGCATCATTCCGAGCTGTTCACAATCATTCTTAAAACTTAGCGATTAAAGCCGCTTTTTGTCTTTATCATATCAGAAACGCAAGCGATTGAAAAATAACTTCCATGCATGAGCTAATTCCTGTGTACGCTCCGATTGCTCGCATCAACAGGGCGCGACCGCGGGCGCATCGGGATCCTCCTCAGACGGGCAGGAATCTGCGGGGTCTCGCTGGCACGTATCAACAAGGCGCGATCCCGCAGGCGCCAAGGCATCTAAATGAGGGGTTCTTGGACATTTTTGAGCGAATAAAAAACGAACTTCCTTCTGTTTCATTAAGCATTCTGCTCCGAAATTAAAAATAAGCGGAGAATTTTCGGTTATCTGAAGAATGGTACGCGTTTCGGGGGTAATAAGGGGAGGTTTTCCGTTTATTCAAAGCAAAATCCCCCATTTTCACGTTTTTCACGTTGATAAGCGGAAGCTCTCCGTCTATTTAAGCTTCTTTTTATTCTATTTTCTAATTAAGGGGAATTTTTCCGTCTATTTATCGGATTGGGTGCTTAACCTGATCCACCAACCGATAAGTGCTGAGCCTCTTGCCAGATGCGCAAACTTTTGTACGTGAATACGCAGTACTATTGCTGTATTTTCATTCAAGCGGTGTCCCGCGCCCCTCAAGCGGGTCATGAATGTTTCTTTACCCGTAAAAAAAAGACCAATGCGATTTGCTCACATTGATCTTTTCGTCATTCTGATTTATCCGCGCAGTTCTGCTCCAAATTCATCAGCGCAGGCTTTGATAATCTTTTCATGCACTGCGTTTACTTCATCATCGGTTAACGTGCGTTCCGGGTCCTGGTAGACAAGCGAGAAGGCGAGTGATTTCTCGTCGTCTGCGACGTGAGGGCCTTCATAGACATCAAAGAGCCGGAGCGAATGAAGCAGCGGCGCGCCATTTTTGCGAATGACACGGTCAAGATCGGAAGCTGCTGTTTTCCGCTTTACAACGAGTGCAATGTCGCGCGTTGTCGAAGGAAAACGCGGCAGCCCTTGATAGGTGATGCCCGGTTCGCCATGACGGATCAACGCGTCAAGGGCCACTTCAAAAACGAACGTTTTATTCAGATCGTTATCCTTCTCAACTCCTGGATGAAGGGCGCCGACATAACCGATAACGTCTCCATTTCTAAGGATATCAGCGGTTTGTCCAGGATGCATGCCCGAACGATTCGATGGTCGATAAGAAACCTGGCTGCTCACACCAAGTGCGTCAAATAGCGTTTCAACAATTCCCTTTACAGAGAAGAAATCAACAGCGTTTGCTTCGCCTTCCCAAGTTCGCTCATTGCGTTGTCCGGTAATTATTCCCGCCAAATGTTCTTCCTCCGCAGGTCGTGCTTCGCCGGCAACAGGCAAAAATACCTTTCCAATTTCATAAAACTTTACATTGGGCATTTGCCGATTGAGATGGTAGTGCACCACATTTATCAGTTGCGGGATCATGCTCTGACGCAAAGCCGCGTGCTCTTCGCTCATCGGCCAAATGACTTGCGTTGGCGCTGCCTCTTGATTGCGAACCGCATAAGATGCTGCGCTTTCCTTTGTCGTTAACGAATAGGTGTAGACCTGACTGAGCCCTGTTCCTTCCATCAGGACCTCGACCCTGCGACGTGCTTTCTGATACGGAGTCAGGGCCGCATGTGCCGATGTGCCTTCAGGCAATGTCGCTTTAATGTGATTGTACCCGTAAACACGGCCGACTTCTTCAACGAGATCTTCTGGAATGGTTACATCAAAGCGCCGAGCCGGAACGGATACATGCATGGCGCAGCCCTCGGTTTCAACGGAAAAATGCAACCGTTTCAATGTACCGGTGATCTCTTCAAGCGTCAGTTCTGCACCAAGCACTTGATTGATCTTTTGCCACGGCATCGTAATCGCGCGATCTGGAACCGTTCGTTCGCCGGCATCGACAACCCCGCGCAGAACCGTCGCGTCAGCAAACTTAGCCAGCAATTCTGCTGCACGATCGGCTGCGGAAACAACGCGATTGCGGTCAATTCCTTTTTCATAGCGGCTGCTGGCATCAGAGCGCAGCTGCAGCTTTGCAGCGGTTCTGCGAATTGAAATCGAATCGAATACAGCTGCCTCAAGCAAAACATTCTTTGTTGCTGCAGATACTTCCGTATTTTCGCCGCCCATGACACCGGCGACCGCCACACCTTTCTCCCCGTTCGTGATCAGAAGATCTTCGTTCGTTAGCTTGCGCAGTTGCCCATCCAATGTCGTGATCTCTTCGTTTTCTCCCGCATTACGAACCAATACGCGTTTCGATCCGAATTGATCATAGTCAAATGTGTGGAGCGGCTGCCCGTATTCCAGCATGACATAGTTTGAGATATCAACGACGTTATTGATTGGACGAACACCGGCAGCGATCAGACGAAGCTGCATCCAACGCGGTGAAGGCTTCACGTTAATTCCGGTCAGCAGGCGTGCGCCGTAATAAGGAACTTTTTTTGGATCGGCAATCACGACCTGAATGTTCTCGCTTGCCCGTTGATCCGCTTCTTCAACTTGCGGTTTGGTTAAGTGAATCGGACGGTCAAGAATCGCGCTGACTTCATAGGCGACACCGATCATATTCATGCAATGTGCACTGTTCACTAAAATATCTAATTCTAGAAGCGCGTCGTCCAAGTTTAAGAAAGGAAGCGCATCCGTTCCAACCGGTACTTCGTCATCAAAGACGTAGATCCCGTCTGCGTATTCCTTTGGTACATAATTATGATCAAAACCCAGTTCATCTAGTGAACAGATCATTCCGTTTGACACTTCACCGCGCAATTTCGCCCGTTTGATTTTAACATTGCCGGCAATTCTTGCGCCGACCGTTGCAACCGGTACTTTTTGACCGGCAGCAACATTTGGCGCGCCGCACACGATTTGCACCGTTTCACTGCCAAGGTTCACTTGGCATAGATTCAGTTTTTCTGCTTCCGGATGCTGCGTGCATGACTCAACTTTACCGACAACAATTCCTTTTAATCCTTCGCCGGGATAATTGAGATGTTCCACCTCAATTCCAGCGTTGGTAATTTTATTTGCTAAATCTTCCGGTGTAATACCGTCTAAGTCAACGTAGTCCTGAAGCCAATTATAAGAAACCAGCATGGTTTAAATTCCCCCCTTAAGCCCGATAAAATTGTTTTAAGAAGCGAATATCGTCGGTGTAGAAATGGCGAATGTCTTCAATTCCGTACTTCAGCATCGCAATCCGTTCCGGCCCCATGCCGAATGCAAAACCTGTGTACTCACCCGGATCAAAACCAGACATCCGAAGGACATTCGGGTGTACCATTCCGGCACCGAGAATTTCAATCCAGCCGGTTCCCTTGCAGACGTTGCATCCATGGCCGCCGCACCTGAAACAGGAAATATCCATTTCCACCGATGGTTCGGTGAATGGGAAGAAGCTTGGACGCAGACGGATTTCACGATCTGCACCGAACATATGCTTGGCGAATACC
The DNA here is from genome assembly GCF_006539285.1 of Sporolactobacillus inulinus. GTDB lineage: Bacteria > Bacillota > Bacilli > Bacillales > Sporolactobacillaceae > Sporolactobacillus > Sporolactobacillus inulinus. Next base: position 33,871 of record NZ_BJMS01000001.1, read on the forward strand.
GTCAGAATTCCCTTCAGATCGCTTAACCGAACCTTGTGATCCACATAAAGCCCTTCGATTTGCATAAACTGATGGGAGTGCGTTGCATCGTCATTATCGCGGCGGTAGACCTTGCCCGGACAAATAACTTTCACCGGGCCAACCCCTTTATGCTTCTCAAGCGTACGTGCTTGAACCGGTGACGTATGGGTACGCATCAGAATGTCATCCGTAATATAGAAGGAATCCTGCATATCGCGAGCCGGATGATCCTTTGGTAAATTCAGCGCTTCAAAATTGTAGTAGTCTTGCTCGACTTCAGGTCCCTCTTCAATCGAGAAGCCTAAACCGATAAATAAATCTTCCACTTCGCGAATGATTGATGCGAGCAAATGATGGCTTCCCGGTGCTGTTTTTCTTCCCGGCAACGTGACATCAATTTTCTCCGATTCGAGCTTCATTTCAAGCTGTCTGGCTTCCAAATCGGCCCTCTTTTCTTCAATCCTCGCAGTGATCAATTGACGAACCTCGTTGGCAAGCTGCCCGACAACCGGCCGTTCTTCCTTGGAAAGCTTGCCCATGCCCTTCAAAATTTCCGTAATCGGTCCTTTTTTGCCGAGAAAACGGACATGCGCTTCTTGAAGTGCCTTCAACTCATCCGCTGAGTCAATGGTGCTCAGTGCCTGCTGACGCAGCTCAAGCAATTTCTCTTTTAACATCTGTCTTCATCCCTTTGCACTTTTTTTCTGAAACCAAAAAAGCTCCGCCCCTGAAAGGGACGAAGCGTCGCGGTACCACCCTCGTTGACAGTCTCTGATTGACTGCCCACTTAAAACGTTTAACGGCGCGTGCCGGCGCATTCTAGACCGGCATGTCTACCGGTGTTCAAACGGCAACTCAGGAGTGAATTCATTCGATCCGGCGCATAAGCAGGCTTCCAGTCGACGACCTGCTCTCCCTGAATGGTGAATATCGAAGTACTGCTCTCCATCATCGTTTTTCCATTTATATCGGTTCATTTCATGAAACATGAATCCGATCGTTCACTTGTGTATTCCTAGTATAGGCAATTCAAGCCGCTTATGCAAGCCTTGCTGATTCAAGCCAATAAAGCAGAATACCTGATGCTACGGCGACATTCAGCGATTCAGCACGGCCGGCCATTGGGATCTTGACCTGCCGATTCATTTGCGCCAACAGTTCCGGTGACGCCCCGTTGCCCTCATTGCCGACAACGAGTCCATAATAAGGACTGGACACCTTAACCTGATGCAGCTCATCGCCTTGAAGTGAAGAACCATATAATGGAATGTTCAGCTGTTTCATCTCGTCAGCCAGCGTAAACAAGTTCTTATGGATTACCGGAAGATGAAAGTGCGAGCCTTGCGCGGAACGCAGCGTCTTCGCATTGTAACCGTCAACACATCCATCTCCAAGATAGATTGCGTTGAGTCCGAAAGCGTCCGCAGTTCGGATCAGCGTCCCCAAATTTCCTGGATCTTGCACCCCGTCAACGAGTAAAAAGCGTCCGGGTTTCAGAGTGAGCGATAAGCTCTTCAAATCACAAACAGCAATAATGCCTTGTGGGGTTTCCGTTTGTGATAGCTCGGTAAAAATTTTGTGGGTCACCTGAAAAACTTCAATAGAATCAAGCGGCCAATCATCCGGAAGATGAAAAGCTTCATCAATCAGAATCGCGTGCACATGTTCCTTGGCAGAAAAAACCGCTTCCTGTACAAGATGCGGTCCCTCAATCAAATACATTTGCTCCCGTTCGCGCCATTTTCGCGTTTTTAATTTTTTCCATAGCTTAACTTTTTCGTTTTGCAAAGACACCATTCGACGCACAATGAGAACTCCTTCTAAGCAGCAGCAAGCACGCGGCATGCTCGCTGCTTTGTCTATTCAATCTGTATTTATGCCCAATTTTTTCGCATAATTGCGCTTTCGCTACCCATACTATACCATAGTTCAACTCATTTCATTGCTAGAAAGGAGCATGTCATTCATGGATTTAGACATTCGCCGTGCCGTGCTGCATAATCTATCGGGCAATAATAAGCAGCAGCTGCAGGATACCGTTATTGATGCCATTCAAAATGGCCAAGAAAAAATGCTTCCCGGCCTCGGTGTTCTCTTTGAAGTCATTTGGAACAAAGCAGATTCTTCGTTTCGCGATCAAATGCTGACCCGTCTCGAACAAGGTGTTTAACAAACCGTAAGGCAACAATCGGGAGCTTAGGCTTCCGATTGCTTTTTGTTTCCGCGCAAAATGCATTTAAAAGCGATCCGTTTTCCAGCAAACAAACGCATTCTTTTGAAAGAGGGAAGTATAAGGCTGCTTTTCTCCATCCATTCCAAGCAGAAGATCATGAATAAAATCCGTTTCATCGCGTTCAATGGACGGTTGAAAAGTGATCGAGTCGCTCGGCAGCGCTGTAACCACTTGCCCTTTTTCACGATAAAAAAGAATCGCTTCAGATCCGACGCGTACCAAAAGACGTTCTCCACCCGTCAGGTGCTTCGAAAAAATCGGCTCAAGTTTCCGGCAAAGTTTAGGAAGCCGTATGACTTTCCACATCGTCCTTGTATTGTCTTGATGATGCGCGCCCCATCGTTCAAACCATTGCCGCAGCGCATGGGATTCCGGCATCTGTGCACTCATAAATTTTCCTCGAGGGCAAGCTTCTTTCACACGCTGCACTAGTGCAGGAAGAGCCGCTTCATGGCCTGGCAGATAACAGCATTCCTGCAGACCGAGGGTTTCGTGATCGAATGCTTCCCATCTGAGATAGGCAACCAACCGCCGATTGCAAAAAGCAGCGAAACCGCCACCCGTTCGATTGTTCAGCCACTTGAACTGCCCGTTCCAGTAAGCCGCTGATCGAATCGTCGGACCAACTAATGATTGATTATACCTATCATAAAGCAGCGCGATTTCGTTCCGATCATGTTCCTTCAAGGAACGAATGGAATAAAGCCGGTTTCCCTTAGATTCTTCCGGTATGCGCGAAGCCTCAAGCACCTGTTCCTTCACGTGCAGCACATGCCAATCTTCTTTTTCATAAAAGGCAGGAATTCCCGTATAGAGCATCGACAGATCAAAGTCATGTTCCATCATCCATTTCGATTGTCGATTCAATAGGGTTCGTACAAGATGCCTGCCGCGATATTCAGGCCGTGCAGCAACATTGCCGATCCCGCCGCATTTCAGTGCAGCCCCATCATAGTTAAGAAAGAATGGGAAAAGATGAACAGCGGCAGCCAAATGCCCGTTCACTTTGGCAATCCATGTATGGCGCCAATTCGTGTTTGGGTCCCATTCAATTCTGTCTTTAAAGAATGCGCGTTCTTTCTGAAAAACGTCGCTCCACAGGCTGAGCGCAGCATGCCACTCTTCCCGGCTTTTTGCTTGCCTGATTTCAGTTGTGTCCATTTTGACCCCCATCCCCCAACTCTATAACTACTATATCCTTAATGCGGCGCTCCCATCTGAGTTAGAATTCAAGTGGGTTCTTTATCCTCTTTCTTAATTCGGATGCTTCTTTCATTATAAACGATGACGTATCCGTTTTCGGCTTTCATCAACATGAACGAATCAACGCAAAAAAAAGCCCGAAAAAATCAATGCTGATTTTTTCGAACTTTTCATCACAAGGCGAAGCGCTGTAAGCAGAACCAACAAATTTCAAGAAAATAAAAGAGCACCCATGCCATACAAAAAGTGCGGCAGAGGTGCTGTTTTGATGGGTAAAATTATTTTGCTGCTGTTTTTGCTTGTTCAGCGAGTGTTGCGAATGCTGCTGCATCGTTAACAGCGAGGTCAGCGAGCATCTTGCGGTTTACTTCAACGCCTGCCTCTTTCAAGCCGTAGATCAGCTTGCTATAAGAAAGTCCGTTCAGACGTGCTGCTGCATTGATTCGTGCAATCCACAGTCTGCGGAAGTTACGTTTGGTCTGACGACGATCACGGTAAGCATAAGTCAGGGATTTGAAGACCTGCTGTTGCGCAACCTTAAACAGTTTGTGTTTTGCGCCGAAATAACCTTTTGCTAATTTTAATACTCTTTTGCGTCTGCGACGAGTCACATATCCGCCTTTAACTCTTGCCATTGAAAAAACCTCCTAGAATAAGCCGCCTGCTGCGACACTAAAAATAAATCGTTTTAAATTTAAAATCAGTTGTTGATCAGTTTCTTGAGCTTGTTAGCTAGAGTTGGAGTTGCAATTGCGCTCTTATCCAAGTTGCGCTTTTGCTTGTTCGACTTATGGCTGAACATGTGGCTCGTGTACGCGTGTTCCCGTTTAAACTTGCCGGTACCGGTTTTCTTGAAACGTTTTGCGGCACCTTTGTGTGTTTTCATTTTTGGCATAACTAAATCCTCCTAGTAAAATCCGTTTCTTAGAACAGCACCTGCTGTCATTCAAAACGCAGTGTAATTGCTCGATTATTTGTCGACTTTAGGTGCAAGCACAAGGAACATGCTGCGTCCTTCCATCTTCGGTCTCGCCTCAATAACGCTAATATCGGCACACTCTTCAGCGAGCTTTTCAAGCACTTGGCGTCCGAGATTTGAGTGCGTAATCGCGCGCCCTCTGAAGCGAACGGACGCCTTGACCTTGTCGCCTTTCTGAAGAAATTTCTTGGCGTTGCGCATTTTCGTATTGAAGTCATGTTCTTCAATACTCGGGCTGAGCCTAATTTCTTTAAGATTGATGACCTTCTGGTTCTTTCGTGCTTCCCGTTCCTTCTTCTGCTGTTCAAAACGGTATTTCCCGTAATCCATGATTCGGCAAACCGGCGGCTTGGCACCTGGTGCGACCAGCACGAGATCGAGGTTCACATTCTGAGCCATCGCTAATGCTTCCGCTTTCGACTTAATGCCGACCTGTTCTCCGTTCTGACCAATCAGACGAACCTGTTGTGCACGAATACCTTCGTTGACAATCATATCTTTGCTAATATTGAGCCACCTCCAAATAAAATTAAGCAAATCGCTGGCTATTTGAGCAAACAAAAATGCGGGCGCAAAAACGCCCGCATTGACCGTACATTCGTTAATTCATACCTGGCAACAACATAAAATGCGTCGAACAGGTGAGAAGCCGGGCGCCTCTGCTTTACTCTTTGCAAATTCATATAATACTATATCATGCATTTTCTTTTCATGCAAGTTAAAATTGAAAAATGCGCGTGCTTACCTCGGACAGTCTGGGAGCCTCTTCGTACCCGCTGATGCCTGCCCGTTTGGTTTACAGCCTGTCGCTGTACTCAGATTCGTATCTTTTCCTATCTAATTAATAAAAGATCTTTTCACGATTTTCAATGAGATAATCGAACATCATATCACGGCTGACCTGTTTTGCTTCGTCTTGCAAACCAAGCTGACGCAAGATTTCCAATGCAAAAGGAAGCGTTGTTCCCGCTGCGCGAGAAGTAAGGAGCTTCCCTGAAACCACGATCGGCTCTTCGTGATAAGCCGCTTGTTTGATGTGATCCTTGAAATCCGGATTGCTCGTCGCCGTTTCGCCTTGAAGCACACCCGCTTGCTCCAGGGCAATCGGTGCGGCGCAGATTGCTGCTACCAGTTTCCCATTCTCCTTGTAGGCACGAATCAGTTTCTGCGCGCGTGCATCGTCACGAAGCGTCTGAGCACCTTTCGCCCCTCCCGGAAGATAGATGCCGTCAAAATCAAGAAGTCCCTCACTGTCGATCGACACATCTGCTTTCACAACAATTTTTCGTGAGCCTTCAACAAGCGGTGTATCGGCAACTGAAGAGAGCACCACCTCAACGCCTCCGCGGCGCAAAACATCAATCGCAGTAACCGCTTCAGTCTCCTCAAAGCCGTTGGCAAGAAGTACTAGAAATCTTTTCATCATCGTTCACTCCCCTTGTTGTTGCTTTGCTGTTATCGTATCATATCGACTGGCCCCATTCAAAGTGCAGCGCAGTTAAAGAAATTGTGTCCCCTTTCCAAAACGCGCGCGAACCACCACAATTATTCCGTTTAACATAAACAACGCCTCCCATCAAAATTTTTTTGGAAACCATTACCGAATATAACGTTCGTATTCAAAACGTTTATCAAGCATTCGTTCATGGATTGATTTAATTCTTTTACGGTCTTCGTAGCGTTCGTATGCTGATTTCGTCTTTCTGATCGACACTGTAAAGGTCAGAGCAAACAGATTAAATTTAACCATTCCCTTACCTCCCCTCCTTAATCGATGTGGGTCATGAAAAAATTCTCGTTGTTCCATCGGCAATTGCAGATCTGCAGATGCGTGCATCATTCATCATCCTTTCTTAGTCGTCAAGGACCGGCTCCTGATTGTGCGCCAGTCTGAAAAAATTTATATAAAAGCACAGCGTCCAGCGCAGGCTTTATATACCATTTATTGGTAATTGAGCGTAAAAAAAACCGCAAAGGCATCGCCAATACGGTTTTAAGCGCACAAAAATACCGCAGGCAATCTGACCTGCGGATTCGTTCAGTAATTAAGTTTAACCACCATTTGAATAAATGGTTAATGCATGAATGAATACGTGGAGGTCATCCGAAACCTATATGCAATTGGATTACTTTTAACGTTCATTCCAAGTGTCATCATGTTTTGATGACCTCCTTTCGTCAATTTACTTTTCTAGTATAGATGGAAATTATTACAATGTAAACCCGCAATCCATAAATTGGTTGTAATTTTTTCCCTTATTTTTCGACAAGATTCGTCTTTATTGCGATACGCGATTTCCACTGGTCAAATGCAGGGATGATGGAACAAAGCAGACACGGTCTTCGAAAACCCGATGCAACGTTTTCATCACACCATGATCCGGACGATCGGTATAGACAATGACTTGTTTCGGTGCCAAGGCAATCAGCGACAGAACAATCGAGGGCTCCGCCTCAATCCCCCACTGTTTTAAGATCGGATAAAAGGATCGAACCGATTGAATGTTTCGAATAAGATGGTGACGCTCATCATAAAGTTTGAAAGGCTGTTCATCATAGACTTCAATCTTCTCGCAGAGCGGTTTATAGGCGCGAATGATGCGGCGTAGCTTGTCAATAAAAACTTGATACTCCTGCTCCAGCTTGTACTCATCGATCGCAATTTCGACATAGCGTCTCAGTGCTTTTCGATACGCGGTTAAACGAAAGCGAACGATGGACGTGAATGAAACGCTATGATGCTCCTGCAAAATACCTTCAAGCGAGTCCATGATAATCGTGCGCCGATCCTCAAGCACCTCTGTCTGAGGCAAATCATTTTTTTCGCCGGCAAAAATTGCGGACACAATGTTTAAAATAGCAACCTGTTCTTCCGGGTCTGTAAAATAGTAATAGTTTTCGATGATGGCCATAACCCATTTTTTTTCATAGCGTTCGCAAATATAGCGGGCAATTAACTGCGCAAATTCTTTATAATCCGTCGTTTTTTCCGGAAAAACAGCCAATCGACTGTTAATAAGCATCACACCAGTGACTTGTCTTAAAGAAGAAGGCAAACGTCGATAGAATTCCGCAGCCTCCTGCCGGGTATCAAAATCAATCTCCAATGGTTCATCCTCCCCGTCCCAACTTATATAAGGACTATATGGGAGGAAGACCTTATTCATGCGCTTTTGTTTTCATTTTTTTAGAATTTTATCAACGCCGATTGACACCGGTCATTTCAACTAATTGGGTAAAATGGCGGATACGTTCCATTACACGCTTTGCTTTTACACGTTCCGTCCCGCTTTTTTGCGAATAGGAGAAATGATCTTCCAGTTCGTCATAGTTGAAGTTCGACGTGTAAAGTGTCGGTAAATGATCCATCATTCGGTATTGAAGAATACTGCCGAGCACTTCGTCGCGTATCCAGGGTGTAATGGTTTCCGCCCCGATATCATCAAGGATCAGGACGGGTGTCTTTTTCAAGACTTCTAATTTCTCATCGACCGAATGGTCCTGAATCGCTCCTTTTATTTCTCTGAAAAAGTCGGGTACGTACACAATGAGTGAGGTAATATGGCGCCGTTCAGCGAGTCGCTTCATAATTGCACCCATCAAATAGGTTTTGCCGACACCAAACTCGCCGCAAAGATAAAGGCCTTTAGTTTCCGACGGGTTATTTAGGTAGCGCTTTACAAATTCTCCCGCCGCCAAAATCGCTTCCTGCCGGCCACCTTCTTCTTTGTCGATGGAGTCAAACGTCGCGTTCAGTACGTCTTTGGGTACATAGTAGCTGTGGATGAGATTGCTTTGCCGCTGCTTTACTTCCTGTTCTTCAAGAAGCGGGCATCGAACAAAGGTCAAGGACGGTGTCCCTTTGTCATTCACTAATTGAGGACGGTAGCCCTTCATCATGTTCGGACAGTGGTCGAGTCCTGGACAATGCGCACAAGCCTTTCGTTCAGTGACGAACTGAAACAGCCGTGATGCGTTTCTTGACCAAGCCGCTTCGTCAATATCCGGATTTTTTTCTGCAAATTTGCGAACATCCGGGTGAGTACTCAGCTCGTTTTCTAGTTGACGCCACTGCTTCTGCACATTCCGTCCCGCTGACAACTCTTTAAATAATGAAGCTAATGGATCCATGTCCGACACCCCCTTTTTGATGCGCTTAAATTTGATTCAAATAGTCTTCAAGCCACTTGGCTCTCTGTTTTACCGCTTCTTCATTTTCTTTGGTTTGTTTCTCTGTTTTCTTCGGCCGCTTCATCCATTCCGGAATGACCTCTTGATGCTCCTTTCGAGCTGAGGTGCGGGCGGAAGCCGGCGCTCTAGTCGCAGGGGACTTTTTCGTCTGCTTCCGTTTCTTCTGTTCCTCACGTGCATAGTTCATCGCCTGACGCACAGTTGTCACATTCGCCCGTGCCCACTGTGCGGCGACTTTTTCGACGAATGCTTTGTTTAATTTATGATCATTGACTTGAGAAATATAGTCGATCAATACATTGATTACACCTGGATTAATCTTCGTGTCGAACATCAAATTTTCAATGAGTCTCAAGTCCGGAGCTGCCGGCTTGCTGCCTTGTCCAAGCGCTTCAAGCAGTTGGTACGGAGAATTGCGTTCGTACCATGCAATCAACTGCTCTTCTTCGGTTTGCGGTTCTTTCTCCGTAAACTCCCGCTGCGACTCCGGCTGTCTCCGCTCATACAGAGCCGGCATTTCATCTGCACCATGTTCAAGCAGATAGAAATCACGAACTTCTTTACGAAGGGCATCGATATCGACCTCTCCGGTATGAAGCGCCGCTGCTTGCACCGCCTTGCTCATATCATATGGCTCAGTACGGTACACGAATGCAAGTTTATCGATTGCCTGACGTACGTCTTCAGTCAACGCATCTTCCTCAACAATCGCATCTGACAAATAAGTCATCATTTGCTTAAAGTCAAAATGTGTCTTAAGCCCGATCTTCGGCGAAGTCGCGCGGTGCGCCCATGAACCTTCCGTCTTCACATTATTCCGCTCATCGATTGTCTCTGAAGCAGGGACCGATTTGAAGACTTCATCAAATGATGCGGATACATCTTCATAGTCGGCGGTATTTACTCTGTGAACGGCAAATAATTCTGCAAGCCGTTTGTATTCACGTGCACCGATCTGACGGTATAAAAACAAATTTAAAAAACCGTCTTTGAAAAATCGATTCGGCGTAAGTGGCGGTTCAAGACGATAGACAAACTGACCGGGGGCTGCCTCTTTTTTTTTCAACGATTCCAGCAAGCCCACGGCCTCAAGTTTCTTTCTCGCTTTTAAAATACGATCCAAAGACAAGTTCATCGAACCCATTAAATGATGGTGGGTTAAGTGTTCTTCTAAAAACTCAACTTCCTGCCAAAGCGTAAAATACAGACTTGCTGCTTCGATACCAATGAGCGGCTGATACAGCAGTGTTATGACTCTTTGGTCAAAAGAATGAAGCAGTCCGTTTGTCTCAACGCGATAATGATCGCCCGGCAGTACTTCCTTCCAAGACTGCAGCATGCCTTTATCCTCCCGCTCTGCATCAATTTTGCATCAATCACTACTTTTCCATTGTCCTGACAAAATTTATTTCTTGTTGTTTTTCTCTTTTTCCAGCTGATCTTTTAATTCTTGTATTTTTTTCGCAAAAACGTTGATATCTGTAAACTGTCTATATACAGAAGCAAAGCGGACATACGCGACCTCGTCCACCTTCACCAATTCATTCATCACACGTTCGCCGATTTCATGGCTGTTCACTTCAGAACGCCCCTCATCGCGCAACGTTTTTTCAACATCATTGGCAAGCTGCTCGAGGCGTTCGAGCGGAACCGGACGCTTTTCGCAAGCTTTAATCAGCCCGCGCAGCATCTTTTCGTGACTGAACGCCTCTCGGTTGTCCCCTTTTTTCACAACGACCAAAGGCGTTTCTTCTACTTTCTCAAACGTCGTAAAGCGATGATGGCACAATTCACATTCTCTACGCCTGCGGATGGCACGCCCATTATCAACAGGGCGTGAATCCAGCACTTTCGTTGCCATTTGTTTGCAATTCGGACAGCGCACTATTCTCACTCCATTCGCTGTTATCGATAAGCTTATTGTATCCTACTAGACAACGGATGAAAAGCCGCGCGAGATGTACCTAGACTTAACAATCGAACAACCCCTTGTGAAGCAGTGCACGGATCTGTTCTTCGGTTTTCGTTACGGAGCCGTTGTTATCAATGATGGCATCTGCGCGCTTTGCTTTTTCTTCAAGGGGCATCTGCGCATCAATGCGTTCACGCGCTTGTTCCTCAGTAAGGCCGTTCCGCTTCATCAAACGTTTTAATTGCTGCTCCGGGGTTACATAAACCACAATCGTTTTATCCGTCAAGGTCTCAAGACCACTCTCATAGAGCAATGGGATATCTAAAAAGGCAATCGGCTCCCTGCGTTTCTCCAGTTCCTCTAACTGTTGCAGCATGCGCGTTCGTATCAAAGGATGCAAGAGTTCATTTAACAGCTTGCGTTTCTTGTCATCCTGAAAAATGAGTGCGCCCAGCCTTTTTCTGTCCAATGCACCAGTGGGCAAAAGCATCGCTTCACCAAAATGGCCTGCAATTAAGCGCAGCCCTTTTTCCCCAGGTGTAACAACTTCGCGAGAGACGCGATCAGCGTCGATCACCGGATAGCCTTGCGCCATCAGCCAGCGCGAAACCGTACTCTTCCCGCTGGCAATGCCTCCGGTTAAACCTATTTTGATCATTGCTCTGAACTCCGAGGCTGGCATATCGGGCAATAGTGCGTGCCGCGTCCGCCGACCTTGATCTTTTCAATCGCAGTCCCGCAGCGCACACACGGCTCTCCCTTCCGCCCGTAGACCGCAAGTTCCTGTTGGAAGAACCCCATATGCCCTTGACTGTTTACAAACGTTCGAATTGTACTTCCACCAAGGGTGACCGCCTTTGTCAATGTGTCCACAACCGCATGGTGCAGTTGCTCCAGCTGCTCCGCGCTCAGGCTTGATGCAGGGGTAAGCGGATGAATCCCCGCTTTAAACAGCGATTCATCGACATAGATATTGCCTAAGCCAACCACAACCGTCTGGTCAAGTAAAACTTGTTTAATTGAGCGGCTGGTTCGCGAAAATGCGGTGGTGAGGTAGTCAACCGTTAAGGCCTTTGAGAGCGGCTCCGGCCCTAATTTTGCAAGCGGCGGATGCTGCCACTCCTCACCCTTATTAAAGAGATGCATGGTTCCGAACTTGCGTACATCACGATAACGGAGCGCCGTATCATCCGTAAAATGAAAGATCACATGCGTATACTTATCCGTCGGCGCGTGCTCCGGATCCAAGCGATAGCGGCCCTCCATACGCAAATGCGAGACCAGCACGAAATCATCGAAACAGAAGAGCAGGAACTTCCCCCGCCGCTTGATATCGTGAATCGTCTGCCCGATAAGCGCGTGCTTAAACTGATTAAGATCATCCGGGCGCCGGATGATCTTCGGCCAACGTACCTCAACTTCTTTCACCGTTTTCCCTAAGACAAGCTGTGATAATGTCCGTTTGACGGTTTCAACCTCTGGTAATTCTGGCAAATCGCTCACTCCCAAATAGCCAAGCAGCGCCGCTGAGTCGGCGCCAAACGCTTTCTTTATTTTGCATCGTACCACGTCGGCCCGTAGGAACACTCGACTTTCAGTGGAACGCGAAGTTCAATGGCATGCTCCATCACTTCAGGAACAATGCGATTCATGATGTCGAGTTCGTGTTCCGGGACTTCGAAAATCAATTCATCGTGCACCTGAAGCAGCATCCGTGTTTGCAATTTTTCTTCTTGAATCCGCTGATCCATGTGAATCATCGCTTGCTTAATCACATCGGCGGCACTGCCCTGAATCGGCGTATTCATCGCCGTTCGTTCGGCAAAACTACGCCGATTGAAATTGCGGCTGTTAATCTCCGGCAAGTAGCGGCGACGGTTCAACAGGGTGGTCACATAACCTTCTGTTTTCGCCTTCTGAACGATGGTTCTCATATACTGATGAACCCCCGGATAGCTCTTTAAGTATTGCTCGATAAATTGCGCCGCTTCTTTACGCGTAATCCCAAGATTCTGCGATAGCCCATAGTCGCTGATCCCATAGACGATGCCAAAATTAACGGCTTTCGCATGGCGCCTCATCAACGGTGTCACTTCATCTTCGGCTACACCAAAAACATCCATTGCAGTTTTCGTGTGAATATCCATATTCTCAAGAAATGCCTCTTTCAGATTTTCATCATCGGCAATATGTGCGAGCACGCGAAGTTCGATTTGTGAGTAGTCGGCGGAGAAAATCTGCCAGCCTTCTTCACTTGGAAGAAACGCTTTGCGAATCTTGCGTCCTTCTTCAAGTCGAATCGGGATGTTCTGCAAGTTCGGATCTGTTGAACTCAGTCGGCCGGTTTGCGTTAATGCCTGATTGTAGACGGTATGCACACGTCCGGTTTCCGGATTGATCACTTTAAGCAATCCCTCGACATAGGTGGATTTTAATTTGCCAAGCTGCCGGTAATCAAGAATCTTATCAATGATCTCATGGCGGCCGCGCAGTTTCTCAAGAACATCGGCAGCAGTCGAGTAGCCTGTTTTCGTCTTTTTAATTGGTGGCAGCTGCAATTTTTCGAATAGAATTTCACCAAGCTGCTTCGGTGAATTAATGTTAAACGTTACACCAGCCATTGAATAAATGTCGTGTTCGATAATTTCAAGCGTTCGATCAAGCTCTTCGCCCATTGCTTTCAATGTTTCACTGCTTGTTTTTATCCCCGTATATTCCATTTTGGCAAGCACGTGAGCGAGCGGCAGTTCCAGTTCAAAAAGCAGCTCTCTCTGCTTGTTTTCAATAAGCTCCTGAATTAATTTCGGCTCAAGCTGAAGCAATGCAGCCGCTTTTTTGCCCAAATGCTGCGCCTGTCCGTTACCTTCAGGAATTTTCTGCTTTGCGCCCTTTCCATAGAACGCTTCATCGGTTTCGACATTGCTGATGCCGCGTTTATTCGCCAAAAGAGCCAGATCCTGCCCCGCTTCTGATGGATCAATCAGATAAGCAGCAAGCCGCACATCGAACGCTGCGCCGTGCAGCATTAAACCGCGCCAGTTTAAGGCAACTTCTGCCGATTTGCTGTCAAGCAGCACCTTCTTCATTTTCGGATCTTCCAGCCATTCTCGAAACGCGTCATCCTTAAGGGCGTGTTGTGTTTCAATAAAATAGGTACCGGTTTTATTCGAAACAGCGATACCGGTGATGTCTGCATAGTGATAGTTCTCATCAAGCATTTGGAGAATCAATGCACTCGGCGAAACAAGCTGATCCGATTTAAAATGAGTAACCGTTTGGACGGCAATGTCTTTCTTGTCGGTCTGAGGTTCATCCGAATCGGTAACATCAATTTTTTCAAGCAGTGAGTGAAAGCCCAATTCGTTAAACAGATCGCGCAACTTGCTTGTAAATTCATGTGTATAACTGCATTCTTCGGGCGAAATCTCAAGCGGCGACTCTCTGTCAATGGTTGCGATTTGCTTACTCAACAGCGCTTGCTCTCTATTGGTTTCCAGCTTTTCCTTCAGTTTTTTGCCTGATACCTGTTCGATGTGTTCGTAGACACCTTCGACGGTCTGAAATTGCTTCAACAGCTTGATCGCCGTCTTCTCGCCAACTCCGGGCACGCCGGGAATATTATCCGAAGCATCGCCCATAAGCCCTTTAAGGTCGATGACTTCTCGAGGATTAATCCCATACCTTTCCCTGACCTTCTCAATATCATAATCAACCGTATCGGTGATTCCTTTGCGGATCAGGGACACGCGTACGCCTTGGTCGACCAGCTGCAAATAGTCCTTATCCCCGGTAACAATGCGAACATTAAACCCATTGCTGCTTGCCTCTCGAGCAAGTGTACCGACAATATCGTCCGCTTCATAATTATCCAGCTCGTAACGCTGAATACCCATCGCATCAAGCAATTCGTGAACGAGTGGAAATTGTTGGGACAGTTCCGGTGGTGTTTTCTGGCGGCCGCCTTTGTATTCTTTGTACGTTGCATGACGAAAGGTTGTTTTTCCTGCATCGAAGGCGACAAGCAAATGCGTTGGTTTTTCCTCTTCAATGACGCGCATCAGCATCATCGTGAAGCCGTATACGGCATTTGTATACATACCTTGATTATTACTTAACAGCGGCAGTGCAAAAAAAGCGCGATAAACGACGTTATTGCCATCAATTAAAACTAATTTATTCATGACGTTCCTCCTGAAAGCACCGAAAAACGTGACGTATCCCCCGTCAAACCGGGCAAACGTTCGTTTTTCTTATACTCTGTTCTCTTATCATTAAGGCCTCATCTCTTAAAAATGGCCACAGCTGTAAAAATCGGGGCAGATTTCCGGTACTCTTGCATGTGGTCGATTCATTAACCTTGTGCTTTGAGTGATGCCTCAGCTGCTTCTTACATCAACAGGGTGCGACCGCAGGCATCCGAGCGTTTGCGCGTCTGTTAGGCATTTAAGAAATGACGCTTGACCGTACGTTCACCATACTTGTAGGAAAGCTACTTGTCCGATTAAATAAAAAAACCTGTGCTGCTTATTCCTTTATTCTAAAGCATCACAGGTGATTTATCCAATTTAGCATTTTATTTAACACTAAGAAAAACCGGGCAAAAAGCGCACGTTCCCTAATCTCC
>NZ_BJMS01000002.1 GCF_006539285.1 Sporolactobacillus inulinus
CTAACTTTCTTATCCTGTTAGAAAACTTGGCTTTGCCAAGCCTCTGGCAAAGGCAAAGTCTTCGTTGCGACTGCCTAGTGTTCGGTGAGCCGCAGGACGCGGCGTTCTATCGAACCACGTACACTTCCTTATTTTTTGTACTGTCTTCCCAGTGCGAGATAAGATTCAGCCGGCATTCGGTTGCGGCTGCACTGAATTTTTCTTAAAGGTGATCGTAAAGGAAGATCCGTGTCCGGGTTCACTTTCAACATGGATGCGTCCTTCATGCGCTTCAACTAAATGCTTGACGATCGCTAAGCCTAATCCAGTACCGCCTGAATCCCTGCTGCGCGCCTTGTCAATCCTGTAAAAGCGTTCAAAAATGCGTGGAATTTTGTCTTTTTCAATACCGATGCCGGTATCGGTAATAACAACATCTACCTCGTCTTCTCGTTCATGGATTGAGATTGAAACCTTGCCGCCCTCCGGTGTGTAGGCGATCGCATTCGTGATCAAATTAATCATGATTTGGCGAATTCGGAACGCATCTCCGTCAATGATTCCCTCGTCCCCCGGTTCAAATCTCAGATCAATCGTTTTTTCTTTCGCTCTTTCCTTGAAAATAAGCAGTACACTTTCAATCAGCTGCTTAAGCGACAGTTTGGCGAATTCAAGATTAAAGTGCTCGCGTTCAATTTTGGACAGTTCAAGCAAATCCTTAATGAGGCTTTGCAAACGTTGCCCTTCATGAAGCATAATGTGCAGGAACTGATCCTCAAGTTCCTTATCTTCACGAGCGCCATCAAGAAGCGTCTCGATAAAACCAATTAAAGAGGTTACCGGCGTTTTCAGCTCATGCGACACATTCGCGACAAAATCTTTACGCATTTTCTCCAATTTTTTGATTGTCGTTATATCGTGAAATACGACAACAATGCCTCTGACCTTGTTGTGTTTATTTAGAATGGGGGCACAAGAAACATCATAGTATTTGCGTTCGATCCCCACATTCAGCTGCAGTTGACGAGCGAGCGTCGCTTTTGTGGTATAAACCTCGTCAATCATATGCTTCACGCTGTCATAAGTAATCACTTCATGATAGTCAGCAAGTTCCCAGTAACTGGCATTCGTTTGAAAGGAATCTTTAAACGTTTGGTTCACATAGTTGATTCTGCCGACACCATCAATGAGGATCAAGCCATTTCCGATATTTTCTGTTAAGGTTGCCATGCTGGCCCGCTGACGATTATACGAATGCTTGAGATCGTGAATTGACTCTGAAATCCGGTTCATCGCGAGATTCAAATGCAGGATACTCTCTCGTTTCACTCGATCGGGAGCGATCATATTATAAGAGCCTTCTAATAGATTCTCCGCCATTCGTGTCGCAAAGCGAATCGGTCGGACATACGTGCGTACGAGATAGTCACGATAAAGAAGCAAAGCAACCCCTGCAGCGACAAAGAAACAATAGAGAAGGTTAAGTCCGACAATCGACGACTTGTTCCCGATCAGTTTCAGATAGCCGGCCTGAGCGTGGGTGCTTGGCAGCTGCTTTATGTACGCTAAAGAATGCTCTGATACGACCAACTGCTTTGTCCCTTCAAGCATTCTTTGTTCCTCATTTTTTGTGGAAAACACGAGCTGTCGTTTCTTATCATAGACTGAAATCTGCATCTTTTGTTCTTTAGCAAACTGAACAAGCATGTTTTTCGTCGTGCTGGTCTGGATTGATTCATCTTGGCTTACCAAAGTCGCAATCCACTGCGCTCGTGATTCCATGGTCCGCCGATCATTATGCAGCATCGTCACGTCAACGACCTCATTTGTGACAAAAACGATAAAAAACAAACCTGTGAGTGCAAAAGCCCATCGCAATAGAGTTCTTATCTCAAACCTTTGGCTCATCAAGTTTATACCCCAGACCACGCACCGTTTTTATATAGAGCGGCTTACGCGTGACGTCTTCAATCTTGTCTCGGAGATGGCTGACATGAACGTCAACAATCCGTGTATCGCCGGCAAAATCGTAATTCCACACAGCATTGAGCAATTGTTCGCGCGTAAGTACGCGTCCTTTGTGTTTCATCATGTAAACAAGCAGTTCGAATTCTTTCGGTGTTAAAACCATTTCCTCATCTTTAAACTGCGCCTCAAAGTTATTCGGATAAACCTTCAAGTCGCCAATCACGAGCACATCGCTATGTTCCCGTTGGCCAATTTCGGTTCTTCTTAAGATCGCTTTAACTCGAGCAACGACTTCACGCGGACTGAATGGCTTCGTCATATAATCATCAGCGCCTAGTTCTAGCCCAAGTATTTTATCAAATTCATCGTCCTTAGCCGTCAACATCAGAATCGGAACATAATTCCTCTCTTGTCGAAGTTGTTTGCATACATCCATGCCGTCCATTTCAGGAAGCATGAGATCCAGAACAACCAAATCCGGTTGCCCCTCTTGAGCAAGCTTCAACGCATCAGCACCGTTCGTTGCCGTCTGGACATCAAACCCGGCTTTTTTCAAGTTAAATGAGAGTAGAGTAACAATCGATACTTCGTCATCAACAACCAGTATTTTCTTTGCCAAACCGATCACTCCTTGCATCTCTTCTTATCATATCAATTTTGAATCAAAGATACAGCAATGAGTTGACGGAATTAACCAAACCGTCCCGAAATATAATCAGCCGTGCTCTTTTTCTCTGGAGTCGTAAACAAGGTCTTTGTTGTACCGAATTCGACCAGTTCGCCCTGATAGAAAAATGCAGTGTAATCAGCGATACGGGCTGCCTGCTGCATGTTGTGTGTCACAATAACGATCGTGTAACTAGTTTTCAATTCGAGCAGAAGTTCTTCAATCTTGGCACTTGACACCGGATCAAGAGCAGATGTTGGTTCATCGAGTAGAATCACATCCGGTTTCAACGCTAATGCGCGTGCGATACAGAGACGCTGCTGCTGACCACCGGATAAGCTTGTTGCTGAACGATCCAAACGATCTTTAACCTCGTCCCACAGCCCAACCTGTTTTAAGCAATCTTCCGTGACTTGTTTCAATACTTTTTTGCTGCGCACACCTGCAAAACGGAGCGGCAGTTGAATATTTTCACTAATTGATTTTGGAAATGGGTTCGGCTGTTGGAAGACCATGCCAATTTCCTTGCGAAGTTGAACAACATCCACCTTAGGATTAAGAATATTAACCGCTTTATAGCTGATCGTTCCTTCGCATCGCGCGCTTGGAATTAAGTCATTCATTCGATTAATGGTGCGCAAAAAAGTTGATTTTCCACATCCGGATGGTCCGATCAATGCGGTAATCGACTTCTCGTGAATCGGAATCGTAACGTCTTTAACTGCATGGTTTTCGCCATAAAAAATATTCACATGCTCAACACTTAGTTGAACGGGACGCTTTTGGGTCACTGTATTATTTGCAAATGAAACAATGTTGTTTTTCATTTCAATCATTATGATTCCTCCCACTTATTTCCCAGAAAATTTTTGATTAATGATTTTCCCAAGCATACGTGCAAACAGATTGAAAATAAGCACGCAGATAACAAGTACTGCAGCAGAACCATTCGCAATCGTATCCACATCAGGCATAATTCCACCGGTATTGACGGACCAGATGTGTACCGAAAGTGTTTCGGCAGATCGGAAGAGATTAAGCGGCGAATTGGGTGCGAGTGGATTCCAGTTTCCAAAATTGAGATCCGGTGTTGATAACCCGGCCGTAAATAGAAGTGCCGCCGACTCACCGAATACACGCCCTGCTGAAAGAATAATTCCTGTAAGAATGCTTGGAAACGCTGCAGGCAAGAGGATCGTTTTAATTGTATGCCAATGCGTCATCCCAAGAGCGAGCCCACCTTCCTTCTGATGTCTCGGCAATGCACGGAAACCATCTTCGGTTACGCGGACGATGACCGGCAAGTTAAAGACTGTAAGTGCAAGCGCTCCTGAAAGAACCGAATACTTAAAGCCAAAATAATTAACGAATAAAAGCAAACCGAACATACCAACCACGATCGAAGGAAGCGAAGCGAGCACCTCAACGCATGTGCGTATAAATGAGGTAACTTTTCCTGGTTTCGCATATTCAGCCAAATAAATACCGCCACAAACACCAATTGGAACCGTAAGCAGCATGGTAATGAACAAGACATAGAAAGAGTTCCAAAGCTGGTCCTTTATCCCTCCACCAGGCATAAAGGGACTGGCACTCGTTGTGAGAAAATGCCATGAAATGCTTGATAGACCTTTCACTAAAATGTAACCAAGCATTGAAATCAGTATCGTAGCCATAGCCGCAGCACAAAGAACAATGACTGATAGGGCAATACGATTCGTTACTTTACTGTTCATCGTACTTCACCCCTTTTTGCTAAGTAACGGACAATAACAATAAACACATAGGAAATCAGTAACAAAATAAGTCCGAGAGACCAAAGAACATCGTTGAGCACACTGCCTGTTGTTGTGTGTCCCATACTTAAAGTAATGATCGTTGTCAATGTTGCTGCCGGATCAAGAATTGAGCCTGGAAGATTTCGCGCATTGCCAATCACCATCTGAACGGCCAGCGCTTCTCCAAACGCCCGCGACATGCCTAAGACAATCGCAGTAATCAAGCTCGAACCCGAGGCTGGAATGACGACACGCCATATCGTCTGCCATTTCGTTGCGCCAATGGCATAGGAGGCCTGCCGCAGCGAATCGGGAACAGCGCGAATGCTGTCTGCAGCAATACTCGCGACTGTTGGCAAAATCATAACGCCGACAACAATAGCGCCGGTAATCAAGTTAAATCCCGATCCTCCAAAATGTTGCCGCATGAATGGAGCAACGATCGATAAACCGATCAAACCATAAACAACCGACGGAATGCCTACCAAAATTTCAATCACCGGCTGCATTATTTTTGTGCCCCATTTTTGAGCAATTTCAGCCATGAAGATTGCAGTTCCAATTGCAATCGGTGTTGCAATTAAAGCAGCCAGAAAGGTTACTGCCAGCGAACCGAAAATAAACGGAAACGCACCGAACGAGGGGTTATTCGCGCGATCCGGATACCATTCCGTGCCGGTAATAAACGTCCAAAAGTTAAGGTGATCAACAACGAATGAGCGAAGTCCCTGCAGGGTTAAGAACAAAGTGATGGCCGTGACCGCAATAATCATTAATAGCGCGCTGCAGTAGATCAGCGCCTTTCCTCGACTTTCGCTTCTGCGATCAGTTAGACGGGCAAAAAAACTTTTCTCATTAATCAACGGTGATCTTCCGCTCCCTAATGCAGATCCAGCATTCGAAGTCGTTCTATTCTTAATCATTTTCACACCTCATTTGCATAGTGTCCGAACGCCCATATGACGGCAAGCGGGTACGTTAGCCGTTCCCGCTTAAGCCGCCATTGGACTAATCTTTATTCACTTAACCTGACATCAGGAAAAGTCATCATTTATCGGTTTGTTTTCCTGTCGCATCACGTTCAACTTTCATGTCTTTAACCGACAAGTAACCTTGTGCCGGTACATCTTTGGTTTGCACATCATCACTCATCATGAAGTCCAGGAATGCTTTAGCAAGTTTTGAAGGTTCACCTTTCGTATACATGTGTTCATAAGCCCATACAGGGAATTCACCGCTTGCAACGTTAGCGTCTGAAGCTTCCACACCGTCAATAGAGAGTTTAACAACAGAATCATCATTAGCGGTGAAGTAAGACAAAGCCATGTAACCAATTGCTCCAGGTGTATCAGCAACAATTTTCTTTACCGTATTGGTTGAATCTTGAGTAATTCCTTCTGCCGGAGTTTTGTTATCAAGAGCAAATTGATCAAATGTTGCGCGCGTGCCCGAACCATCCGGACGATTTACAAGCGTAATTTTTTGATTCTTGCCGCCAACTTCTTTCCAGTTCTTCACTTTGCCTGTGAAAACGTCTTGAAGGTCTTTCTTAGAAAGGTTTTTAACGCCCACTTTAGGGTTAACCGCTGCCGTCATGCCGACAACCGCAACTTTATAATCTTTAAGTGCTTTTGCGTCAACGTTTGACTTGCTTTCTGCGAAAACGTCGGACATGCCGATATCAAAGTTTCCAGCTTGTGTTTCGCTCAGCCCGGTACCGCTGCCGCCGCCCTGTACTTCGATCTGTACATCAGGATTCTTTTCCATGAATTCCTTTGCTGCCTGTGCCGCCAGCGGCTGGAGCGCTGTTGATCCGCCAATCGTCAGTTTTCCGGACAATGCAGCAGAGGAGCTGGATTCAGATTTTGAAGCGTCGCTACTGCTACCTGACGAGCTGTTTCCGCAGCCGCTCAATACGAGCGTTAATGAAAGGATGAAAACCAATCCAATCGCAAGCAAGTTTTTCTTTTTCATTAGACTATTTCCCCCTCAGAATGTTGAGTCACCTTATTGCACTATCTATATTAAGGCTTGACTTTTAAACGGGTATAAACGAATTGTAAAGGTTTTGTAAAGACGAATTGTGTCGATCGTTGCATCTACCCATAGAATGGACACAACGGGCTCAATCATGCATTAATAAAATGAGAAAATCTGGGCAAAAAGCGCCCGGTCCTTACTTCTGCCTTCCATTCATTCAGGCTTTGATTCATTACCTTGTACACGAACGACACTCCAGCTGCTCGCTGGCACGCATCAACAACACGTGATCCCGCAGGCGCCAGAGCACCTCAGCTTTGATCCTTGGCCAAGACACTGCTCTATTGGTTTGAAGAAGGGGCTAAATCATAAATTTTCTTTACCTGTTAAAAAACGAAAAGAGTCTTAAAGCGAATGCTTTAAGACTCTTTTCGTTTTTCATGCGTGGGTGCTGCATTTTCATGCAAAAATTTTTATGCACGAGTAGGCAAGAGTGTACTTATGAACGCCGTCATTGATCTGGTAATGAAGGTGTTAAATCAAAGATTTTGGATCAGTGCATCAGCAAATTCCGAGCATTTAACTTCCGTTGCATCGTCCATCAATTGTGCAAAATCAAAGGTCACGATCTTGCTGGCAATGGTTCGTTCAATCGCCTTCATAATTGCTTTTGCCGGTTCGTACCACTTCAGATGTTCAAGCATAAGCACTGCAGAAAGAAGAAGGGACGATGGATTGACCTTATCCAGCCCTGCAAAGGTCGGCGCGGTTCCATGCGTTGCTTCAAAAAGAGCGGTACCCGTCTCAAAATTGATGTTTGCTCCCGGTGCAATGCCGATCCCGCCAACCTGCGCCGCCAGTGCATCGGATATATAGTCACCGTTTAGATTCAATGTAGCAACGACATCGAAGTCTTCCGGACGAATCAGAATCTGCTGCAAGAAGTTGTCGGCAATCGCATCCTTAACGAGCACACGGCCATCCTGCAATGCCGCAGTCAATTCCTGGTCTGCAGCTGCTTTCCCTTGTTTTTTCGTAAGGGACTCATAGTGACGCCACGTAAACGTTTGATCCGGGAATTCACGCTCGGCCAATGCGTAGCCCCAGTTCTTAAAAGCTCCCTCGGTGAATTTCATAATGTTGCCTTTGTGCACAAGCGTCACACTTTTCCTATTTTCACGAATGGCGTAGCGAATGGCTGCGCGAACCAGCCGTTCCGTCCCTTCCTTTGAAACCGGCTTAATTCCAATTCCAGAGGTTTCGGGAAAACGAATCTTTTGCACATTCATTTCTTCTTGCAGAAAACGAATCAGCTTTTCGGCATCAGATGATTCTGCCGGAAACTCAATGCCTGCATAAATGTCTTCCGTATTCTCGCGAAAAATAACCATGTCAACCTTTTCCGGATGCTTGAGCGGTGATGGAACGCCTTCAAAATAACGAACCGGTCTCAGACAGGTAAATAAATCGAGCTGCTGGCGTAGCGCGACATTAAGCGAACGAATGCCGCCGCCTACTGGTGTCGTGAGTGGTCCTTTAATGGCGACTACATAGGTTCGGATTGCATCAACCGTTTCTTTTGGTAGCCATTCTCCTGTCCGGTCAAACGCCTTCTGACCAGCAAATACTTCCTTCCAAACAATACTTTTCTTACCTTGATATGCCTTTTGAACCGCTGCATTAAGAACACGTGAAGCTGCTTGCCACACTTCCGGTCCAATTCCGTCTCCTTCAATTAAGGGGATAATCGGATGATCGGGAACGACTAGGCTGCGTTGATCTACTTTAATTTGTTGTCCTTGTGTCATCAATTTCTGTCCTCCATACCTGTTTTTCTGATCCGATTTACAGTTCATTCACTCAGTCAACTCCCGTTTCAGCGCAAATCAATGGGGATGACGCGCCGCAGATGCGGACCATTGTATTCAGCACGCGGGCGAATGAGACGGTTATCTTTATATTGTTCCATGATGTGTGCCGCCCAACCCGATGTTCTGCTCACCGCAAATACGGGCGTAAATAAATCGTGGTCAATGCCTAAGAGATGGTACAGGGTTGCTGAATAGAAATCGGTATTCGGCAGCAGCCCTTTTTTCTCTTTCATGATTTGTTCAATTCTGAGCGACATCTCATAAAGACGTGTATCTTCGTGCAGTTCGCTGATTTGTCGTGCCATATCTTTAAGGATACGTGCCCGCGGGTCACCATTTTTATAGACTCTGTGACCAAAACCCATAATTTTCTTTTTTACCGCAAGCGCTTCATAGATATAATCATCAACCCAATCGATCGATCCAATTTCTTCGAGCATGTGCATGACTTGCTCATTTGCGCCGCCATGGAGCGGACCTTTCAATGCACCGATTGCTGCCGTTATTCCCGAATAGATATCGGACAGCGTTGCAACACAAACGCGTGCTGTAAATGTTGAGGCATTCAGTTCGTGATCTGCATGAAGAATTAATGCGCGGTCCAACAATCTCGCCTCAAGATCTGAAGGCGCTTTTCCGCGCATCATATAGAGGAAATTTTCTGCAAAATGCTTCGATGGGTCAGGGGACACAGGGTCAAGGCCTTGGCGAATTCTCGAGAATCCGGCAACGAGTGTGGCAACTTTAGCTTGCAGCCGAATCGCCTTAGTCTGATTTGCTTCAATGCCTGCCCGCTCGGCGTCGGTATCATAGATACCAAGGTTTGAGACGGACGAGCGTAACACGGCCATTGGGTGCACCTGATCGAGCGGGAACATCTTCATCATTGCAAACAGTTCATCAGGGACAGCAGCGTCAGCCGCAAGCGATTTTCGGAATACGGACAACTGTTCTGATGTTGGAAGATCTCCGTTCCACAACAGGTAAATAACTTCTTCAAAAGTTGTTTGTTCGGCTAAGTCCTGTATCCTGTATCCACGATAGGTAAGTACATCATCTCTTATTGAACTGATGGCTGATGTTGTCGCAACAATGCCTTCAAGTCCTCTTGTCATGGTCACATTGGTCCCCTCCCTAATAACATCTCTTTTTCTGCGCAGTACTTTGCTCTGTCGCGTGGCAAAGTACCCATTCATTAGATTGACATGAACAAAAGCAGATCCGCTCTATTCATGCATTTTAATTATCATATCGATACCTAATTTAACAACATTATATTGATTATATATGCTTTCAACTAATTTGTGAATATATTTTATTTTTCTGCAGTTTGTTTTCTGTGTATATTCGTACCTTGTCCGCATACCTATAGACGTAAGGTGGGATGAGGACATGAACGCTCAAAATTCGCAACCGTTTCTTACGCTTTTCTTTATTGTTTTGCGTGCCCTTGTTGTCATCGCGATTACAACATCGATCATCGCGATGTTAATGCTTGCCGTTCGTTATGCGCTGCCCTTCATCATTGCTTGTGCGCTTGCATTCTTAATAAATCCGCTGGTCCTGTTTATTGAAAAAAAAACGGGGCTGCCCCGGGGAGCAGCCTCATTTGTTGTTCTCTTCTCTTTTTTTTCCATTTCAATCGGCAGTCTTTTATTTATTGCCTTTGCTCTGGTTCGCGGCGTTGCCTCACTCTCCCGGACAGTGCCTGATGAGTTGTCCATCCTAATTGGTGACATGCAAACCTTCTTTTTTTCACGCCTTGTGCCGTCATGGGAACAAGCCATACACATTTTCTCCGGGCTTCCGAACGGACAGCAGAAAGCGATTCAGTTGAATGTAGAAAGCATGGCAGGAACACTCGTCGACATGCTGAATGATTTAGCCGGTCGGTTACTGACCAATTTAACTCAATTTATCGCTACAATTCCCAGCACCCTGGTTTCAGCACTCTTTATTTTCCTTGCGTCATTTTTCTTATCCAAAGATTCTGAGCGGATCAAGAATCACGTTCATCGATTATCGATGCGTTCTTCGATTGGGCGTCCGATCTACAAAGTTCTCTCCGAATTAAAGAAAACATGCATCGGTTTTGTACGGGCTCAGTTCCTGCTCATTTTTATGACCATGACTTTGGTTTTTGTCGGCATGCTGATCTTGAAAGTGCCGCATCCCATCACCATTACATTAATCACTGGAGTCGTTGATTTGATTCCCTATTTGGGTACCGGTGTTATTTTTATTCCCTGGATTATCTATCAATTTTTTACACACAACTATTCCTTCACCATATGCTTGACTGCTCTCTATATCGCTGCAATCATTCAACGGCAACTGATGGAGCCGAAAATCATTTCGGCGAGTATTGGCATTGACCCGCTTGCTTCACTTGTTTCCATTTATTTCGGATTTCGTTGGTTCGGGCTTACCGGTCTGATCATCGGACCATTAGTGCTTGTTGTCATTAAAACGCTCTACTATTCCGGAACTTGGATGGATCTTTGGCAGTACATCTTAGGCAAAAAGAGCACCTGATCATCTCCGAAAGAAGTGAACGGTACATTCGCCGCTGCGCATCCGTTCACGAATCCAGCGTGACATGCGTCTGACCAATACGCTGCGAACCGCAGGAATCAGCAAAATAATGCCCGCCAAGTCACTGATTAATCCAGGCAACATGAGCAGCAGACCACCAATCAGCAATCCGGCTCCGTCAATGAGCGGTTCACTGGGGACTCTTCGCTGCTCGAAATCCTGCCTGAACTTCTGCATGAGCTGAAGTCCTTGCTGCTTGATCATCCATGCCCCCAAAAGGGCAGATGCAAGCAAAATCAGCAGCAAATGAAATCCACCGATCAGTCCACCGACATAAATAAGGGTACAGACTTCAACCAGGGCATAGACGATCATCACAATGAACAGTTTGTTCAGCATCTTCTTAATCTCCCTTATTTTGATGTTACCTTTACCGGCAAGCTTCGACAATCAGATGATGCAGTTCCGGATTCTTTCTTCTAATCGATACCGGACGCAAAGACAGATCAGTCCAACAATGCTCACTTGAACCGTCCGCAAGCAGCTTCTGATCCGTTTTGCGATAGATCTTGTAATGAAACTTCATTCTGATACTGTCGTAGGCGGCAATCGTGGTTTTCACGATCAGTGTATCATCATAAAATGCCGGTGAATGGTAGTGAGCCTCGACGCCCAGCACCGGCATCATTAGCCCCTCTTCTTCAACCTTTCGATAGGGGATCCCTGATTCTTGGATAAAATGAGTGCGTGCCAACTCAAAATAGATGACATACTGGCTGTGGTGCACAATGCCCATTTTATCGGTCTCATTGTAGCGGACAACGACTTCCGTAGTTGATTCGATCATCATTCATCACTCCGTTTAGCTAGTCGGTTTACTTGAAATAGAGGTTTTAAAAAAGGAGGCACATTAGGATGTGCCTCCTCTTATCATAAACGATGAACTTACAGAATAGAAATAAGTTGAGAAATTCAACACATTTCTTAAGCTTGTGTCAGTGTTTCTCCAATTTGGTGAACACGCATGATGTTCGTTTTGCCTGACGCAGCAACCGGAAGACCTGCTGTAATGACGACAAGATCACCGTCTTTAACCAGTTCCGTTTTCTTTGCGCTGTCAACAGCAATTTCGAACATTTCATCCGTTGACTTTGCTTGTTCGCTCAGTACCGGAGTCACGCCCCATGCCAGGCACATTTTGTTTGCCACACGTTGTGAGTTCGTAACCGCAACGATTGGTGCTTTCGGACGGTAGTGGGAAACAACGCGCGCTGTGTAGCCGCTGACCGTTGCCGTAACAATTGCGCCAACACTGAGGTTCAATGCTGTATGCGCTACGGCTTCGCCGATTGCAGCCGTAACTGTTGCTTCACTTGAATCACTCAATTTCTTGAGTATCGCCTTGTAGTCAATTGCAGATTCTGCTTTCAACGCAATATTGCTCATCGTTGTAACAGCTTCAACCGGCCATTTACCAGAAGCAGATTCACCGGAAAGCATGATCGCATCGGTGCCGTCGAAGATCGCGTTTGCAACGTCGCTTGCTTCGGCACGCGTACAACGTGGGTTGCGAATCATCGAATCAAGCATCTGTGTTGCTGTAATAACCGTTTTGCCTGCTTTGTTGCACATTTTGATGAGACGCTTTTGAACGAGCGGTACATCTTCTGGCGGAATTTCAACACCAAGGTCACCACGGGCAATCATGATGCCATCGGAAACTTCGAGAATTTCATCGATGTTGTCAACAGCTTCTTGGCTTTCGATTTTAGGGAAGATGTGTACGTCTTCTGCACCATTTTCTTTGCACAGGTTGCGAATGTCGTTAACATCCGATGCATGGCGAACGAAAGAAGCAGCGATAAAGTCAATACCTTCGCCGATACCAAAAACGATGTCGTTCGCATCTTTTTCAGTCATTCCCGGCAGGTTGATGCTGACGTTAGGTACGATAATACCTTTTTTGCTCTTCAGAACACCAGTATTCAAAATTTTGTTATGGATAAGGCCGGCTTCTTTATCGATACCTGTAACTTCAAGTTCAACTAAGCCGTCATCGATCAGAATCTTTGAACCAACATGAATGTCGTCAATCAATTCTGCGTAAGTAATGGAGAATTTTTCTGCTGTTCCGGCAACTTCTTTTGTTGAAATATCAACTGATTTGCCCTCTTCAAGAAGAACTTCTGGAGTTGCCATATCATGTGTACGAATTTCCGGTCCCTTTGTATCGAGAAGAATACCAATCGTTTTGCCGGTAATCTTCATCGCTTCACGAAGGTTAAGTACTTTTTGATGGTGTTCTTCATGATCACCATGCGAGAAATTAAAACGCGCAACATTCATGCCTGCGTTAATCATTTTGACAAGCATTTCAACCGTATCACTTGATGGTCCCAGTGTACAAACAATCTTTGTCTTTTTCATTAAATAGTTCCCTCCAGCAATTTATATGGATAATACTTTTGCTAACTTATACAACTCATCGTTAAACTCGTGTTTCTTCGTGAGAAGATCGAGAATGTTATGCGCGACTATCTTGTTATCTTGAATACCGATCATTTTGCCCTTCTCGCCATTCAATAACAAGTCGACAGCCTTATTGCCCATCCGGGCTGCCAATACACGGTCGAATGCTGTTGGTGCACCGCCGCGCTGAACATGTCCGAGAACCGTGACGCGAGTATCCATGTTCGTTTTCGCTTTAATTGCTTTTGCGACTTCATCGGCACTGCCCACACCTTCAGCCACGATAATAATATTGTGCCGTTTTCCGCGTTCTATTCCTCGGTTCAAACGTTCAACAATCGTGTTCAAATCTTCTTTTGTTTCCGGAATCAGAATCGATTCAGCACCATCAGCAAGTCCGGACCACATCGCCAAGTCGCCGCAGCCCCGACCCATAACTTCAATAATGAATCGGCGTTCGTGCGAAGTTGCCGTATCACGGATTTTATCGATCGCATCAATGATGGTATTCAATGCTGTATCGAATCCAAGGGTGAAGTCGGTTCCCGGGATATCATTGTCGATGGTGCCGGGAATACCGATCGTAGGGAAACCAAGCTGTGTCAACTTGACACCGCCCATGAAGGATCCGTCGCCGCCGATCACAACAAGACCTTCAATGCCGAACTTCTTCAACTGTTCAATTGCGATCGCACGACCTTCTTCAGTCTTGAATTCTTCACAACGTGCGGTGTAAAGAATGGTACCGCCGCGCTGGACGATGTCGCCAACATCAGAAACCTCAAGCTTTTTGATGTTGCCGGTGATTAAGCCTTTGTACCCGTGGTAAATGCCGTAAACTTCCACACCGCGATAAATCGCCGAGCGGACGACAGAACGAACCGCTGCATTCATACCCGGAGCGTCTCCGCCACTTGTCAGAACTCCAATTTTTTTCATCACAATAATCACCTCATTTTAGTGTCCCTACTATTGCTTATCTGATGAAGATGAATAAGAAAAAATAGAAAGATCGGTTTGATTCTTCTGGGCAGTATCATAATCACCGATCTGGCGATACTTGGCCAATCGCTGCTCGCGCACTTGGCAGGGACTTAATTGATCCAATTGGTCCATCGAGCCCGCGAGCGCCTGATCAATGAGTTCAGCTTGTTTCTTCGGGTCATTATGCGCACCGCCCAAAACCTCCGGAACCAGTTTATCAATAATGCCGAGTTTTTTCAAATCTGATCCGGTAATTTTCATCGTTTCTGCGGCTTTTTCTGCTTGACCGGCATCTTTCCACAGTAATGCGGCAGCTCCTTCAGGCGAAATAACCGAGTACCAGGAATTTTCCAGCATTAAAATCTGATTGCCGACACCGATGGCAAGTGCCCCGCCGCTTGCTCCCTCACCGATTACGACACAAATGACCGGTACGGACAGCCAAGACATTTCATAAAGATTGCGGGCAATCGCTTCGCTTTGGCCGCGTTCCTCAGCAGCTTGCCCTGGAAACGCTCCTTTTGTATCTATAAAGGTAATGATCGGCCGATGAAACTTATCTGCCTGTTTCATCAGACGCAACGCTTTGCGATAGCCTTCCGGATGAGGACTTCCAAAATTACGCATAATATTTTCTTTTGTATCCCTGCCGCGTTGTTCGCCGATAACCGTGACCGGGCAACCATGAAATTTTGCGATTCCGCCTACAATTGCCGAATCATCTCCATAGAGCCGGTCACCGTGACATTCAAGAAAATCGGTAAAAAGAAGCGGAATGTAATCCAGTGTTGTCGGACGGTTCAATTTTCTGGCGACACCAACACGTTCCCAAGGAGTCATGCTGCCGTAAGTTTCTTTTTCAAGGTTTGCCAGCCGTTCTTGCAAGTGATTCAATTCATCGGAGAGGTCAATGCCCTTCTCATCCATAAACTGTTTTAATTCAGCTATTTTCCCCTGAAGCTCATGAATCGGCTTTTCAAATTCTAGTTCCGGTCCCATGCTTCAGCACTCCCTTCAGTATGAATCGACAAGATCCGTCCCAGAACAGTTCTCAATTCAGCGCGTGGAACCACTTGATCGAGCTGTCCGTGCTTCAACAGAAATTCAGCCGTTTGAAAATCCGGAGGAAGCTCCGCACCGATTGTCTGTTCAATAATGCGTCGTCCGGCAAAGCCGATTAATGCCCCCGGTTCGGCAAGGTTATAGTCGCCTAAAGAAGCAAAGCTTGCCGAAACCCCGCCAGTGGTCGGGTGGGTCATGATTGAAATATAGAGACCGCCGTTCTCGCTGAACGCCTTTAGCGCAGCACTCGTTTTTGCCATTTGCATCAAGCTGAGGACGCCTTCCTGCATACGTGCCCCGCCGGATGCTGAAAAGATGATGACCGGT
Source organism: Sporolactobacillus inulinus (assembly GCF_006539285.1). Lineage (GTDB taxonomy): Bacteria > Bacillota > Bacilli > Bacillales > Sporolactobacillaceae > Sporolactobacillus > Sporolactobacillus inulinus. The sequence continues at coordinate 15,621 of NZ_BJMS01000002.1, forward strand.
ATCCCCTGTTTTCCGGCATATTCAATCAGTCGCGTAATCTTTTCACCGACAACCGAGCCCATACTGCCCATCCGGAAGCCCTTATCCATAATAGCTACCGCACATTCGCAGTCTTCAATCCGGCCTTTTCCTGTCCAAACCGCTTCGTTCAACTTGGTCTTTTTGCGATCCGATTCCAATTTATGCATGTAATTGGGAAACTGAAGCGGATTTAATGAAACCATGTTCTTGTCAAATTCGACATATGAATCTGCGTCAAAAAGCATTTCCGCACGTTCATACGCACCGATGGGATAATGATAGCCGCAAGATTGGCAAACAAACAGATGCTTCTTCAATTCTTTGACATACATTATCTTCTTGCATTTTGGGCATTTACGGACAATGCCCTCAGGAACGTCCTGTCTCGCTTTTGCAGATGGGACGGTAGCGTACTTTTTTTTCTTGGTAAAAAAGTCCTTCATCAAGTATATCACCCTCTTACATAGTCAAAGCTCGCGATTTGCTTTGTCAGACAACATGTCACTATTTCTTCACGTATAATTCATGGAATCGTCGAATATTCATCCGGGTTGTCCTATAAAAAATAGAGATAAAATAAATGCATTCCGATTATCGAGCTTGAATTGAAAAATGCACTAAACCATACCATTATAACAAACGTTACATCAAAAAATAAGCGGGCACCCTGATCATTCCACTCAAGAAAACCGCTGATCGTCTTTTCGAGGTTTTCGTGCAGCCCCGTTTCCCATCATTCGTTTCGCCATGACATTCTGCTCTCCGAGTAAGCTGCGCATCGACCTTACAAGCGATTCATTGATCTGAACGGCATAGTTTAATCCAAGTGCCACAGTACGCTTATTCGCTTCGTAGTAAAGAATCACGCGATGCAGTCCTGGGGCAGTCTCAATTGCTCGTTTTACTTTTTCAAGAAGCTGAGTTTGATGATGCGCCTGATCAATTCTCAAGAAAAGCGCAGTATCCCGTTCATCAAGATAATCCTTTAACGAAAGTGCCCGTTGAAGGATAAGCTGCGGATTGTTCTGTTTTCCTGACGACTTTTTCGCTTGAATGACGAGCATCTGACCATTATTTATCCATTGCTCAATCTTTTCATACGTATTTGGGAAGCAAACGGTGTCAATTAATCCGGATTCATCACTTGCGGAGAAAAACGCCATGGGCTGCCCTGATTTTGTACGGATCCGTTTAACCTGCTCCACCATGACTGCAAGTACGGCATCGTTTCCTTCAGGCAGCCGCTCTGTTTCGCGAACGGTCAGGACCGATCGAGGCAGAGCATCCCGGTATTCTTCGATCGGATGGGCGGACAAAAACACGCCAAGTGCTTCATGTTCGTAATGCATTTTTTCTTCCGCGGTAAGCGGCGGCACATCAATATAAATTTCTTCATCATGCTCCGGAATTAAAAAGGATGTTTGTCCTTCACCTTGTTTTTGCTGCTCCTCCCCAAGTCGGAGGGCTTGGTCTAAGGTAGCCAGTAAACCCGCACGATCAACACCAAATAAATCAAACGCGCCGGCAAAAATCATCGATTCGATTGCTTTTCTGTTCACTTTCCGAGCGGGCACGCGCCGGCAGAAATCATAAAGATTCTTAAATGATCCATGCTTGGTCCGTTCCTCAATTAGTGATTCGATCGCACCTATGCCGACATTTTTGATCCCTGACAAACCAAAGCGGATGGCCTGTCCCGATGGTTCGAAACTGGCGACACTCTCATTAATCGATGGTGGAAGCAGCCGAATGCCCTGATCACGCAGTTCACGAAGTGTCGCTTCCATTTTTTCTTGATTTCCGATAATTCCGGTCAAGTGGGCGGCCATGAATGATTGCGGCACATGTGCTTTGAGGTAGGCAAGCCTGTAAGACAGAAAGCTATACGCAACGGCATGAGAACGGTTAAATCCATAATTGGCAAACCGTACAATCAGATCAAATAGCTGATGCGCGGTTTTCTCCGAGTAGTGGCACGCCATACATCCGGAAATAAAGGTTTTTTTCTGCGCCTCAAGCAGTTCACGCTTCTTCTTGCCGACTGCTCGACGCAAAATATCGGCTTTTCCCAACGTATAGCCGGCCATCTGTACAGCAATTTGCATGATTTGCTCCTGATAGACCAAAACGCCGTAAGTCGGCCGCAGTATCGGTGCCAAATCCGGATGTGGATAGACAACTTTTTCCAATCCATGCTTTCGCCGAATATACTGATCAATAAATTGAGAAGGTCCGGGACGGTACAGCGCGTTGACGGCAACAATATCTTCAAACTCAGTTGGTTTCAGCTTTCGAAGCACTTGCCTCATACCCTCGGATTCCAATTGAAAGATCCCCATTGTATTCCCGCTACACAGCAGTTGAAAGGTCTCCGGATCGTCAAGCGGTATGGAATCGATGGACATCCGCCCTTCGCGGAATGCCGGCGTACGTTTTAACACCTCACGCATGAATGTTAAATTGCGCAAGCCTAGGAAATCAATCTTTAACAAGCCGAGTGATTCCAATACATCCATTGGATACTGCGTGACCGGTATGCCTTCATGGCCGCTTTGAATCGGTACCGAACGTTTCAGCGGCTGGTCGCTCAGAATCACTCCGGCCGCATGGATTGAGGTATGTCTCGGCAGTCCTTCAATGCGGCGTGCCAGTGTAAATAATGCTACTGCTTCGGTTGACGCTTGGAGCAGTTCCTTTAGTTTGTCCGAATCCTTATAAGCTTTCTCAAGGGTCATCTTCGGAACACCGGGTATCAGTCGGGCCATGCGATCCACAAGCCGCGGATCGGTGTCCAGAGCGCGCCCAACATCACGAATCGCCGCTTTTGCTGCCAGAGTTCCAAATGTAATGATTTGTGCAACATGATCGTGGCCATACTTTTCAAACGCGTAGGCGATCATTTGATCACGATTAACATCTGGAAAATCCAAATCAATATCCGGCATGGTCACACGCTCCGGATTCAGGAAACGTTCAAAAAGCAAATGATAGCGAATCGGATCAACTTCAGTTATTTTTAACACATAGGCAACAAGTGAACCGGCAGCTGAGCCGCGCCCAGGACCCGGAAGATAACCTGAATGTCGCGCATGGGCAACAAGGTCGGCAACAATCAAGAAATAGTCGTTGAAACCCATTTGATCAATAATTGACAACTCATCATTCAATCGAGCTTCAATTGTTTCGTTCACATCCGAATAGCGTTCTTTTAATCCCTTCGCACATAGTTCACGCAGCTTCTGAGCAGCCGTCATCCCGCCGGAAATCGGAAAATGAGGCAGGCGCGCCCGTCCGAATGAAAAAGAAACCTGACATGCCGCAGCGATTTTCTCCGTCACAGCTAACGTCTCCGGCAAATCGGCAAATCGTTCCAGCATTGCCTCCGTCGTCTGGAAGGACAAATCGCGCGGATCTTGAGGCTGGTCTGCAAGTTTCGTTCCATCCTTAATGCATCGTAAACAGGCATGAGCCTTTGCGTCATTTTTGCTCAAATAATGAATGGTTCCTGTTGCTGCGCAGCGGATCGATCGGCGCTTCGCGATTTCCAGCACCTGCTTCTCGATTTGCCGCTGGCTTCGATCCCCTTGCCGCTGGATCTCCAATAAAAACCGACCGGAAAACAACGTTTGCAGACCAACCGCCCATTGTTCTGCCCGTTTTGATTCCCCAGATGCGAGTGCTTGGTCTACCAGCCCGTCGGTACCGCCGGACAGCGCGATGAGCCCGTCCGTATAGCGCTTCAACTGATCCAATGACACATAGTCACGCGCATTCAGCTGTACAAGAGAAGAAAGCTGGACTAAGTTTTGATACCCGAGATCATTTTGAGCAAGAAGAACCAGCACAGGCATTGATGCAGCGGACTTAGGACGTGCTGTGCCGATTTCAGCGCTCATTGAATCATCAAGAGCTACAGCTACCTCCATGCCGATCACGGGATGAAGACCTGCGTCTCGACATGCCTGATAAAAAGGAACAACGCCATACATAACGTTTCGATCGGTAATCGCGATCGCTTTTTGTCCCGATCGTTTCGCTTGAGCAACAAGATCGCTGATTCGACAAGTGCTGTCTAATAAACTGTATTCACTATGTACATGAAGATGAACAAACCCCATATGCCTGTACCTCCTTTATGCTGTGGTGTATGAAAAAAGAAGCGGAATAAGGGGCGTCAATCGGCACACAACGCGCGCAGATCATCAACCAGTTGATCCGCTTCTTCCCAATTAGCTACCGTCGCACCCGAGGCCATTGGGTGCCCTCCGCCATGATATTTTGCCGCCAATTCATTAATTGAAGGCGCTTTGGAGCGGATACGTGCACGAATCTGTTCCTCATCTTCTGAAAAGAGTACCCAGGCTTTTAAGTGTTCGACATTGGCAAAACAATTCACGAGTGCCGATGCATCGGAAGGCTCAAGCCCATAAGAATGAACCAATTCTTTTGTCAGTTTAATATAACCGACGCCTTCCTCTGTTAAGGAAAAGTGCTGCAGCACATAACCATTAAGCCGGGCCTGCTTTAAATTACGCGCATAGAGCTGGTCAAAAAAAGATTGACGGTCAAACGGCTGCTTAACCAGTTCTGAAGCAGCGAGAAACGTCTCAGAAGTCACATTGCTGAACTGAAATCTTCCGGTATCACCAACAATTCCTGCAAAAAGCAGCCGGGCCGATTCCTTGGACAGAGTGAGTTCGGGATGTGCCCGATAGATTGAGGCAATCATTTCACTTGTTGAACTTGCTTGCGTATTCACCCATTCAGGTTCCCCATAAGAATCAACGACCGGATGATGATCGATTTTGACGAGACGTGCGCCTCGCGCATAGCGTTCGTCTGAAATACGTTCTTGTGTTGCGGCATCACAAACAATAACGAGTGCTCGATGATAAACGGAGTCTTCGATTGAATCCATTTGAATCAGAAAGCGCAGCGACTCTGATTCCTCGCCGACTACATACACCTTTTTATCTGGATAATTGTCTTTGATAAGCGTCGCGAGGCCGCCCTGCGACCCTAATGCATCAGGGTCGGGCCGGACATGTCTGTGTATAATAATGGTTTCGTACTGTTGAATAAGCGCCAGAATCTCATCGATCATTGTGAATCTCCTCCTTATGCATTCAATGCATGCATTGTGCAAAACGCTGTTAATAGCGGTCAATAAACTGAGCATTCAATAGTGCCTTGCCGCACAGCTGACCGTCTACAAATAATTCAATATCCATTTTTCCATTCCGCCTGGTCATCTCAAGAACCTTTGGCTGAACGGTGACGGTTTGTTCCAACTGCACCGGTTTAAAAAAGTAAAAGGAAAGATTGTCAATGACCAAATCGCCACGTCTCATGTGATTAAGTACCCGGCGGCATACCGTCGTAATCATGGACGTCATCACGCCATGGGATACCGATCCCAGATAATCACTCATTTGCGGTGTGACATTAAAGTGAAAAATGTAATGGTCATTCTTCGAGTAGTCCTTTAATTGTGAAGAGACAATATCCTCAATGGTTTCGCCCATTTGTGGCTGCTGCTGAATCATTTGCAATGCTTTAAGGACATCGCGCCGAGTGATCATCCCGAGCAGATGCTGCTGCGTGTCAACAACGGGCAGCCCGTCAAAGCCTTCCCAAATCATCTGATGGGCGGCAGCAGCAACGGATGTTGTCGGATTCACGACAACCGGAAGTGGTGTCATCAAGGTTTCAATGGTATCGGCCGTCTGCTGCTTCATGACGTCTTTCATCGCCACAATACCGACAACTTTCATCTGAGAATCAACGACTGGAAAACGACTGTGCGACGTTTTATGATTTAACTCATACCAGCGTTTCGGCGCATCGTAGGTAAAGACAAACTCCGTCTCAGCGAAAGGGATCATGATGTCGGAAACATGAACGATTTCTTTTTTAATTAATTGATCATAGATCGCGCGATTGATTTTCGCCGCAACAGTAAACGTATCGTATGAAGTGGAGATGACCGGAAGCCCTGTCTGATCCGCAAGTCGTTTAATTCGCTCGCTCGTATTAAATCCACCTGTAATGAGCACAGCCGCACCTTCTTTAAGTGCGTACTCTTGTACCGATTCGCGGTTGCCGACAATCATCAGATCGTTTGCGCCAATGTAGCGCTTCATTGCATCCATCTCCATGGCGCCGATCACGAAATGATTCAGCGTGCGTGACAGGCCGGCTTTTCCTCCAAGAACCTGACCGTCAACAATGTTTACCACAGAGTCGAAGCTCAGCTTTTCAATGCTCTCCTGCACTTTCTGTTCAATCCGGATCGTTCCGACACGTTCAGCCGTACTGACTAATCCTTGGGTTTCTGCATCTTTAATTGCGCGATAAGCTGTTCCCTCGCTGACTTGAAGTGCTTTTGCTGTCTGACGCACCGAAATTTTACTGCCGATTTCCAGATTTTCAATATATTTTATGATCTGCTCATGCTTCGTCTCCATTTCAATCGCTCCAAACAGCCCCTACAGCTCTAGTGTTTGACCAGGTGACACTACATATCCATGTCCGCCAAGCTGGTCTGCAAATTTATCGGCATCTTGAGTAATGACGGGGAACGTATTGTAGTGTATTGGGACAACGCGTTTTGCCTTAAGCCACTTTGCAGCGATCAAAGCATCTTCAGGCCCCATCGTGAAATTGTCGCCGATTGGCAAGAAGGCGAGATCGAGATCATTTTGCTCGCCAATAAGCTTCATATCAGAAAAGAGTGCCGTATCTCCTGCGTGATAAATCGTTTTGCCTTCCAAGCTCAGCAGCAGTCCCGCCGGCATTCCGGCATAAATGATCTGCTTGTGCTCGGAGTCGGTGATGCTTGAACCATGGAACGCTTGCGTCAATTTTACCTTACCGAACGGGAACGTATAGGAACCGCCGATGGACATTCCATGGACACGAAGTCCGCTCCAGCTAAAATAGGTAGCAAGCTCTGCGATTGCAATCACAAGTGATCCGTCCCGCTCAGCAATCGCTTGAGTATCCAGAATATGATCGCCATGCCCGTGAGTGAGCAAAACGGCATCAATTTTCGGCAAGTCGTCAAGAGACAGCGGCGTATGCGAATTACCGCTGATAAAAGGATCGATGATCAGATTTGCCTTTTCCGTTTGAATAAGAACCGTTGAATGGCCAACATAAGTCACATGCATGCTCTTCACTCCTCATTATAGAATGTTTGTTCGTATTTCAGCAATCGTTTTTGTCTCTTGGGAGGATCCTTGGACACGTGTTTAATTTTCACCTTATTATACACTACGCCGCACACCATCCGCATCGGCCGGCTCCTTAGCCTGAGGATTCGCCAACCTTTTTCCAATGAAATCGATTTAGATTTATCCGTAATGCTCGAGATTGTGATACATTAAAGGTATTATGAATGAAACTGGAGTGACCCTTATTGTCAGAGAAAATGAAACAAATTGAAGCATGGTTAAGAAGACAGGACGGCCGGTTCGCATACATTGCTGATCCGACGAATGTATTCTATCTGACCCATTTTAAATGTGATCCGCATGAACGTTTTCTTGGATTATTTCTCTTTCCTGAAGATGAACCCTTCTTAATTTGCCCTGAGCTCGAAGTCGGTCAAGCACAAGCTTCCGATTTCGGCCATGAAGTAATCGGCTACCGAGACGACCAGGACCCATGGATTTTTGTAAAAAAAGCCTTGGATCAGCGCCATACCGATTCGACTAAAGTTTTCATTGAACCAACGACACTGCCTTATCAAAAGGCGCTTGCTTTGAAAAGCATTGACGAAAAGGTAACGTTTGGCTCGATTGAAGACTACCTTTCCGATATGCGCAATATTAAAGATGCTCATGAACTTGCAGCCATGAAGAAGGCGGGAGAGATTGCCGATTATGCCGTTAAATTGGGCATTGATGCAATCAAAAAAGGCAGAACAGAGGCGGAAATTGTTGCAGAAATTGAGCATGAACTTGCAAAACAAGGCTATTCGCAAATGGCCTTTGATACCATGGTCCTGACGGGCGAAAATACCGCCAACCCGCACGGTTATCCGGGTACCCATCAGATTCACGAAGGCGATTTTGTTTTGTTTGACCTCGGCGTTGTCATTGACGGCTATTGTTCCGATATCACCCGAACGGTTTGCTTCAAACATGCAACCGATGAACAGCATAAAATCTACGAGACCACCCTGCAAGCCAATCGAGAGGCGATTAAGGCTGCGCGAAAAGGGCTACGCATCGGTGACCTGGATGGTGTCGCTCGCAAAGTGATCGCAGATGCCGGTTACGGTCACTACTTTACGCACCGCCTTGGACACGGACTTGGGCTTGGCGAGCATGAGCAGCCATCAATGAGTGCCGCAAATGATAAAACCTTGACCACAGGGATGGTATTTACAATCGAACCAGGGATATATGTTCCAGGCGTTGGCGGCGTTCGTATTGAGGACGATGTTTACCTCAGTGAAAACGGTCCGGAAACATTAACCCATTTCCCAAAAGAGCTTCAAATTATTGATTAAATAAAAGCGAACGATTCAAAATAAAGAAGGTGTCTCAAGAGCTATTTTTGCTAAAGAGACACCTTCTTATTATTTTCAAGAAATTTACATGCATCGTTTCGCGAATGATCGCGCGCACTTAGGACTCGTCAATTTCTTTCTGCTGGTTTGAGAGACGCACCGTATCGCGCGCAATCATCACTTCTTCGTTTGTCGGAACGACCAGAACTTTTACCGTCGATTGATCGGTGCTGATGAATAGCTCCTGACCATTAATTTGATTGCGCCTCTGATCCCAATCAATGCCCATAAAACTGAGTCCTTCGAGAACGCGGGCGCGAATCATGGAACTGTGTTCCCCAATGCCTGCCGTAAAAATAATTGCGTCAACGCCGTTCATCTTTGCTGCAAACGAACCAATGTACTTTTGAATCCGTTCGACAAACACGTTAATCGACAGAATTGCCCGTTTATTGCCTCTTTTCGCTTCTTTTTCAATATCTCTCAAATCACTGGAGAATCCGGAGATGCCAAGCAAACCGCTCTTCTTGTTCAGTACATTGACAACTTCGCTGGCATTCATTCCGGTCTTATCCATAATGTATGGAATCAGCGCAGGATCAATATCACCGGAGCGCGTCCCCATCGTCAATCCGGCAAGCGGAGTAAAGCCCATCGAGGTGTCAATTGATTTGCCGCCCTTGATCGCGGTGATACTTGCACCATTGCCCAGATGACAAGAAATCAAGCGCAGATCTTTAATTGGCTGCTTCAGCAGTTCGGCCGCGCGGTAGGCAACATATTTGTGGCTGGTGCCATGAAATCCATACTTTCTAACCCCGTAATCCGTGTAATATTTATAAGGCAGACTGTATAAAAAGGCAGCGCTATCCATGGTCTGATGAAACGCAGTATCGAAGACGACAACCTCCGGAACATTCGGGAGAACATCGCGAAAAGCGCGAATTCCCACTAGGTTGGCCGGGTTATGAAGCGGGGCCAGCTCGGAAAGGTCTTCAATCTTTTGAATCACTTCATCCGTGACAAGTGCCGAATCATCAAAGGTTTCGCCTCCGTGCACCACCCGATGACCGATGCCTTCAATTTCATCTAATGAACCGACGATCTTCTGCTCCGTGAGCTTATCAAGCAAGATGCGAACTGCTTCTTCATGATCTGAGATGGATGCGATCTCCTGCTGTTTTTCGCCATTTACTTGAATGGTAAAAATTGAATCCGACAAACCAATCCTTTCTACCGAACCTTTAGTGACCAAATGCTCAGCAGGCATATCGAGAAGCTGAAACTTCAGCGACGAACTGCCGGCGTTGATCGCGAGTATTAAAGCCATTGTCGATCACCCTCTCGTCTTCTTAAACCGAACGATGTAGAAACCAATGATCCAGCTGCTGCATAAACTTACGCATCTTGACTTCGTTGGAGAAGTCGGGCATTTCTGCAAGCAATGCTTGTTTTGCATGATCCTGGATATCGGTTTTCTTCTGCATCAACAAGATGCTCTTCGCTTGATCCGCTCGAAGAAAGAGTGACACCGGGAGCTGAATCAATGCGAGAATGGTCGCCTTCTTTTGAAGAAAATCGTGAAAAGCATGCCCTTGATCATCTGCAAACAGATGGTTGGGAACAAGCGCAAGGAAGTATCCTTCGTCTTTAAGCATACGTAGTGCTTGTTCCACAAATAAGAAGTGAATCAGCGGCTGCTTCGGATCAACATCATTCAAACGATAATTTTTTGCAGTTTCTTGATCCGGATAGACTCCGATCGGCAAATCACAAACAACATAGTCGACCGGATCAGCCAAGATTGGCTTCAAACCGTCTTGGTGAAAAAGCTGCACTGCTTTCTGCTGCAAATTGGCATTTGCCGCAGCCAAACGAATAAGCAATGGATCTGCATCGACACCAAACGCTTGAATTTCATCTGTCGCCGACTGATTCATAATTCCTGTCAGCAGATTTGCCGCACCAACAGCCGGATCAAGAATTGAAAACGGCTTTTTGCCAGCAAGCATGGCAACCATATGCCCCATGAGCAGCACCAATGTATCCGGAGTCAACTCGTGATTTGGCTGAGGCGATGCTTTCATTCCCTTGAGCAACGCAAGTTGAAGTGAACGCCGTACATCTTCTGCCGTCATCTTCTGACTATAAAAACGTTCATACAACGGCTTCAGTTTATCAGCAATCGTTTCAGCCTTTATTTCGTCCTGAACCAATCCTTCAGCCGTTTCGCATAGTGCGGTTAAGTAATCTGATTTTCGTTCTTTTTTTGTATAAAGTGTTGCTTGATCAATTATTGTAAAAAGTTCACTAACTGTTGTTGTCTGCAAAACGATTTCCTCCATAACAATTAAAACGCTTACATTGTATATTATACAGCGAAGTAAAAAAGATTACTTGCTGATTTTGGCGCTTATTTATGTATTTGTGACAAAATAGTGAAAATCCACAAAAAAATGGAATGACGTTGCGGATCTGTGCTGCGAACTGGCGGCACGTGTCACATCCGGATACAGATCTCTTGCACAGTTGTCCCATTGCCATTCACTCCTTCCATTTTTCCATTCTTTCACATGCCTATGTTCACTATAGACCAAATTTGCGAGCAGAGCAATTGATGCACAGATCCTGCTCCCTACATACGCGATTAGCACCGGTTTTGTTTCACGAATCAACAATATACTTGAAAGACACTTCAGCTGCTCGCATCAACAGCGTGCGACCGCTTGCATCTAGGAGCCTCCTCGGACACGCAATTTATTTGCGGGATCTCGCTGTCACGCATCAACAAGGCGAGATCCCGCAGGCGCCAGAGCATCTAAATGAGGGGATTCTTGGACATTATTGAGATAATAAAATGATCCCCATCCCTCTCACTTCTTTTTCATTAAGCATTCTGGTCCTTAATTAAGTAAAAATAAGCGGAGATTTTTCGGTTATATGCCGGGTAGCGCTCATTTCAGAGGTATATAAGCGGAATTTTTCCGATTATGCAAGGCAAAATCCCCCATTTTCACATTTTTCAAGTGAATAAGCGGAATCTCTCCGTTTATTAAAGCTATTTTTTATTTTATTTTCTAATTAAGGGGAATTTTTCCGTCTATTTAATTCCGCGTTGTGCACAGGACGTACTTTCACCGGACGTGATGACTTCCGCATTGCATACAGGACGTGCTTCCGCAGGATGCGGTGACTTCCGCGTTGGTTCATAAATAAAAAAAAAGAGGCATCCCAAAGTCAGCGGCAGACTTCTGAGACGCACTCTCATATTTTGGTCAGTTAATCGCGTTATTCTTCGTCGTTCCATTCACTGCGGCGTTTTTTCCGCTTTAAACTGCTTCCTGCACCGCTTTTTTCAAGGATTTCTTTAATACGCTCAATCGTTTGCGGTGCCAAATCGATCAGCCGTTCATACAAATGCGTATTATTGTCGAGATGGATTGTTTTTACGCCTTCATCGCCGATGATTAAAAAAGCAATCGGTGTAATCGAAACGCCGCCGCCGGTACCGCCGCCGAATGGAAGATAAGCTTCGGTCTCCTCAGTTTGATCTTCATCCGGATTTTCATTCTTTGTATTGAACTCGCTGCCGCCGGCAACAAAACCGAAACCGACCTTTGACAATGTGATGATGGTATGTCCGTCTTCTGTTTCAATCGGATCTCCGACAATCGTGCCTACGTCCACCATGGACTGCAGGCTTTCAAGTGCAGTCTTCATCAACCCTTGTATCGGATGATCTGCCATAGTTTACCCTTCTTTCAATTGGCTCCTTAATTTCCTGATCATAGCTATAGCGTCTCCGAAGCGCATCTGAAACATGCACGACAATGCTGAGTTCAAACATTTTCTCTGGTAAGCCGGGACAACATTGATCCGCGGATGATCGGAACTCATTGCGTTCACCCAAGGCAATAACGATGCTTTAACTGTCCAAATCAAGCCGCAGAGCATAGCCGTTTCCGCGGCATCCCCGGTTCCGCATGTCGTCACCCACACAACCTGGGTTATTTGAATATGTTGGTCATGCTGTCCCGTTCGTAGAAAATCAACGCCTTTTTCCAATTGTTTATAAAGGGACGCCGCTTGGTCTGTCGTTTGTTTTTCTTCATTTTGGAAAATGTTCTTGTTTTCATTTTTTTTAGAGGAAGGTTTCCTACCCGTTTTCTTTCTTGGCGTTTCGGAGTGAAAAGTAAAAATTTTCCTCTTCCTAAAGTACAGATCAGCCTTCCACTCGAAATGATGCATGCCGATCAGATACTTGACGCGCAGTGTCAGCGTACTTTTTAAAATAAATAAGATCAATAGAATCAAAAGTCCAACACTTAACCCTGACAAGACAATGAACAGGCGCACCAGCAAACGCTCCTTTTTTGTACCCTTTATACTTGCTAGTATTCGAAAAATGGTTCAAAACATACAAAAACCCGAGAGCAAGATCGCTCTCGGGGCGCTACTTATGAATGCATTATAAGCCAAGATCTTTTGCTTTTTCCCGCTGAAATTCACTCTTGTCACGGTGACGCTGTTCAAGCACACGAAGCACGCGGTCAAAGCCGACGCCTTGTTCACGCAGCATAACCAGTGTGTGATAGACCACATCAGATACTTCCCATTCCAGTTCTGCAATGGAATGATTCTTGGCAGCGATGATTACTTCGGACGTTTCTTCACCGATTTTCTTCAAAATCTTGTCAATGCCTTCGTTAAACAGATACGTTGTATAGGTGCCTTCCGGACGTTCTGCCTCGCGCTTTGCAATCACGTGTTCCAGTTCAGCAAGGATTTCATAGCGAGCGGACCCTACCGTTTCGGCTTCCTGCTTGTCACTTTTTTCCGGAACAAAACAACTGTACTTGCCTGTGTGGCAGGCAGGTCCCGCCGGTTTCACTTTAATCAGCAGAGTGTCTGAATCGCAGTCAACCGCCCAGTCAACGATCTCCTGGGTGTTGCCTGAGGTTGCACCCTTGTGCCAGAGTTCCTGACGTGAACGGCTGTAGAACCATGTTTCGCCGCTCTCCAGCGATTTATTAATCGATTCCTTATTCATATAAGCCATCATTAGGATTTCCTTGCTCTGCGCGTCTTGCACAATGGCTGGAATCAATCCTTGTTCGTTATACTTTAATGTTTCTGCATTCATCGTATTGCCACTCCTTTTTGTTTTAAAAACGACTTCACCTTTGCAACAGATGTTTCTTTGTAATGGAAAATGGATGCGGCGAGTGCGGCATCTGCCTTGCCTGATTCAAATGCATCGAGAAAATCCTCGGCTTTGCCTGCTCCGCCGGACGCAATGACCGGAACATCGACTGCTTCGCTAATCGTTCGCGTCAGTTTCAATTCAAATCCGCTTTTCTCGCCATCTTGATCCATACTGGTGAGCAGAATTTCGCCCGCACCCAAAGAAACAGCCTTTTTTGCCCATTCAACGGCATCAAGTTCGGTTTCCTTTTGTCCACCGTGTGTATAGACCTTGTATGTACCTGAATCCGAATCCCAGCGAGCATCAATCGCACAGACAATACACTGATTGCCGAAAAAATCGGCCCCTTCTTTAATTAGCTGTGGATTCGCAACTGCTGAGCTGTTCAGCGAGATCTTGTCTGCACCGGCACGAAGCAGCGTTTTAATATTCTCCAATGTTCGAATCCCGCCACCAACCGTAAAAGGAATGTTGAGTTTGGCGGCAACTTGTTTGACGACTTCAACCATTGTGTTTCTGCCTTCATTCGAAGCAGATATGTCAAGAAAGACCAGTTCATCGGCGCCTTCACGATTATAAAACATTGCCAGTTCCACAGGGTCACCTGCGTCGCGCAGCTGCACGAACTGTTTGCCTTTTACAACGCGGCCGTCCTTAACGTCCAGACAAGGAATAATCCGTTTGGCAAGCATCAGTCGTTCACCGCCTTCAACACGTCGCTTAACGCGATCTGTTTCGTGTACAGTGCTTTACCGATGATCGCTCCGCTCACTTTGCGATTGCCGATCATCTTTTTGATTTCATCCAGCGTCGTGACTCCGCCGGAAACTACCACCGGTTTTCCGATTTCTTCGGCAAGCTGTTCCGCCGCTGCAACATTTGCGCCTTTAAGAGCACCGTCGCGCGAAATATCGGTATAGATAAATTGCTCAGCGCCTTCTTGAATCAGCTGTTTAGCCAATTCAGCAGCACTTAAATCGGACACTTCGAGCCAACCGCGTACAGCAACCTTGCCTTTTTTTACATCCAAACCTATCGCAACCGCATTTGGATAGCGTTGAAGCACTTTTTTACAAAAGTCCGGATCGCTGATTGCCGAACTCCCGAGAATCACACGCTTAATTCCTTTTTCCAAATACCATTCTACCGAATCCATGGAACGAATGCCCCCGCCAATTTCAATATTAATCGGCACTTCTTGAGCCATACGTGCGATCAGTTCTTGGTTCAGCGGATGCCCCGCTTTGGCACCGTCAAGATCGACGACATGCAGCCACTCCGCACCCTGATCGAAAAAGGAACGCGCGACTTGGATGGGATCCTCTCCATAGACCGTCGACTGGTCGTAATCGCCCTGAAACAGACGGACGCATTGGCCATCAATGAGATCAATTGCCGGAAATACGGTAAACATCAACATTTCCCCTTTTCTAAATCACAAGTGTCGCCTTTATTATCTTGGTGCACGAACTGCACGTAATTTTTGAGAAGTGCCTGGCCGAATGCCCCGCTCTTTTCAGGATGAAACTGGGTACCAAAAACACGGCCCTTGCCGACTACGGCCGGAACTTCACCATAATAATCGGCAACCGCAATCAGCGCCGAACGATCCGTAAGCTTGGCACGGTACGAGTGCACAAAATAGGCGTAATCCGGTTTCAATCCGTTCAGAAGCACTGAATCAGGAGTGAGGAAGGTCAAAGTATTCCATCCCATATGGGGGACTTTGTAGCGTCCCCCTTCTTCAGCTACGCCGGAAAAACGAACCACACGCCCAGCAATTAAGCCGAGTCCCTTAGTCGGCACGCCTTCCTCGCTTTCATCAAATAACAGCTGCATACCGAGACAGATTCCGAGCAGCGGCTTTTTCTCAGCATACCCTCTAAGGTAATCGCTCAATTTCTTCTGATTGAGCAGTCCCATCGCATCCTTAAAGGCACCGACACCGGGAAGAATTAAACCGTCTGACTTGTCCAACTCGCTCGGATCATCACTGATCACATAGGGTTGTTCCAATCTTTCCAATGCTTGGCTCAGGCTGTAGAGGTTGCCCATGCCATAATCTACGATTCCGATCATCACAGCGTTCCTTTCGTTGACAGAACCCCTTGAATTCTTGGATTTTGTACAGTCGCCGCGTCAAGGGCACGGCCGAGCGCTTTAAATACCGATTCAATCATGTGGTGCGTATTTTCTCCGTAGCGTACGGTCACATGAAGGTTCATCTGCGCCTCGATGCACAGCTTATCGAGAAATTCCTTTACAAGTTCCGTATCAAAGGTACCGACTTTTTCAGAAGGAAAGTTTCCGTTAAATACAAAATAAGGACGCCCACTTAAATCGATAGCAACTTCAGACAAGGCCTCATCCATCGGGACAACTGCATAACCGTAGCGATTGATTCCCTTTTTATCTCCCACGGCCTGCCTGATTGCTTTGCCAAGACAAATACCGATATCTTCGGTCGTGTGGTGATCATCGACGTCGGTATCCCCATGGGCCTCAACGTCCAAAGAAAACAAGCCGTGTTTGCTAAACAGTGTCAGCATATGCGTTAAAAAAGGTACACCGGTTTCCAGATGCGATTCACCGCTGCCGTCGATCGCAAAGTTTAATTTAATCTGTGTCTCAAATGTATTACGTTCCACAAATCCTGTTCGATTACTCATGAATGACAGCACCCTTCATTCGTTTTTCCACCGCTCGTGCATGGCCTTCCAATCCTTCAAATCGCGCGAATGCGGCAATAGCTTGTCCGTTTGCTTGCAGCGCCTCATCACTATATTCGATGATGCTTGAGCGTTTGATGAAGCTCTCCACACCCAGCGGACTCGCATAGCGTGCCGAACCATTTGTCGGAATGATGTGGTTCGGTCCGGCAAAATAGTCGCCTACCGGTTCAGAACTGTATTTTCCAAGGAAAATTGCGCCGGCATTCCGAACAAATTTCAATACTTCCTTCGGTTCCCGTGTCGCCAGTTCCAAATGTTCCGGAGCAATTTGATTAATAACGTCGGCAGCCTGCTGCAGATTGGCGGTCAAGATAATTTTCCCTTGTTTATGCACTGACTCTGAAGCAATGGCTTCGCGCGGCAGTTCTTTTAACTGATTTTCAACTTCCTGCTCCACTTGTTGGCCGAACGCCTCCGAATTGGTAACGAGCACCGGCATCGACAAACGATCGTGTTCTGCTTGAGACAGCAAATCGGCAGCCACCCATGACGGATTCGCAGAATCATCCGCAACAACGGCAATTTCACTCGGACCCGCAAGACTGTCAATCGCTACATCACCGAATACATATTTCTTGGCAAGCATCACGTAAAGGTTCCCCGGTCCGACAATTTTATTTACCGGACGTATCGATTCGGTTCCGTAGGCCAGTGCTGCGATTGCCTGGGCGCCGCCGACTTGATAGATTTCATGAATACCGATCTCACGTGCGGCAGCCAGTACACCGTCAGCGATTAAGCCGTTTTTCTGTGGCGGGGATACCAATACAACCCGCTTCACGCCGGCCACCAATGCCGGAATTGCGCCCATCAGAACGGAGGATGGATAACAAGCCGTTCCGCCGGGTACATAAACACCAACCGAATCCAGCGGTGTCACTTTTTGACCAAGGACGACCCCTTGGTCCACGGTTTCCGTCCATGATTGAGGGAGCTGTTTTTCGTGAAAAGCGCGAATATTACGCGCGGCTTGCTTGATCGCCTGAAGAACCGGTTTCGGTACACGCGCAGCGGCGGCAATCATCTGATCTTCCGTTACTTGTATCGCTTCTAGTGCAATGCCGTCAAATTGCTTCGTAAATGCCTTCAGCGCTTCATCGCCGCCGCTTTTAACCCGATTAATAATTTCCGCGACCGATTGCTGCGCATCTTCTCTTGCTTCAACTTTTCTTTTTCTCAAAAAGTCCAAATTCCCGTCTTTAATCCATTCCAACCTTGGTCCCCTCCGTTGCCTTGATCATTTTTTCAACGATTCGATCAATCAGCCCTTTTTTTAATCGGTAGCTGACCGGATTCACAACAAGCCGTGAACTGACGTCCAAGAGACGGTCATATTCGACCAGACCGTTTTCTTTCAGCGTCTGTCCGGTAGATACAATATCGACAATTGCATCGGCGAGACCGACAATGGGTGCCAACTCAATCGATCCGTTCAGTGCAATAAGATCCACTTGTTCGCCGCGTTTTCGATAGAAGTCCGAAGCAATGTTCGGATATTTCGTGGCAATCTTCAAAAACGGCCGGCGGCTTTGATGCTTTGCTAACCCGGCAACGGCCATATGACATTTACTGATCCCAAGATCGACCATTTCGTATACATCTCTTCCGCTCTCAAGCAATACGTCTTTCCCTGCAATGCCGATATCGGCCGCACCATATTCAACATAGGTTGGTACATCAACCGGTTTGGCAAGAATAAAACGGAACGGTTCGGATTCAAGATCAAAGATCAGCTTTCGCGTTGTTTCAAATGTTTCCGGAAGCCGAAAACCGGCATTTCTCAGCAGTCTACAAGCATCGCCGAATATTCGTCCTTTAGGCATCGCAATTGTTATGAGTGATTCATTCATTCTTCCGTCTCCGTTCTCTCAAGAAAATAAGTAACCGATTCAAATTGCTGTTCAAACGTTTCCTGTATGTCGATCCCCTCTGCGTGCTGGAGAACGACCGATCGCCCCTTCTCACGTTCTTCTGCCGCGTAGCGCATTGCGTTGCCGGCATTCTCACGGTCGTAGATGACCGCACATTTCTTTTCACGCTCTGCCTCTGGCATGGCTATGGCACTCATCAGCCGGTCCAAACGAATACCAAATCCGGTAGCCGGACATGGCCGATTGAATTTTGCCAGCAAATCATCATAACGTCCTCCGCTTGCTACCGGAAAACCAAGATTGCCGCCGAAGCCTTGGAAAACAAAACCGGTGTAATAACTCAGATGAGGCACAAGCGTGATATCAAGATCAATCTGTGCGTCGAGATTATCTAACTTCAACAAATGAATGAGTTCCGTAATATTTTGATAATAGGAGTGAACCGGAGTCGAAGACGTATCCGCCAATCGTTCCAAAAATTGAAGCGTTTCCTTATTGTTCATTCGCCTTGAGTCAACGAAGCTATTCAATAGAGCGGCAACTTCGCCCGTGACGTGAAGCGTCGCCACATAGTCGTGAAAACCAACATCATTTTTGCTGTACAATAGATTACGTAAATGATTCACAATCGCTTTGTCTTTAACCATATCATAGAAAAAAGCATTCACGAATCCGACATGACCGACAGCCAAGCGCACGGATGCCAATCCGCTTTTCTCAAGCAGGCTCATCATTAAGGAAATAACCTCTACATCTGCATAAGGGGTTGCATCGCCGATTAATTCGGCACCGGTCTGTTCGAATTCGCTCGGATGTCCGCCTTCTTTACGCTGGCTCCGGTAAAGATCTGCTGTATACGCCAAACGAAGCGGCAGCGGTTCTTCCCGCAAACTGGATGCAGCAATCCGTGCAATCGGGGTTGTCATATCCGGACGTAAAACGACCGGATGTCCTTCCGCATCTAAAAATTTAAACAGACGGTTATCGGCAATCGCTGAAGCACGTCCAATGGTTTCTGCGTATTCCAAAGCCGGTGTTTTAATAAAATCGTATCCCCAACGCTGCAATTCACGTTGAAAAATCATTTCTAATCGGGAGATTTCTTTTTGGGCTTGCGGCAGCGTATCACGCAGCCCAAGCGGTTTTTCAAACATATAGGGTTGGGACATCATGTTTTTCTCCTTCTCGCAGTGCCTTTTTATTATGTAGTTTATCATAAAAGGAAAGTCGCTTTATCTCATTAGCATAGTAAAGTATGTAACGTGTATTTTAGCGGAAATCATTCCATTAGTCAATAGGTGATTATGCCAATGTACCGCTTAGGACGGTCGGGAACTGAAGGACCGTACAGCTTATTTTCAACCTATTTTCTCGTTGTAGGTTTCTATTTTTTTGCATACAAAAAGGACGGCATCGCCGCCCTTTTTTAATCCATTCAGATTAGAACTTGCCGCCAAGCTGCTGTTGTGCCGTTGCAACGAGACGTTTCGTAATTTCACCACCAACGGAACCGTTAGCACGTGAGGTCGTGTCAGGACCAAGTTGTACACCAAATTCAGAAGCGATTTCGGTTTTCATTTGTTCAAGAGCTTTTTCTGCACCTGGAACAAGGATCTGGTTGCTATTATTTTCTGCCATGTCTCTCACCTCCTTGTGCCATTATATTGTGCAGACTTAGTGGTCTACATACACAAGGAGGAATGGTAGTTTTTTCTAGAACATTTTGTGATACCCGTTTAAAACGGTACGGAATCACAGCAACTGACTGAGTGCATCTTCCTGTGCATCTTCATCAATCACAATGGTTTCGATCCCATCGACCGCTTCACGAACCAGCGCATCAACATCCAGCTTCTGTTCAAATCGTGCCGCATGGTTGCGATCCGGTCGTGTACGCGGGGCTTTCGGCAAGAAAATGGTACAGCAATCCTCATAAGGACGAATCGAAATCTCATACGTATCGATTTCCTTTGCGATTTTTGCAATATCAATCTTGTCCATCGTGATCAATGGGCGAAGTATAGGAAGATTCGTTACCGCATTAATCGTATTCATACTCTCCAGCGTTTGACTGGCTACTTGACCCAAGCTTTCACCGGTAGCAAGTGCCAATGCGCCGCGCCGAGCTGCCTGCTCTTCCGCAATACGGAACATCAGACGGCGCATAATCGTGATTCGGTAATCTTCAGGCACTGCATCTCTTATCGCAACCTGCGCCTCAGTGAACGGAACAAGGTGCAGCACAAACTTGCCTCCGAATTCCCTTAACTTCTTCGCTAAATCAATAACCTTTTGTTTGGCACGATCGCTTGTATACGGCGGACTTTGGAAGTGAACCGCTTCAACAATTGCACCGCGTTTGGCAACGAGGTACGCGGCTACCGGGCTGTCGATCCCCCCGGACAAAAGCAGCATGACTTTTCCGCTTGCACCAACCGGAAGACCGCCTGCCCCTTGGACTTCTTTTCCATAGATATGCGTCTCATGATACCCGACATCAACTCTGATGCGCAGATCAGGATCATGGACATCAACATGCAGCCAGTCGCAATGTTCCAGTACCGTGCCGCCGAGATCCTGATTGAGTTCGCTGCCATGAATTGGATAGCGCTTATCTTTTCGCCGAGCAGCGATTTTGAACGTTTCGGCACTTTTTTCCTGATTGGCAATGCGTAATACGCCTTCGCGTATGTCTTCGATGTCGGTTCCGACTTTAATCGCCGGCCAAATGTTTTGGATGCCAAAAACTTTCTTCAGAACAGCGAGCACATCGTCGGCTGTTTCATTATTTAGTTTTATTTCCAGGTCATCAAAATGACGCTTGATCTCAAGTGATGCAAATTTGCGTAATTTGTCGCGCACATCATTTTCCAATTTCACGACAAATTGTTTTTTATTCTTGCCTTTCAACGTGATTTCGCCAAAGCGAACCACCAAATAATCATAAATCACCTCATTCACCTCATCACGATCTTTAGCTGACCGACTTTTTCAGCCAGTTTTTTTAAGAATACGTCTATGTCTTGTTCCGTTGTCTCATAAGCCAGACTGATCCGGATGGTTTGCTCTGCTTCTTCGTCCGAGATACCCATCGCCGTTAACACCGCACTGACTTTATTTTCTTTTGACGAACACGCTGATTTCGTTGAGACGTAGATCTCATCTTTTTCCAGTGCGTGAACGAGTACTTCCGATTTAATGCCGCGCAGCGAGACGTTGACAATACTCGGAGCGGAATGCTCGGCCGGTGTATGAATAACGGCACCATCAATGTTCCGCAATCCTTCAAACAGTTGGCTTTGCAGTTTTTTTAAATGGCGGATGCCTTCATTTTCATGTTCACGCGTGATGCGCAGTGCCTTAACCATGCCGCAAATGCCCGGTAGATTCTCGGTGCCTGATCGGCGCTGATGTTCCTGACCGCCGCCGGCAAAAAGCGGCGACAGCACAGTGCCTTGTCGAACATAAAGCAGTCCGGTTCCCTTTGGTCCGTGGAATTTGTGACCGGAAATGGTGCACAGATCAATCCCGCTTTCCGCGAGTTGCAGAGGTACTTTAGAGAAGCCTTGAACATGATCGACATGAAAGACCGTTTTCGGCTTATCACGCAAAAAAGCTGCAATTTCTTTAACCGGCTGCACCGTTCCGACCTCATTATTCACATGCATCAGTGAAACAAGAATCGTATCATCGCGATAGGCTTGTTTAAACTGTTCAAATGAAACGCGCCCGTCACGGTCAACAGGCAAGTACGTCACGTCAAAGCCAAGCGACTCCAGCTGCGTGAACGCACCACCTGCTGAAGCATGTTCAATCGCCGTCGTAATCAAATGCTTGCCGCGTTTTCGATACGCGAAAGCCGCGCCTTTAATCGCCAAGTTATTGCCTTCAGTGCCTCCTGAAGTAAACACAATCTCTCCCGGTTCAACGCCAAGCAGTGCAGCTGCTTGTTCGCGAGACCGCGTAAGTAGCTGCTCGCTTTTTCCACCGAGACTGTGAAGTGATGACGGATTAGCAAAAAATTGTTCAGAAACCGTACGGTAGGTGTCCAGCACCTCAGCATACGGCTTCGTCGTCGCACTATTGTCTAAATAGATCATGAAAACAAGGGAACTCCTTTCAAAAAAACTCAGCTCATTAATAAAATAGGTAATCTCTCCGCTGCCCATTTTATCTGAATCTTAGCATGAGTATTTCCTTCTTGTACATTAAGATGCAATTTTTTTATAAAATTGTTATTCACTGACTTCAATTTGCTTCTTGGTCTTCATACAGTTCTGTGCGTTTCAGAATTTTCGGTTCTCTTTTTTCAACGGCATGAACTGCTGTTTCGACAGCCGACTGGTAGTCATAATTTCTGAAATGCTGTTCTGCTTTTTTTAACGCTTGGTCAATCTCAGCATCATCAGAACGGTACCGGTTCCCGTATTGGATCATTTCTTCCGCAAATTTAGCCGTATCCACCAGTTTCTCGGTTCGCTGGAAAACATCATCGGCATCCTGACCGGCTTGCTCAAGCAGCTTCTGAACCATCACCATATTAAGCGGTTTTTCGTCAAGCTTGGCATTTACTGCATTCAGCTGCTCTCCTGCTTTCTGCAATGCTGAAGCAAATGAACCCGGAACGCCGGGAAGATTACTTTTCAAAAGGATTTGTCTCGCTTCGTAAAGCTGATGCTTGAGGCTTTGGACCTGACCGCGCGCCTTCATTTCATCTTTGCGGAGTGCTTTTATTTTTTGATTGAATTCATCGGCTACCGTCTCCATTTCAGACAGATCCGATTTAATGGCCTCCAATTTTTCATAAATGGCACTGAAGGCTTCCTGCTGCTGGTCGGTCTGCGTGTCAACATATACCGATTCAATCTTTTGAAATGACCGGCTTAGATCATGATGCATCTTCAAGTCCTCATCGGAAATATGATAACTGTCCTGAACCACAGCGGTTTCCTCGCTCAGATTCTTGATTTTTGTACCGATACGTGTCACATTGGTTTCGATTGCAGGCGCAAGCTCCTGCAGTCTTTGGCGACTGACCGCTTCTTTTTCCAGTTGTGCATACAGCCAGTCCAGCTGGTCATGAATCCCCTTCAATCCATCCTCTGCTTCGTCAAGGGCCAGCTTGTTCACAGCCGTTTCCAGAAGAAGACGGTGTTTCTCCATTTCTTCCAGCTGCTCATCAATCTGCAGCTGATCTAAATAATAGCCGTCGTCGATCATCTCTTGTTTGCCTTGGCGAAGCTCTTTCATTTGATCCGGGATTGTTTTTCGAAGATCCTTATAGAGATCGGGAATGCGATTGATTTGATCAGACAGAACATCTGCAGCCTCACGGACGTGTACGAGGATTTCGCGTGCATTAAGATAATTGCCGTTTTCGGTTTCCGCCGCGTAGTTCATCAATTGCGTTTCAACAGCTTTCATCGACTGTTCTAAAGCTGGAAGCGTTTTGTCGAACCGGCTTCTCTTTGTTATCATATTCTTTTTAATCTGATGAAAAGTTTCTTTGATCGGTGTGATATCCGTGCGGTTCTTCTCTTCACTTTCAACGATAAGGTTCAAATCTTTGATCATCTCATCAATGCTTTTTTGAATCGCGACGATCTTTTTATCGGTTTCTTTAACCTGCTGTTCCGCTTTATGAAAACGATATTTATCCGTCAATTCTTCTGCATTGAAGAGCATCTCCTCAAGGTTCGGCAGTGACTGGCTGACGATATTGTCCCAATCCTTGCGCCATTGATCGAATTTTTCCTCAGTATCTCCCGCCATGTTCAGCTGTTTAATTTTGGACAGTTCGGCAGCCACCGGCCGGTTCATTATTTCGACCCGTCGCTCCTCAACACGGTCGATTTCGCCGAACAGGCGCTTTCTCATCCAAGTGCCGTAACCAACGAGAAATACGATTACTAAAATCAAGCCTACCAGAACGTATAACAACATACGGAATTTCCCCCATTCTCGCATGGAACCTCGCATTGCTTCTATATGTTTACATTGTAACAAAATATTGCGGTTTAAGGTCAATAAATTAAGCAAACTGTCGTTTTTTATGTGACTAAAGCAAAGTTCTGTTTTTTTATCAAGTCATCGGTACCCTTCGCGGAAAACAGTTTTAACGCCCCAACTTAAGCTTCTCCAAATACAAATAAGCTCGCCAGTATTGTAAAATCACTCGCTGACGAGCACGCTGCATCTATTCGTTTCGAAATAACGGACACCGTCAGGCGCGCTGCAAGCGTCGATCCAGCCCGCATGCCCACTCATTAATAAAGCGCAAATATTGGATGCGAAAGGACGGTTCGCTTGGCTGCATAAAAAAGACTTCTCTAAAATATTGGGGCTGAAGAAACGGTTGTATGATCAAATCACGATAGTGAATAATCGCAAATTCAAGTTGGATCGGACGCAATGACTGCTCGTGAAACAAATGCTGAAAGAGATTGATGAACAAAAATTTTTCCTTAATCAAATAACTCGACATTAATTCTCTAACCAGCTGATTGTCAAACGTCATTTCGCGATGGACGAAACGTGAAAGATAGAATGCGTGCTGCTGATAGCGAATCAATTGATCCGCAAGTTCAGTCAGACAGTCAGCTGCAGATTTGTTTTCCATTACGATTTGCTCCGTGTCTTCTAGCGTAGACAAATACCCCTCGAAGAAAGCGGCCATTAAATACTCCAGCAAACCTTGTTTCCCGCCGAAATAATAGGAAACAAGTGCCACGTTAACCCCGGCATCCGATGCAATCGCGCGAACAGAAACCCCATCGTATCCACTCATCGTGAACAGTTTCAGCGCTGAATGCACCACAGCATCCTTCGTTTTATTTCCGCTTGCTTGATTCACACGTTTCGCCTGCATCCACATTCGCTCCTTTTCTTGAACAGATCCTGCCCGTCCTCTTACTATTATATATGTTCGACTCTAAATACCTCTTCCCTCTCAGAACCTTTCGACATCAGAGCTGAAAAATACGGATTGTTCTGCTAAAATTAGAGTAAATTCTCTAATGATCGAGGTGGAAATAATGAATTCTGTCAATAAAACAAGAATTCAGGTTCTCGAATCCTTAATCAAGGATGAACCCAATCGAATAACAAATTTGGCAAATGCCTCTGCGTGGTTAAATGAATGCCTTGATAAAATAAATTGGGTGGGCTTTTATTTAGTAGAAAACAACGAGCTTGTTCTTGGTCCATTCCAGGGAAAAACCGCCTGTGTACGCATTACAATCGGCAAGGGTGTTTGCGGGACAGCAGCAAAAGAACGTGAAATCCTTCGCGTTCCTGATGTTCATGAATTTCCGGGACATATTGCCTGTGACGCTGCATCACGATCGGAAATTGTGGTTCCATTGATTAAAGGAGGCACCTTGATCGGCGTTCTCGATATCGACAGCCCGATCTGCGACCGTTTCTCAGAAAATGATCAACAATTTCTTGAAGCGTTTGCTGAAACATTAGTTGCCTACCTCTAGGCTTGACATGTTCTCCTGAAAAAGGGTATAATCGCTTTCGTGTAAAAGACGGCAGCACTGCATGGCTTCAAAGCCCTTCTATTTTGTTCCTCTTAGTGAAGAGGTGTACTGCGTAACCTAGACTGCCTGGGCGAAGGTGCAAGATAGCAAAATATCTTTGACGCGCGTGCAGAGGTGTCATTTTATACCGCTTGAGTTTGTTTGTGGGCTTACCGCAAACACTCTCGAATAAAATGACGAAGGAGGAGTCATTCAATGGCTCGATATACTGGTCCAGTTTGGAAAAAGTCCCGTCGTTTGGGTATTTCACTCAGCGGCACGGGCAAAGAACTCGAAAGACGTCCTTATGCTCCGGGTCAGCATGGTCCGACCCAACGGATTAAGCTGTCTGAATATGGTCGTCAGCAACAAGAAAAACAAAAACTGCGTTTCATGTACGGTTTAAATGAGCGCCAATTCCGCCGCACCTTTGATGATGCTGCGAAAATGAAAGGTGTTCATGGTGAAAACTTCATGGTTCTGCTTGAATCCCGTCTCGATAACCTCGTTTATCGTCTCGGTCTTGCAAGAACACGCAGACAATCACGTCAGCTCGTAAATCACGGTCACATCACCGTTAACGGTAAACGTGTCGACATTCCGTCTTATCGCGTAAAAACCGGCGATACGATTGGTGTACGTGAAAAATCACGCAACCTTGTGATTATTAAGGACGCTCTGGAAACAAATGCGTTTGTTCCGGAATACCTGACTTTTGATGAGAAGACGCTGGAAGGCACCTACAACCGTCTTCCTGAACGTTCGGAACTCCCTGCAGAGATTACCGAAGCAATGATCGTCGAATTCTACTCAAAATAATGAGTCCTGCATTAAACCTTTCCGGGTTTCTCGGAAAGGTTTTTTAATTATCAAGACGCATGGCCATCACTGCAACGCGCAACACGCATTAATTCTTTTCTTCCTTATCGATTTACGCTAATATATAAGAAGCTTTAATGAAACTTTTCGAATGTTACATGATAACTATGACTAACCATTAAGAGGAGATTTGCGAATGCATGCCCCATTAAAAAGCTTTTCCGATTTTTTCGACCGGTTGGCGGAAAAATGGGCGACCAGCTCAGTCATCCAAAACGCGCAATCCATAACAAACATTATATGGAATTCATTTTTATTCACGCTGTCTTTGCTTCTGATCGGATCCTTTTTTGCAGCAGGAACCGTGAGCGGCTATTTCGCTGCTTTAGTACGCGATCAGCCTGCTCTAAGCTACGAGACAATGAAGCATGACATTGACAATTACTCAGAGAGCAGCATCACCTATTTTGCCGGAAAAATCCCGATTGGGAAAATGAACAGCGATCTCGTGCAGACCCGAACACGATTAAAGGAGACCTCTCCTGCCCTCATCCATGCAGTGATTGCGACCGAAGACGAACTCTTTTATCAACATAAAGGGGTTGTCCCGAAAGCGATCCTCAGAGCGAGTACAGAAGAAGTGTTACATAGGCCCCAAGCCACGGGCGGAAGTTCAATCACGCAGCAATTGGTTAAAAACCAAATCCTTACGAATGAAGTCTCTAATGAACGTAAATTCAAAGAAATTCTGCTCGCGCTGCGCGTAGAACGCTATTTCTCAAAAGATGAAATTCTTGAATCCTACTTTAACATGGCTTCATTCGGACGAGACTCATCCGGAAAAAATATAAATGGTGCTGCAACTGCGGCTGAAGGAATTTTCGGCGTTAAGGCAAACAAGCTCTCAATCCCGCAGGCCGCATATATTGCCGGATTACCGAAAAATCCGTTTTCATACTCCCCGTTTCAAAATCACGGCGGGCTTAAGAAAGATCTCTCTGCCGGAATCAATCGCGCGCACTCCGTACTGAAGCGTATGTACGCTGCCGGTTACATCAACAAAGATGAATTGAATCAGGCGCTCAAGTATGACTATAAAAAACACTTTGCGAAACCAAGCAAAACGATCAATGATGATTATCCTTATCTATCCAAAGAAATCGAAAATCGCTCCGCCATAATCCTTGCCAAAATGATGGCACAGAGCCAAGGATACAGCAGCGATAAGCTTTATAACGATTATCTCAAGTACAAAAATATCGTATACGAAGATAACCACGGAATCTATAAAGGAAAAAGTTTGCAGGAAATCGCAAAAATCCATGATTACAACGCGGCAACGCTGACGGATCACTATAATCTATTCAAGGAATTCATGAGCAATGCAGCGGTAAAATTGGAAAGCGGCGGCTACCGGATTTATACAACAATCAATAAATCGATTTACGATGATATGGAGTTGTTTGCCCAAAATTATTCCGGATACAGTCCGGATCAAATTGCGCGCGATGCAAAAGGAAAAATACTTGAAGTGACCGGTCGCGACGGCAAAAAAGTACCGGTAAAAGATCCGATGCAAGTTGGGTCGATTCTGATTGAGAATAAAACAGGTAAAATCATCAGTTTCGTCGGCGGACGCGGATTTAACCAGTCACAACTAAACTATGCGACCGAAGTTCCGCGTCAGAACGGATCCACAATGAAACCTCTGCTCGTCTATGCACCGGCGCTGGAACTTGGGCTTATTCAGCCAGGCTCGATCGTCGCCGATCTTCCCTACAAACGGATGATTAACGGCAAATTGTACGCACCGACAAACTATGGCACCACATCAACCAGTGGAGCTTTCCACGGTTTTGAAACGGCTCGTGCAGCTTTGGCCGCATCTCATAACGTGCCTGCGGTCAGTGTCTTTACCCGCCTAAGTGCAAAAACAAATACGGCACCGGATTACTTGAAGAAGATGGGCATCACTTCCTTGGTTGGTTCGGACGGTTACAATGTTTCCGCCGCACTCGGGGGAATCAACCGCGGCATTACCATTGAAGAAAATACGGATGCCTATACGACCTTTGCGAATAACGGAAACTTCGTTGATGCCTATATGATCGATCACATTACTGACAGCAACGGCAAAGTCATTTATCAGCATAAGACGGAACCGGTAAACGTTTTTTCGCAGCAAGCGAACTATGAAATGTTGGATATGATGCGTGATGTCTTTAAGTACGGAACCGGCAGAGCATTGCCCGGAATGCTCAATTTTTCCGCCGACTGGGCTGGAAAAACCGGTACGTCACAGGATTGGCGCGACTCATGGCTGGTTGCTTCAAACCCGAATATCACAATGGGCGTTTGGAATGGGTACGCGCATAACCAACAGCTAAACCATGCCCGCTATTCGGAACAAACACGCACGCTGTTTGCTGGCTTTGCAAATCGTGCCTATAACGTCGATCCTGAACTGATGGCGCCGAAAGATCGATTCAAACAGCCTGAAGGTGTTTCAAAACTAGTCTATGATGGACTGACCGGTGGAAAACCAACGGGCTACTCCAAGGCGGCGGGCTTTGAGGTCAACGATTTAATGAATGCAAAATACGAACCTAGAGATGAAATAGAGGCTCTTGAGCCATTGACGCCAAAGCAGCCTGATGTAGAAGACCCGGCACAAGATCCAAATCTGATTCCTGGCCAAAATGATGGAAATGAAGCGGAACAGCCGCAAGAAAATGAACAGTCTCAAAATGGACTGTTCCGAATAAAGCCCGACTTCCTTCAATCACATTTTCCATACACAGATCTGAAGGCTGCGAGGCCGGAACTTCTTGGCAAAATTCATCCTTAATCAACTCGGATTAATGAAGACAAATAGGGCTGTGCCCAGCCCTTAACTTCCACAGGACGCGGTGGTCGCGTTGTGCACGAACAACACTCCAGCTGCTCGCACAGGGTGCGACCGCGGACATCCGGGAGCCCCCTCAGACATGCAAGAATCTGCGGGGCTCCTTTGGCTTGCGATCAACAGAGCCGCTCCGCAGGCGCCCGAGCGCTTTCGCGTCTTCCGCTTGCCAAAACAGCAAAATCAAAATGATAAATCTTTCACCTGTAAAAAAAAAGCCTCCCTGCTGATGTGAATCACAACAGCAG
Organism: Sporolactobacillus inulinus; assembly: GCF_006539285.1. GTDB lineage: Bacteria > Bacillota > Bacilli > Bacillales > Sporolactobacillaceae > Sporolactobacillus > Sporolactobacillus inulinus. Next base: position 45,461 of record NZ_BJMS01000002.1, read on the forward strand.
GGAGGCTTTTTCGGTAACTTTTTTTGCTCGTGTTCCTCATTTATTTTGTTGAATTACGCCAATCAATGCGATGCGGAAGTTGAACCGTGATTGAGTCGACTTTTTCATTGTTCATCAGTTTTGTCAAGAGACGCATCGCCACCGCGCCGATATCATACGTAGGTTCAGCGATGCTTGAGAGCGTCGGGCGAACCATTTGCACCAGTCGCGTATTTTCGCTGCTGACTACTTCAACATCCTCAGGAACTTTTAATCCTTCATCTTGCGCCTCATTAATGACACCGATTGCCATTTCATCTGAATCAACGAAAATGGCCGTTGGCTTTATGTCCTGATTCAAGAACTGCGCAGCTGCTTCTTTGCCGGACTCATAGCTGTAATCGCCCTCTGTGACCAGAGCCTCATTAAATGTCAGCCCGTGGGCTTCAAGCGCACGTTTGTAACCATTCAGCTTGTGCTTGCCATTAAGCGGAATGTCAGTTGGGCCGTTGATAAAGCCTATGCGTTCATTCCCTGATTCAGCCAGCTTAGAAATAACTTCGAACACGGCTTGTTCGTAATCAATATTCACCGAAGGAATCTCATGCTGCTCGTCCACTGTCGATGCAAGAACAATCGGTACATTGGCTTGTTTGAATTCTTCAATATGCTCCTGATCAATTTTACCGCCCATAAAGACGATTCCGTCAACCTGCTTACCGAGCAAGGTTTGGATCAAATGAATTTCTTTATCTTTGTTTTGGTCCGAGTTGCAAAGAATGATATTGTATTTGTACATCGTTGCAATATCCTCAATACCGCGTGCAAGCTCCGAGAAATAAACGCTTGAAATGTCGGGAATGATGACCCCTACCGTTGTTGTTTTTTTGCTTGCAAGACCTCGAGCAACAGCATTTGGTCGATAGCCAAGCCTTTTTATTGCCTCAGATACCTTCTTCCGTGTTGTCGGTTTTACATTCGGGTTGCCGTTTACCACTCGCGAAACGGTAGCCATCGAAACGCCAGCTTCTCTGGCTACATCATAAATCGTTGCGCTCAATGCTCATTCCTCCTCAAAATCCACCATTTTTCTATAGTCAGCCTGAACCCCGTCCACGCTCTATAACGTTTTCATTTTTGAGTAAGTCAAATACGCATCAATGATCCATTGATGCCTATTTTTAATAATAACAAATTTCGACATGATGTGCTATATTTTTTTGACAAGGCCGCGCGGGATTGCATGCGTTTTCCGCAGATACATTAGGAGCTGGACAGGCTGGATAATTACTGCCACTATGTATGCGGCTGATTCATCGATCTTGAACTTGAGTGACGAGTGACACTTCAGCTGCTCGCATCAACAGGGCGGGCCGTGCGAGCGATCGGTAAACGGATCAGTAGTCCTTCGGGATTGGAATCATCTGTTCTTTTTCCTCTTGATCCTTTCTCGCTGCAGCTGTCAATTGATGCGTCAGATCGATCGACTTGTGCTTAGCGACTTGAAACAGGTCTTCGCTTCTTCCTTTAAGCGCTATACTTTCTTGCTGCATTTGCTGCACGATCTTTTTCCCGGAAGGAGCAGCTGTGAAAAAAACCGCTGTAGCGCCAAGCAACCCGCCCCAAATCAGACCGGAAATGAAAGCCGCACGTTTACCTGTTGTGCTTGTCATGCTCATGATTCAAACACTTCCTCTCACTGATTTGTTTTGCGAGCATTTTGCCAACGGTTAAACAAATCGATGGCGGCCCTGCCCCATTGAACCGTACGTGCCACTTTATCGGATTGCTCCATTCCTTTATTTTCAATGCTCGCCGAAACGCGTTTAACTGAAGTGTTAATGGTTCCAAGTGATTGTCCAAAGCCTTCAACGGCATCGAAAACACTATTTAAGCTGTTCGACTTTTTCTGCAAGTCTACTGCAAGACCATTTGTCCGGTGCAGCAGCTCCGTCGTCTCTTCAGTCAAACCTTTCATTTGCTCCTGAACATCTTCAAGCGTTGAGGCTACATCTTCCATCGTTTTTTGAGCAGCACTCAGTGTTTGTGACAAGAAATAAACCAGAACAGCAAATGCGATCGCAATAACAGCAACGGCTAAGTACAAAATAATGATCACCGTACATCCTCCCTTTCACTTGTTCCATATTAGTTTAATGAATCATCGCTTTTCTATACGTCCACGGGATTAAAATTCCACCACCCCGTCTGTCCTACTCTCCTATCTTAACATTTTAGACATATTAAAGAAAACTTGCCGGTCGGCAAGTTTCTCGTATGCAGGGAAGCATTGCTTCATCGTCCCCACTATTGAAAACACCTTAGAGCGCAGATGCCTCAAGTGCTTCCTTATATGCTGTTTGGTACTTCTGAATGTCTCCGGCTCCCATAAACAACAGAACACTGTGCTGGTACTGCTTCAAATCATCAATCGTGCTGTTGTGCAGAATATGTGCTCCGTCAATGCGGTCTTGAAGATCATGAATCGACAACTTGCCGCTTTTTTCTCGGGCAGAGCCGAAAATATCACAGAGATAAACATCGTCTGCCGTAGCCAGTGCAGCAGCGAACTCATCCATAAACGTCATGGTCCGAGAATACGTATGCGGCTGAAATATGGCAACTAATTTACGGTCCGGATATTTTTCACGCGCCGCGTCAATCGTTACTCGAATTTCTGTTGGATGATGCGCATAGTCATCGATCATTATCTGATCTTTGGGCACCAGCTTCGTCTCGGAGAAGCGGCGCTTCACACCATGAAACTTGGCAAGACGTTCCTGAACGAGTTCAAGCGGGACACTCATATAATTACAGAACGAGATCACTGCAAGTGCGTTGAGCACGTTATGCTTACCGTATCCGCTAATTTTGAAATGTCCATAGAAATCATTGCGGATATATACGTCAAATTCCGTTCCTGAATCATCAGAAAGAAAATGAACATTTCTTGCTTGAAAATCATTCTCCTCATTAAATCCGTAATAGATCATCGGAACATTCGATTTGATCATTTGAAGCTGTTCATTATCGCCACAAGCAAATACTGCTTTTTTCACCTTAAGTGCAAGTTCTTGAAACGCGCTGACAACGTCATCAAGGTCTTTGTAATAATCCGAGTGGTCAAATTCAATATTGGTAATCAGGCAATAATCAGGGTCAGCATGAAGGAAGTGACGTTTGTATTCACAGGATTCCCAAATAAAGTACTTACTCTTATCATCGCCATAACCGGTGCCGTCGCCGATCAAATAGGCGGTTGGGGCAAACGCCTTAAAAACAAATGAAAGCAGTCCGGTCGTTGAAGTCTTTCCATGTGTACCGGTCACCGCGACACTTGTATAGTTCTTCGCCAACATGCCCAAAAAATCGTAATAACGATAAACCGGGACGCCCATCTCTCTGGCTTTGCTTATTTCCTCATGCTGATCCGGGAATGCGTTACCGGCGATCACTACCTCATCCGAGGATATATTAGCTTCCGTGAAAGGAAGAAGCTTAATCTTTTTATCCTCAAGTGCCCTTTGTGTAAAAAAACGTTTGTCATAATCCGAGCCTTGAACCTCGTGGTGCAGCCCCTGAAGGATTTGAGCAAGTGCGCTCATTCCGGTGCCTTTTATGCCAACAAAATGGTACTTCGTCATACAAATGACCTCCATAAATTGCTTCGTGCATGACCAAATCGCTGCAATATGAATAGTATACTCATTCATTGGCTATTCTGTGTGCTGCAGATTCGTTTTCAGCAAAAAATATAAAAACCGATCAATGAAGCGGACACTGCATAAAAAACCGCAACGTTCATTTTATTGCGTGTTCCGCTCTGCATTGCCGTCATGCTCGACATTTATTTTAACCTTTATTATCGCCATTGTAAAAACATATTTTATCCATATAAAATGCTAAAAAATTGTCCACCGTTTTAATCCGGTTCGCCAAGCCGCTCGCTAAGTTTCTCCTTGGAGACCAGTACTTGACGCGGCTTACTTCCGTTATTTGCTGAGATAATATTACGCATCTCCAGTTCATCGGCAAGTCTGGCGGCGCGATTATAGCCTACTCTGAAGTGGCGCTGAATGGCGGAAACGGAAGCTTGACCCTGCGCAACGACAAAAGCAGCCGCTTCGCCGAGCAATTCATCTTCCTGATCCGAGCGTTCATAATCGGTGCGCACTGCTTCAGGAGAAAAAAGATACTCCGGCTTTTGCCAATCATGAAATGCGTGAGTGACACGGTTGATTTCTTCATCAGATACATAGCAAGCTTGAAGCCGGCGCAGACTTCGCGATCCATTTTCCGCAAACAGCAAATCACCGCGCCCGAGTAAGCGCTCAGCACCGCTGCAATCCAAAATTGTTCGCGAGTCGGTCTGTGAGGAAACGCTGAACGCAATCCGCGTCGGTATATTCGACTTAATCAAACCGGTAATCACATCTACCGAGGGGCGCTGGGTCGCGACCAGCAGATGAATGCCCGCCGCCCGCGCCTTTTGCGCAATTCGGCAGATCGATTCCTCAACATCCTGCGGCGCTGCCATCATCAGATCGGCAAGTTCATCAATGACTATAACGATATAAGGCATCTTGTCGCCTTGGATCTGACCGGAGCGTCGTTTGCGATTGTAGCCATCCATATCGCGAACGGCACAATCGGCAAACGTTCGGTAGCGTTGCTCCATCTCATCAACGGCCCATTTTAGTGCAGCCGCCGCTTCTTTCGGTTCGGTAATGACCGGAGCAGCCAGATGTGGGAGTTCCTGATAAGGGGCAAGCTCAACGACCTTAGGATCGATTAACAGAAAACGCAGATCTTCCGGTGATGTACGGTAGATTAAACTTAGAATAAGTGAGTGGATGCAGACACTCTTTCCTGATCCGGTTGCCCCGGCAATAAGTCCATGCGGCATCTTTGCCAGATCCGTGACCACTTGATTCCCGGAAACATCCTGACCGAGTGCAGCAATCAGTGGTGCCTTGCTTTCTCTGAAATTCTTTGATGTGACTAATTCTTTAAGCAGCACAGGACGTCGAACCTTATTCGGAATTTCAATGCCTACGCTGCTTGTCCCCAAGACCGGTGCAATTCGAATTTGCCGCGCAGCCAGACTCAATTTAATGTCCTCTGTCAAACGGAGCACTTTATTTATCTTGACACCGGGGTGCAGGTGAAGATCGAAGCGTGTCACACTTGGCCCCTGAACATGACCGACGACGTCGGCATCAACATGAAAATTCTCTAACGTTTCAACCAATATTGCTTTGTTTTTCTCAATCCAAGACGCACTGTCTTTTTCTGAAGCAGCAGCGTCATGAAGCAGTTCAAGCGGCAGCAGAAATTCGGAGCGAGCGGTCGCTTGTTGCGCAGGCTTCCGCTCTTCCACTGTTCGTTTTCGATCCGTGTGAAACATCAAAACATTGAAGGGAACTTTGGACTGGTGTTCCTGACGAAACGGTGAGCGTGGCAAGCGACTCGTAACGCGCATCGGCTCTTTTTTCTGTTGCATCGTTTGCTCCTGCGAAGCGGATGCCGTCTCCTGCTTAACAAGTTCTGCATGTGGCTGCGCTTCTTGAAACGCCGAATCAGGCTGCTCATCCTGATGAGTAGCTGCAGGTTCATGTACTTCCTCATTCAATGACGTTTGTTCCTCATCCGCTGCAGATAGCGGATCGGCAGGAACATCGGTTGCTTCATGGTCGGTTAAGTCGGTTAATGGGTTCTTCGTTCGATGAATTGCCGGCTGATCGGCAATTGTTCGGTCAATCACCGGCTGTTCCGGTATTGACTGATGCTTTTCATTTGATCGGTTCACTTCTTCTTGACGATAGGCTTCAATCTGCCGCTTTTCCTGATCCTCTTTCTTCACGTCCAAGTAGCCTTCAGCTTCTTTAGCCTTATTCGGCTTTCGAAAGCCGAAAACCGGAGATGGAACGCGGGTCGGATGAAAAGGCGCTTTCTTCTTTGGTTTCGGTGTCTCTTCACGCTTATCCTCGTTGCGCTTGCGTTTGCTGCTGTTGTCTCGATCAAATGAGCGATCCGCGCGTACATGCTCCGGATAACGTGCGAGCATCTTCACTTCAACCTTCCGATTTGGATCTTTGAAACGGCCAACCGAGGTTGACGTTGGTTCGTTCTCGAGAGGTGTTTCACGGCGATCAGGCTCATCTTCGCTGTCCATACTGAAATATTTACGCCACCATTTATCGGCCATTGCGATTCGCCTCACCTTCGCAAAATTTTTCGATTTATGCGTTCATTTTATGTGCTGCTCGTTCATAAAAATCTTGTCCAATTTTTGTCTCCGAGTGAAGGACTAGGATGCCGCGTTTCTGCGGTGCATTAGGAAGTGCAAGTTCGCGTGCGGAACAGATCATGCCATAGGAAGCGACTCCGCGAAGCACCGTTGGGCGGATCAAGGTTCCGTTTGGCATCAAGGCACCGATTTTGGCAACAACAACTTTCTGTCCTTGATCGATATTCGGTGCGCCGCAGACAATGTCCAGTTCTTCGTCTCCTAAGTCGACTTTGCAGACATGCATATGATCGGAATCCGGATGTTTCTTCATTTCTTTTACATAACCGGTGACGATCATCGGTTCGCACGTTTCAGGAAGTATCGCGTCAAATCCCGCACGCACTATTCTTTGATTCAGCAGATGAATCAATGCGTCATCCGCTTTTAGTTGACCGCTTTCTTGCGTACCGAGGAATGTAGAGGCATTGAATAAATTAAAGCCAAGCGTTTCATTCGTTGCTGCATCATAAATCCGTGTCACGGAGCCCAACGTTTGAACAGCCTGTTTTTCCCCTTCTTTGAAGTAAACGATTAATGTATCGCCAATCCCTTTGCGGTTGTAATAGAGAATCATTCATTTAACCCCTTCCAGACAAGATGCTTCCATCCACGCCGTTTCATTACTGCTTTTTTGTTTTTCCTGGTTTTGGCCGTTTATTTGCCATGATAAAGATGGGTTCCAGTTCACCTTGCTCATTAAAAATAAACGGCATCATGGTGATCGGAATCGTACCTGAAGTGTAAAATTTCATCGTCATTTGTGCCAGAATGTCATAGCCTTCAGGATTGACAATATCGCCAAAAATCAATACATCTTGATGTGGCACAGCCACCGTCAGATCTCCGTGCGCTTTGCTACGCATCTTTTCGATCAGCTTGCGGTTTAGAATTCTGCTGGCATCGTAGCCGTCATTTGTGTTTATAAAATAAAACGCATTGTTTCGTACAACATCTTTCTTCATTTTTACGGGCAGCGCGTTTAAATTAAAGGCTGCGGACTCCATAAGCATCTGTTCTGCGATACCTTCTTGTTCGAGAAAACGATCATCAATCAATCGGCAAGCATTGCCAAGGTCAAGTGCATAGAGAATTTTTGTTTCTGCTGTATGTGCCTTGGCAATCAGCCTCCGTCCGTCCTTTGTTTTTTCTGGAAAGGACGCCGAACGAAGGACTGGAAAAATTCGCTTTTCTTTTCCTTTCAGATGGGGCGAAACCGACATGGCTTTCAATCCGCGCTCAATCGTAACAAGTGCTTGGTCGAGCGCCGGTTCGCCTTTCTCATGATAATGCTGCAGAAGTTCGGGTAGGGAAAGCGTGACCCCTTTTCCACTTTTAATTAATTCAACGCGCAACTGCTCGCTTTTATCATCAAAATGAATGGTTGTCTCATCAGACTGCAATCTTTGTTCAACTAATTTTCTTAAATTGGCACGATCCATTGAGCGATCAGCTCCTTTATTCTGCGTGTTCTCGCATGAGTCATGCTTGGCTGAAGATGTACTTTACTTAGTTTAGCATAGATAAAACCCGGAGTTACAGTGTGATCTTCAGACACTGTTCATTTACCGTTTCTGATAAGCGTAGATTCCTTCAATGAGTTTCAATATATGGCGAAACATCTCGGTACGCGACACACGTCCTTCAGTCAGTATGCCGATGGTTCCGCCATGCGTATGTACACTTTCCTGATGAAAATAAGCATCGGCAACATCGCCGAGTTCATGTCCGCTGCGCACGCCGTCCGCCAGCACTTGTGGAAGCAAGATGCGGGCGCCTCCTGCACGAACAAGCCGTCCTTCGCGATCGGCACAGGCGCCCCAGTTGACCAGGAACATCTCGCCGTCAAGATCGGAAACGCCGCCTTCCATGCCGATTCCAAAGGTTACCTCAGGATCTTGATTTAGCACCGCTTTCGCCCGGTTCACCGCTCCTTGCCTTGTTTCATGATCGGACATCGGCATCGCGGACACACCTGAAGGCACATCATAACTTCGAATTTCAGCATCGATTGCTTGCTCTTCGACAATTTGTTTCACCGCATTGAGTTTTGCAGGATTTTTCGTTCCAACGCCTATGATGATCATACCGTTCGCCTCATTTCTTCATAAAGATCACGGACCTGTTTCGTTAACGCTCAAGCGTATCTTATTACTTCTTCCATGTTATAATACAAACTATGCATGCACATGCGTTCAACCTAATGAATAAACCAAAACACAGGATCATCTGCACACTGAGCGCCACGGTCCTGCGTTCGTAAAAAGGAGGACGATCATGAAAAAAGGATTCGGTTTCGGTACCGCCTTTTTGATCGGTTCACTAATCGGTTATCTTGCCGGAAGAGTCACCACATGCAACGCGACCGGTAAAAAGTCGTTAAGTTCTGAACATGTATTGGAACAAGTCAAGCGCGAAGTCAAAGAGCAAATTCCAATTGAGGGCGCATGGATCTTCCTTACCCCGCATACTTGGTCCAAAGACAACCTAACTCATCTGGTTTATAAAGGCGGCCTCATCGCGAGTCGGAAAAATGACACGCACCATTTTGACTTCATTGCTGACGCCAAAAGCGGGGCAGTCCTTGAATTAAACGCGCAAGACTAATCCGAATGATCTCCCGTTGCAGGCAGCGGGAGATTTTCTTTATTCGCTTGAAATGGCTTCACAGCGATAAATTCTTTGGCCCTTTTCAGCAAACTTTTCTTCATATTCGGTAACGACATTGTCCTTCGTTTTTGCATGATGCAAGTCGAGACTGATATTTTGGAGAATAAATCCATATTTCGAAAAGCTTTCGAGCGAGTATTCAAATAAGCCTTGATTATCCGTTTTAAAATTCAATAGGCCACCCTTTTTAAGTACATATTCGTATTGTGCAAGAAAAGCAGAATAGGTCAGGCGCCGCTTTTCATGACGGTTTTTCGGCCACGGATCACAAAAGTTCAAATAGAGAGCATCCACCTCGTCTTCAGCAAAGAACTCAGTCAGACCGCGCGCGTCCTCATTAATCAGCCGCACATTATCTAAACCTTCATCCAAGCATCGCTGCAGTGCCGTTACAATCACACTCTCATGAAGTTCAATACCGACAAAATTAATATCCGGATATTTTTTCGCCATTCCTGTAAGAAAACGGCCTTTTCCGGTGCCGATTTCTACATGGAGCGGTGCCTCTCGGTGAAAAATGTCATACCATTCACCACTGTGATCTTTTGGCGATTGAACCACAAGATTCGAATGCTGATTCAGTTTGCTTTTTGCCCAAGGTTTGTGTCGTACTCTCATGTGTAACTCTCCCTTTGTTCGCTCATACGGGACAATCATCCTAAACGTGCTACAAGCGCTTAGGCGGGTCCGTCATCTATTCTATTTCTTTTCGCTCCAGTTTACCATGGAGAATGGTTCAATAATCAGCAAAAAGTTGAAATAAGCGTCTGCCTGATCCGCAAAAAAGCGCACCTTCCCGTCACGGAAAGATGCCGATCCACGAATTGATCACTTGTCGCCGCTTGATGCTGCATTGATTAAACAAGCAGTCCGGCAGCGTAGTCATTCAGCCACAGCAGATCCTTCTCAAAAAGGATGATTTTCTTCATCTCTGCATGCTCCTGATGCCAGAACATAAAGCGTACGGTCATTGCAATCATATGCCATACGAGGCGCAGCTGTAATGATTTTGTTCGTTTCATGCCATACAGACTCAGCCAATCTTCCCAATCTTCCTCTTCAACGTACCAATAGAGAAGCATCGCCAAATCCATAGCAGGATCCGCGATGACCGCTTGATCCCAGTCTACCAAGTATAAGCTCTTTTCATCTTCGCCAAGCAGCCAATTATTATGGTTTATATCCGAATGGCAAACCATTTTCTTCGGATATTCCGCGCGTTCGGCATTATCTTTTAAAAAGTTCAGTGATTGACGCAATGCACGTGTCTCCGTCCTGCCGCGTGCCTGACTCGATAATCGGTTCAGCAACTGTGTAGTCGTCACGGGTTTCTTTCCCAAGCGTTTCATCATGGTCAAGAGTGGTTCGGAAGAATGGATTTTTTTGAGCATTTCGGCAACCTGCTCTGAAGCCATTTCATTCGGTGTCAAAACTCTCCCTTTTAACCACGTTTGGGCAGTAAGCACATCTCCGTTATCCATGCGCCGAGTCCAAAGCAGTTTTGGGACAATTCCTTCCGCAGAAAGAACAGCAAGAAAAGGGGAAGAATTTCGCTTAATAAAAAGCTTACTTTCCCCAGAGCTTGCCATATATGCTTCTCCTGTCAATCCTCCTGCTGGAGAGATTTCCCAATTATCGCCATCGAAAAAATGAATCAAAGCATTCCACCATTGCCTTTCCATGTCCGTTTCGCATGTTATCGAAAAAAACAGACTATGCATAAAAATATACCACGTTCACGGATAATCAACAATCATAAAAACGCGAATTCTGTCATTTTTTCACGATTCGCTTGTCCTTGGTTCCGCAAATGTTTCGCTCGCATGGAGCAGCGCTTCGGCACATGCAACTTGTTCTCTTTTTAGGAGCAAAGAATGCTGATCGGCTCGTTGAAACCATTCACGCTCATTTCTTCGGTCAACAAACACAATTTCTGATTCGGCGGGCACCTTTTCAATATAAGCTTGCGGCGCATAAACCACTCCTTGCGCTTGCAGCTCAGTCATTCCTTGATTGCGCAAAAAGGCGGAAATGACCGCTTTGGTGCGCCGCAAAGCGATCAGCGGATTGACCAATGTCCGCTTTGCTCCATTGGTGATCTGCTGCCATCGCCGCTGTTCCAATGGTTGGAACACATCGCCTGCTGCACCTAAGAGCGGATGAATGCAGCAGATCCGGTCGTTCATGAGCAATATTGAGTCGAGTTGAACCGGCCCGGATTTTGTCAGCAAGACCGGCTGGTACATAAGAAAAGACACATCATTAATCCCTTTTAACAGACGCCGCAGCCAAACGGTTTGTAAAAGTTGATCCGGAAAGGGCGAATACGCCTCCGCGGTACTGCTTGCCCACAATAATTGTTTTGCAAACAGCCAATCGTCAAATCGCTGCTCCGGCTCGGCACGATCAGCCAATCCGCCCTGTTGACGCAGTTTCCACTCTACGTGGCGCCGCTTTTTCAGCCACGGATAGCGATTGGCATAGCCAAGAAAGTTTAACTGATAACGCGAAATACATTGATTAACTTTGATCAATTGAGTCATGCTTGTTCCCCTTTAGTGTTTCTAAACCTTATTTTAATACAAAAACAGGGTTTAGGAGTACTCTCTCTTTTCAGATTGAAAAGGAAATAAGCAGATCTGTTGATAATTGGGCAATTTACCTGGACAAACTTGAAAGAGCGATACCGCGGATACGGGCCACTGTTTTCCAGCAAGCTCATGATGCGCCTCAGGCAGCTGTGTCGGAAGGTCGCCGCCTGCCCAGCGTTTCGCGAGTGTGATATGTGGATGGTACGGGCGGTTCTCCAATCGCACGCCAAGCGGAGCCACTGCTTGCGCAATTGCAGCTTGAAGCTCAGTAAGCCGTTCTGTTTCTTTTAATGAAGCAAATAAAACGCGTGGATGCCTACGATCACCAAACCCATCGATTTCTGACAAGGCGAGCGTAAATGGCGTCCAGTTCTCCGAAATTTGCTGTACTGCTTGTACAATTGCCGTGCGCTGCTCGGAAGCCAGTGCGCCAAAAAAGAGGAGCGTGATATGATAATCACGAGCGTCGGTTTTATGCTTATAAGCAGCAGCTTCAAGATATGAGCGGGCAGCATGATGTAACGTTTCCCGTAACGCATCCGCAACAGGAATGCCTAAAAAATAATGATTGGACATGGAATACCTTCTCTCCATAGATGTACTTGTTCCGTTATAACCTAGAATACCCACTATTTTTATAAGGAATGCTTATCAATAGTCGACCCAAGTTCACTTCATCCTGTATAATAGAACCATTACTATTGGAATACTTCATCCTCATGAACGCGAACATAATGAGAAGCATCCAACGAAGAAAAGGGAGAAAACAACGATGAAACCTGCTCAATCTATTGATGAACTGGTCGGTCAAACGCCGATGGTTCGTTTAAATCGACTGCCCGATCCAAACGGAGCAGCAATCTACGCCAAGTTAGAGTACTTCAATCCAACCAAAAGTGTCAAAGATCGTGCAGCACTAAATATGATTATCGACGCTGAAAAACGAGGAATCATTCAGAAAGGGGCAACGATCATTGAGCCAACATCTGGAAATATGGGTATTGGCCTTGCGATGGCTGCAGCAGCTCGCGGCTATAAAGCGATGATCGTCATGCCGGACACAATCACCCAAGAACGGATCAATTTATTGAAAGCCTTCGGCGCTGACGTGGTTTTGACCTCAGGAAGAAAAAAAATGCCCGGCGCAATCGAAAAAGCAAAAGAACTTGCTGAAGTGCTGCCGAACAGCTACATGCCGATGCAATTTGAAAACCAGGCAAATCCTGAGGCGCACCGTAAAACAACTGCCGCTGAAATCATCAGTGATATTCAAGAACTGAACCGCCCGCTCTGCGCGTTCATTGGCGCAGCAGGTACGGGCGGCACAGTATCCGGCACAGGGCGGGCTCTAAAAGAGGCTTTCCCCGAGATGACGGTACATATCTGCGAACCGACCGGGTCACCAGTGTATTCCGGGGGAAAACCGGGACGTCATAAAATTGTTGGAACAAGCCCAGGCTTTATTCCAGATACCATGGACATGTCGCTCATCGATGAAATTATCGACGTCAGCGATGACGATGCTTACGAAATCACGCGCAGATTAGCCAGTGATGAAGGGATTCTCTGCGGACCTTCTTCAGGTGCATCGGTATATGTCGCACTGCAAGTCGCTCGCCGCTTCAAACCCGATCAAATCGTTGTCTGTATGATCAATGATACAGGTGAGCGTTACTTGTCCGGAGATATTTTCCCACATTAATGAAACAGCACGCCCAAGAAAGCTATGGGCGTGCTGTTTTTTTACAAGATAAGAAAGTAGATGATTTTGCCCCGTCTTCAAACCAATAGCCCAGTGTCTTGGCCGAGCATCAAAGCGGAGGTGCTCTGGCGCCTGCGGGAACAGCGTGCCAGCGAGCAGCTGGAGTGTCGTCCGTGCACAACGCGGAAATAAGGACCGGGCGTATTTTGCCCGGTTTTCTTACTCGATTTCTTGTATTAGTAAGCATTCAGAAGTCCATTTGTTGAGAAGCATAGCGCTATTCTACGGATAGATGTTTTTTTCCAGCAAAATATTTGACATTTCAAAATGTAGCGTTATATTTATACTGTTGACAGAAAATTATGTGACCTCAAGGCGCAATAAAACGGTTTATTGGCGCATAGAGTCAGACAATATGTAGATCCAGTCGGTGTAATCGCGTCGTTCAATACGTTTCGAATTCTATTGTACAACAAAATTCAATGTATTTACTCTTGCTTGAATATTTCGCTCAGTAAAAGACATATCTTTTATTGATAAATAATCTGGGGAGTGGTGACTTGGGTCCTTCAACTGATCGTATGCTAAATCGTGTTAAGTCCGTTTATTTGTTCATTCGAAATCAAGGTACGGTTACGACAAAGGAGTTAGTTGAAGAATTTGACATGACACAGAGAACAATGCAGAGAGATCTTAATATTCTCACCTATAATAATTTGGTAAAAAGTCCCCGCCGAGGACAATGGACGGTAACAGAAAAGAAGGTAAAGGTTTCTTGAGCTGCTTGTACGCAGCTCTTTTTATTTTGCAGGGGCACATGGGCAAAAATCATTTTGAAGCATAGACTATGGATGAACAAACCGACATTTCAAGGAGGATCATCATCTATGTTTTCAAATGAAGAACATTCTGCTTTTCCGCAAGACGTGAGTGCCTATCAGCCTGCGTCGGCACCACGAGGATGGATTGATCAAACCGCGCCTAATTCTAATCAGCAAGCCGCAACAATTCCGTCAGAACAATCAAATGCTTCATCTTCGCCGTTTCTTGATACTAAGGGTACAGCGAATCCTTATGCAGAAAACGGCTTTGTCTGGAACGGATCATCACAAGACGATGCAAGTAGACAGTTTCAGCAGCCTCCGCGTCCGCCTCGTCCGCCATTTAATCCACAACAATTCGATCGCAGATTAGATCGTCTGGAACGTTCGCAAGCACGGACGGACCGCGAAATTCAGAACCTTGACCGGCGCGTGCGGGCCATTGAACGGAGACTTGGTTTTCCAATTCCTCCAATCGGTGGACCTGGATTCCCGCAACGATAAACTGTTTTTCACACATAAAGCCCAAAAAAGGTGCCTCACCGTCACTACTGACAATGAGACACCTTTTTCCCATCAAATCTTTTATTCGGTCCTGCGCTTTCTCATTCCGCCGACCACACGGCGCAGCAAACCGGTCCATCGGGAAAGAAAAAGGTACACGGCTGCACCAACCACAACACTAACCATCACGACAAGCAATGCAATTCCTCTACCACTTGGAATCGAACCACCGAATAAGAGAAAGATTAACTGGATTGCAAGAGCCATTACTGCCGTATAACCAACGATATGTATCACCTGCTGACCGATCGCCGAGTACTTGTAACCGGTCGCTTGTTTAATCGCAATTAAATTAATAAGGATGCAGACCGCATAGCCAATATCGGTTGCAAGGATCGGACCGACCATACCAAATACTTTCATAAATAACGGATTTAGCAGGATTTTAAAAATGACTCCTGCGCAAAGGCTGATCAAAGTGACACGCTGCCGATTAATCCCTTGAAGGATGGACGCTGTCACCTGGAACAAAGCAAAGAAAATCGCGGTCAACGCGTACCATTGCAGAATGCGTCCGCCAATCAGCAAGTCGTGCAGGTTAATTTCAAAGAGCAAACCGTGAATCATATACCCCAAAGAAGAAAGACCAACCGCCGCCGGTAGTGTTAAAAACAACACAAGTTCAAACGCTTGCGTTATTTTGTGATTGACTTCGTTAATATCTCGCTTTGCATAAGAATTGATGATCGCCGGAACAGCACTGACAGCAAGCGATGTTGCAAGCGTTACCGGAATCATCACCATCTTTTGATCATTAACCGTTAAATCGGTAATCACGAGCTCCTTGACTTGCGCGCTGTACCCTAAGTAATGGTACGCCATGAATTGATCAATCAATTGATACAGCTGCATCGAAATCCCAACCGCAACAAAAGGAATGGCATAATTGACTAACTCGCGATACATCGATAAATAGGATATTTTCTTTCTTCTCTGTACCGTTTGCTTCATCTGTGACATACGTCCGCGCCGCGCCACCCAATAATGCAGCATGACATAAAGGCCGCCAACCGCTCCGACAAATGCTGCGAAAGTGGCAAGTGCGGCGGCGGTAACCGGCGAACCCTGAAAGACTTTAATCACGAGAAACGCGCCGATTAAAATGAATGCAATCCGGACAACCTGCTCAACAATCTGGGAAACCGCTGTCGGACCCATTGACTGATAGCCTTGAAAATACCCGCGCATCAGGCTCATGACCGGGACAATCAGAATGGCAATACTAACCACACGAATAACCAAGATCACATCATTGATTCTGTTTGCCGGCAAGCCGTAAGCAGCAGCAATATGCGGTGCCCCGATAAAAAGAATCAGAAAACCAATCAGCCCGGTTACCGCCATTAACAGAAACCCGGATTTAAGCAGCCGCCTTCCGGATTCATAGTCGCCAATCGCATTATACTTTGAAACGTATTTTGACACAGCTAGTGGAAGCCCCATCGTCGATACACTCAGCATAATGCCATAAGGAGTATAAGCGATCCCATAGAGAAAAGTCCCTTCTGTACCGGTTAACGCGTTATATGGAATGATAAAGAAAATCCCAAGCAAACGTGAAACAATTGAGGCGACTGTTAAAATCATGGCACCTCGGATCATTTTCGATGCGGACATCTGTCAACGCTCCTAATCTTCAATTGGGCGCTTGGCCCACAACTCTTTGTATTTTACCACAATATTACGATTGTACCGCATGGCTTCGACATGGTCGTACTTTATTTGTAACATTTTGTCGAAAAAAGGGCGCGGCCTCGGGCAGTCCAGGATCCTCCTCAGACATGCTGGTACCTGCGGAGTCTCTCTTGGCTCGCGATCAACAGAGCCGCTCCGCAGGCGCCCGAGCATCTGTGCGTTTGATGCACTGCCCTTTGCGTGACCAAGAATCATATACTTACTCTCTTTACCTGCAAAAAAACCGCTCCTATGCGTTCGCACGGAAAGCGGTTTTTATGAAGGCCTTTTTTCTATTATTTTGCGACGATATTAACCAATTTATCTGGAACCGCAATCACTTTTTTCACTGATTTGCCCTCGAGACGTTCTTTAATCCGTTCGTCATTCAATGCAATTTCTTGAAGACGTTCACGCGCAACCCCTTTATCAACTTGGAACCGTGTACGGATCTTTCCGTTCACCTGAACGATGATTTCAACTTGATCTTCAACCAATTTTTTCGCATCGAACGACGGCCACGATGATTTTTCAATCGAATCTTCATGACCAAGCAGCGACCAAATTTCTTCACTGATGTGTGGTGCGATCGGCGAAAGCAGTTTGATAAACCCTTCTGCCATCGATGCAGGAATCGTTTCTTGTTTGTACGCTTCGTTAATGAAGGTCATCAATTGCGCAATGCCGGTATTGAAGTGCATGATCTCATAGTCTTCCGTTACCTTTTTCACGGTCTGATGGTACACTTTCTCAAAAGCCTCGTCGGTTGAACCCGTTTGTGTAATGTTTTCAGCCAAACCACCCTCTGGGCTGACAAAGAGTCTCCAGATACGATCGAGAAAACGGCGAGCACCGTCAATCCCTTTTTCAGACCAGGCAACGGCGGCATCGATCGGCCCCATGAACATTTCATAGAGACGCAGCGTGTCTGCGCCATGAGAGCCTACAATTTCATCCGGATTAACCACATTCCCTTTGGATTTACTCATCTTTTCATGATTGCTGCCAAGGATCATGCCCTGGTTGACCAGTTTCTGGAACGGTTCTTTTGTTGGCACGACGCCAAGATCATAAAGTGCTTTATGCCAGAAGCGCGCATACAGCAAGTGCAGTACGGCATGTTCTGCACCGCCAACATACAGATCAACCGACATCCACCGTTTCAACTTTTCTGGATCCGCAAGTTTCTCAGGATTATGCGGATCGACATAGCGAAGGAAGTACCAGCTGCTGCCTGCCCACTGAGGCATCGTATTGGTTTCACGGCGTCCTTTCATCCCGGTTTCCGGATCAATGATATTGATCCAATCGGTGTCATTTGCTAGCGGTGATTCGCCTGTTCCGGATGGCTGGATGTTTTCGGTTTTCGGCAAGCGCAGCGGCAGTTCTTCTTCCGGAACCGCTTTGAGCGATCCGTCCTCCATATGAATGATCGGGATCGGTTCGCCCCAGTAACGCTGACGGCTGAACAGCCAGTCACGCAGGCGATACGTAATTTTACGATTTCCGACTTTATGCGCTTCAAGCCAATCGATCATTTTCGTAATCGCTTCTTTTTTGCCAAGTCCATCTAGGAACCCAGAGTTCACGTGTTTGCCCTCACCGGTGTATGCTTCTTTCGACAGATCGCCGCCGGCAACCACTTCAATGATCGGCAGGTGGAATTTGGTTGCGAATTCATAGTCGCGCTCATCATGCCCAGGAACCGCCATAATCGCACCGGAGCCGTACGTGATCAGAACGTAATCGGCAATCCAGATCGGCACTTTTTTGCCATTGACCGGGTTAATCGCATACGCACCGGTAAAAGCACCCGTTTTCGTTTTTGCAAGATCCGTACGTTCAAGATCGCTCTTAGCAGCCACTTCTGCGCGGTAGTGATCAATACTTTCTTTTTGTTCCGGAGTGACGATTTTATCAATGAGTCTGTGTTCGGGAGCGAGAACCATATAGGTTGCTCCGAACAGCGTATCCGGACGTGTGGTAAAGACGGTTACCTTTTCATCATCGTGACCATCAATTTGGAATTGAACCTCGGCACCTTCAGAACGACCGATCCAGTTGCGCTGCATTTCTTTAATGCTCTCCGGCCAATCCAAGTCTTCAAGGTCTTTAAGCAGGCGATCGGCGTAAGCGGTGATCTTAAGCATCCACTGCTTCATGGGCTTGCGGACGACCGGGAAGCCGCCGCGTTCACTTTTTCCATCGATAACCTCTTCATTTGCAAGTACCGTTCCAAGTGCCGGGCACCAGTTTACCGGTACTTCGGCAATGTAGGCGAGCCCTTTTTTGTAAAGCTGCAGAAAGATCCATTGCGTCCATCGATAATACTCCGGATCTGTCGTATTGATTTCACGATTCCAGTCGTACGAGAACCCGAGTGATTTAATCTGCCTTTTGAATGTTGCAATATTTTTCTTGGTGAATTCGGCAGGATCGTTGCCTGTATCAAGCGCATATTGCTCGGCCGGAAGTCCGAAGGCATCCCAGCCCATCGGATGCAGCACTTCAAAGCCTTGCATCCGTTTCATCCGCGCCATAATATCCGTTGCCGTATACCCTTCCGGATGACCAACATGCAGTCCCTTTCCTGATGGATAAGGAAACATATCCAAAACATAATATTTCGGTTTATCCGATCCATCATCTGTACGAAACGTTTGATGCTCATCCCAGAATTTTTGCCATTTTGTTTCAATTTTTCGGTGATCAAATGCCATTGCCATGGCGATTTCCTCCTTTTAAATCCTGCATCGTCAAAATAGATTGTGAAAAACAGAAAAACCTCTCGCCCCAACAGTTTGTCAGGGACGAGAGGTTGATGACTTGTTTTATTCCCGCGGTACCACCCAGATTAGCATGAGACATCAGACGTCCATGCTCGCTTAATCCCTGTAACGCGGGCTGCGTCGGGATACCCAATGATGGGCCCTCCCGCACCTCCGAAGCGAGTTCGTCTGCTTACCGTATCGGCTCACACCAAGCGCCGACTCTCTGAAAACCGCTCACAGGCTACTTTTCTTCATCATCAGTATTCGTTCGTTTTAGGTTGTGTATCTATTTTATTGATATTGCAATCAGATGTCAACTCAGGTCGGAAAAAAGTTAATCGTTTCCGTTGCTTTAATGGAATCACTGAGAAAAATGATGGATTTTGCAGCTCGGCGCGGCCGGCTTAACCGCTTTATGTTTCAGCGAATGTCTGCTAGAATGTCCCATAGGTTTAGTGAAGGGAGCACGCGAAATGGCGGAGCAAAAATGGCCGGCTCATTATGGGCCGGAGAAAAGGTACTATACATGGAATACCTATTTAAGGGACAAGTTCGGAAGCAAGGTATTTAAAGTGCCGCTTGACGGAGGGTTTGACTGCCCGAATCGCGATGGAAAAGTTGCCTGGGGCGGCTGTACCTTTTGCAGTCAAAAGGGCTCGGGTGATTTTGCGGGGAACCGCAGAGACAGTCTCGCCACTCAGTTCAAAACAATTAAAGAACAAATGAAAACAAAATGGCCGCATGCCGACAAATACATCGGCTATTTTCAAGCCTTCACAAATACTTACGCACCGGTTGACGTGCTTCGTGAAAGTTACGAGACGGTTTTGGAACAGGAGGGCGTTGTCGGATTGTCGATCGCCACTCGCCCCGACTGTCTGCCTGATGAGGTCGTTGCTTACCTTGCCGAGTTAAACACGCGCACCTTCTTGTGGCTGGAACTAGGCCTGCAAACCGTTCACGACGAAACAGGACGTCTGATCAACCGCGCACATGATTATGACTGCTTTGTCGAAGGCGTTGCGAAACTGCGTAAACACAACATTCCCGTCTGTGTCCATATCATTGACGGATTGCCGAAAGAAACACCGGAGATGATGCTTGAGACCGCTAAAGCCGTAGCCAAACTTGACGTGCAAGGCATCAAGATCCATCTGCTTCACCTTCTGAAAAAAACGGCAATGGTCAAGCAATACGAAAAAGGCATGCTCCAATTTCTCGATTTCGATACATATGTTCAGCTTGTTTGCGACCAGTTGGAAATCCTGCCCCCAGATATCATCATTCATCGTTTGACCGGAGATGGACCGGCAGACTTAATGATCGGTCCGATGTGGAGCCTGAATAAATGGGAAGTTCTCGATGCCATTGACGACGAATTAAAACGCCGCGACAGCTGGCAAGGCAAATTTGCCGACATGCCGCTGCAAAATCAGGATTAAATACTTTGCCTGATTCTCCGGTACAGCCATCCGTTAACAAAGAAAAACAAGCCGCTGCCACCCGATTTGCGAATCAATTTCCGGGCAAGAACACGTACATTGCGCTGTTTGGCAACCTTGCGATCGGCGAGGTAAATCCCAAGCAGCCCGCGATTGATCATCTTGTGGAAGTTCTTGTCCGGCATCGTGTCAATCGCTGCGTCTGCTTCCTCGATAAAGTGTTTTAAACGATCCATCATCTCTTGATCATTCGGATAATAGAAGCAAAAATTCAGATCGCCTTCGATTCGATCCTCTTCTTGATCGACAAAATAATCCATCAAGATATGAAGCCCTTGAACCCAAGGAAAATAGCTATCCTTAATCTTTCCAACAAGCAGCTTCATTTCATCGCCGCGTGCCGCTGCATAGGCAACAATGCAAAAAATCCCCAGCGTTGATCCGGAACACGCAGCAAATTCATACCAGCTCATCTCAGGCAGATGAGCTTTATTTTTTTGAAACCATTCCATCAGCCTAGGCACGCGCTGATCGCGGACCACATGCTTATGGACTTGCAGATCACAATAAAAACCGGCAAGTTGGTGGAGTGCCGGTTGAATGCTTTTCAGTGCGGTCAGTTCCGACAGTACCTTCTGACAGGTTTGAACCAACGCTTCCAAATAGCCTCCATCCTGCTGCTGGCTGCGGTAGCGATAATAATTTTCAGGCTTCACGTCCGGCGTCAAGGCATGCAGCATCGACCGGTGCAAACAGCGAAAATCTTCAGGATCGAGTGACGTGCTGCGATCGCATAGATTGTCCAAATAATCGCTAATCGTTTGATAAGCGACGATAAATGCAATAATATCTTTTCGCTTGTCTTCAGCAATTAAGCTATAGATTGCACCACCTTCACAATGGAAGGTCTTGGATTCAATACTGGACAGTGCCTGTTTGCGCAGTTCCGGGTCAGGAATTTTGGATGCCTTTTCCTTCCACCTTTTTAGTTCACGATGGACCTCAGGAAGCACTTTTGTGTAGATTTCTGCCATCAATTTCAATGGCCGTGATGGTACCGTCATCAACATCCCTCCAATAAATACATGCGGAGCATTGTTCGTGCTGCCGATCACATATCTATCAATTATTATAGCAAACGATAAATCAATCTATGCGGGTTCAAAAACAAAAAGCTTTTCACACCCAGAGGTATGAAAAGCAATAGAACAAAGATCAATTATTGGTTCTGTTCGCTCGCTTGGATTTGCTGTTTCAGAATTTCAGCCTTGTCCGTATTCTCCCAAGGAAGTTCGATATCGGTACGGCCAAAATGCCCGTACGCTGCCGTTTGTCGATAAATCGGCCGACGCAAGTCAAGCATTTTAATAATGCCTGCCGGACGAAGATCAAAATTACGGCGAATTAATTGAACAAGCTGTTCTTCCGTTGCTTTTCCGGTACCAAATGTGTCAACCGAGATGGACACAGGCTCTGCAACACCAATTGCATAGGCAAATTGAATCTCACATTTTTCAGCAAGACCCGCTGCGACAATATTTTTTGCGACATACCTGGCGGCGTAAGAAGCCGAACGATCTACTTTGGTCGCATCTTTTCCAGAGAATGCACCGCCGCCGTGCCGCGCATAGCCGCCGTACGTATCGACAATGATTTTGCGTCCGGTTAAACCGGCATCTCCTTGAGGTCCGCCAATGACAAAACGTCCCGTCGGATTAATGAAAAATTTCGTTTTCTCATCAATTAACCCGGTCGGAACAGTTGGGTCAATAACATGATGATGCAAGTCGTTCTTTATCTGTTCTTCTGTCGCTTCCGGATCGTGCTGAGCAGAAATAACAATCGTGTCGATACGCTCCGGATGCCCGTCTTCATCATACTCAACGGTCACCTGCGTTTTGCCGTCCGGACGAAGATAGCCAATCGTGCCGTCTTTGCGCACATCGGACAGACGTTTCGCCAGCTTATGCGCAAGCGCGATCGGAAGCGGCATCAATTCAGGGGTTTCGTTAACTGCAAAGCCGAACATTAACCCTTGATCACCGGCACCAATTGCTTCGATCTGATCCTCAGTCATCGTTCCTTCTCGTGCTTCAAGCGCTTGATTCACGCCTTGGGCAATATCCGCGGACTGTTCCTCAATCGAGGTCAGAATTGCGCAGTTTGACGCGTCGAAACCATATTTCGCATTTGTATAGCCGATTTCCTGGATTGTATGGCGGACCACTTTTGGAATATCAACATAAGTTGATGTAGATATCTCACCCGTTACAAGGACCAGTCCGGTATTGACAACGGTTTCGCAGGCAACCCGTGCATTTGGATCCCCTTTCAGCAATTCATCAAGAATTGCATCGGATATTTGATCACAGATTTTATCCGGATGACCTTCCGTTACCGACTCGGAAGTAAATAATCGTCTTGAATACTTTTTCGTCACAGTACTTCACCCTGCCTTTCAAACATTATATACAAAATGGTGTCAACGGTACCCGATCCCTCTGCTTTTGTTTTCAAGGCATGAAAAAAGCCTACTCCAATGAAAGGATAGGCCGATTCTTATCGCGCGCCTCTTATTATCAGAATAACGAGAAGATCATCCTCGTTATTCTGCAGGTTAGCACCGTGCCGTATGCGACCGGTTGCTGGGCTTCATCGGGCCTGTCCCTCTGCCTACTCGGAATAAGAGCAGCCGTATTTGATTCCTATCATAACTTAGGGAATTAAAACTGTCAACGCATTTTAAGAAGCAAAAAAGGTGGGCTTCACCCTAAGAATCCGCTCGATTTATGTCCTTATCTTTGTCTTGCGGAATACGGAATGAGTCGGTAGAATAAAAGTATAACCTAATCATTATAATGTGTGATACAAATCAGATCCGACGATCTTGTCAAAGGAAGGGATGTTGAAATGAATGACGCGTCTTTAGAAAATCCTGTCGCTAAATTGCTCCATACTGGGCAGATCCATATTAATTTGCCCGTTCCTGAATTGATTGAACATGCGCTTCGAAGAAATGAAGGGGTATTATTAGCAAACGGCGCACTTGCCGTATCAACCGGAAAATACACGGGCAGATCGCCAAAAGACCGCTTTATTGTCAGTGACGAACAAACACGGGATCAAGTGGATTGGCAACGAAATCAGTGCATAAATGAAACCGTTTTCACTAAACTCCGCCATAAGCTTGCCGATTATTTAAACACGCGAGAAGAAACCTATGTCTTTCGCGGGTTTATTGGCGCTGCGCACAAACACCGTCTTGCCATCCAAGTTGTCAATGAATATGCCTGGCAGAACCTGTTCAGCCGGCAATTGTTTATCGAGCCGTCTGAAGAAGAGCTAGAGAACCATCATCCGCAATTCACCATCCTTTCAGCTCCGGGATTTAAAGCAGATCCCGTAATTGACGGCACGCGTTCCGAAGCATTTATTATTCTCTCAATCAAGCACCGCACCATCCTCATCGGGGGCACCGAGTATGCCGGAGAGATCAAGAAATCACTCTTCACCATCATGAATTTCCTGCTTCCGCAAAAAGGGATTCTGCCAATGCACTGTTCCGCCAATCAAGGACAAAACGGAAAATCAGCGCTGTTCTTCGGCCTATCCGGTACCGGAAAAACAACCTTATCCAACGCATCAGGAAGACCGTTAATCGGTGACGATGAGCATGGCTGGTCAAGTGAAGGAATCTTCAATTTTGAAGGCGGCTGTTATGCAAAAACCATTCGTTTGTCGCCTGAAAAAGAACCGCAAATCTACAACAGTATTAAATTTGGTACCGTACTTGAAAATGTCGCCTTTTCCGATAAAAGTCGGCTGCCCGATTACGCTTCTGCGCAGCGGACCGAGAATACACGTGCCGCTTTTTCTTTGCAAAACGTTGCCGGTGCGAAACAACCAAGCGTCGGCGGACATCCGTCAGCGATCATTTTTCTAACTGCCGATGCATTTGGTGTCCTTCCGCCAGTCAGCATTCTTTCTCCCGAACAGGCCATGTATTATTTTCTATCCGGTTATACAAGCAAACTGGCAGGTACCGAACGGGGCGTAACCGCTCCAGAAAAAACATTTTCAACCTGTTTCGGTGCCCCTTTCATGCCGCTTCCAGCGCCTTGTTACGCGGATCTTCTGGGTCAGCTGATGCACAAGCATAATGTAAGCGCTTATCTAATCAATACCGGTTGGACCGGTGGACCGTACGGGATCGGCAAACGCATCCGCCTTTCCGATACACGAACAATCGTTCAGTCTGCTTTAGATGGGCAACTGAACAATGTCGCTTGTTTAACTGATCCGATCTTTCAACTGCGGATCCCAACAACTTGTCCCGGAATTTCCAATCCCATCCTGCTTCCTTGGAAAACATGGGCGAACCAAACCGATTATCAACAAGCCGCAAATCAGTTGGCACATGCTTTTCATGCGAACTTTAAACAATTTGCCGCACAAACGTCCGAACGGATTCGCTGCGCCGGTCCGGCATTGCGGTGATATTGCCTGCTTGACTGAAACGGAGCAGCAGTCTCATCCCCTTATATCGCTTCATCTTCTTACAGGAATCATTTAAAAAGCAGGCGTCTCACAGTCCAAGCGGACTTTGGGGCGCCTGCTTTATCCATTGAAACCGCTTCACACAGTCACTGGAAGCCATTCTTTTTGCCGTACGGCGTTTAACGCATCAATGAAAACCCGATCTTTCATGATGAAACTAAATTGTTTCTCGTCTTTGATCGAATTCGGAAATGAGCGGATCAATTTCGGCCCATCCGTTTCCAGATAGTCCTTTTTGAATTCCATCCGATCAATTTCAGCAAAATAGATATTTTTAATGATCCGTTCTGCTTGCCATTCGACTTGATATTGACCGATAAAAAAGAGTTTCGCCACATGAGCGCCTGTCTCTTCGAAAACCTCCCGCCGCGCGGCTGCCTCCGGTTGTTCTCCAGATTCGACTTTTCCTCCCGGGAACTCCAAACCGCGTTTTGAATGTCTTGTCAGCAGCCACTGATGATTAAAGCGGCAAACCACCCATACATGTCTTGGATCCTTTGAAAAGGGTTCTGCTAAAAGTGCCAGTGTCACTTTATTTCCATAAAAATCAGGAAAACTAAGTTGTTTACCCACCTGGCAGTCACCTCCGTATCACCCTCTGTCCTCGCGGGTGATACACCTATTTTATCAAAAAAATCACATCGCCTCTAAATGATTTTCCGAATTCAACCAATCTCTTCGTGCATACTCCTCTGATAATTACTCCATTCACGCTCCAGCTCAGACAGTGTCCATTCATTGAGACGCTCGGTTTCCGGCACAGCTGAATGATCCCTTAACGCTTGTATCAACTGTTTTTTCCGATTTTCGACGGCTCTTCTCAACTGGTTAACATGCATAAACGACGGACTCGCCTCCAGAAAACGGTTACATTATTTTGCTGACGGCGATCCTTCCTCCTTTCTTTTCTCATCCCTTTGTTTTTCGGTTGCTCTTTCCAATTCCAGTATGCACCGAAGGCGTATTTTTAATCGCTAGTATACAATAAAAGCGCTTACATTGATACTATTTAGCCTAGGCATCCGCTCATTTTTCCTACATTGTGCGGGTTTATTTATTTTTTTAACAGGAAATAGGTTTATTTACCAATGAAAGCGGCAATAGTATGAATAACCCTAACCCCAATTCACTTTTTGATTAGTCCGCATCGTTATTGCGGATATTTTTCTGCAAAAAAAAGCGCTGCTCGCGCTCAAGCTTGTACCATTCTTTTTTCTTCAACTTCTTTTTTAAACTGCTGTTTCTCCGCTTTGCTCATTTTTTTGTACTTGTTAATAAATGCTTCATAGTTCGGCATGACCTCAGACATTAACCCATATTGCTCAACATGTCCATATTGAACCCAAAGTGCTTTCTCGCAAAACTTCTTCATTTGACCAATGGAGTGGCTAATAAAGAAAATGGTTTTTCCGCGTTCCTTAAATTCATTCATCTTATCCAAGCATTTATCGGCAAAGGTTCGATCCCCAACCGACAGTGCTTCGTCAATAACCAGTATATCCGGATCGATGTGGATGGAGATCGCGAACCCGAGCCGCGAACGCATCCCGCTGGAGTATGTTTTCACCGGTTGATCAATAAAATCACCGATGTCGGCAAATTCAATAATTTGTGGGGTCAAGGCAATGATCTGCTTTTTATCAAAACCAAGCATCAAACATTTGAGTTCAATATTTTCACGTCCGGTCAGCTCATTTTTCAATCCGGATTGAATGGCGATCAACGACGCCTCGCCATTTACCTGTACCGTGCCGCTCGTCGGTGGAATAATACCTGAAATAATATTAGATAAGGTCGATTTTCCCGACCCATTGACACCAATGATGCCGATCACATCGCCTTTTTCCGCTTCAAAACTGATATCATGCAACGCGTAAAAAGATTTTCCATAACTTTTTGGCAAAATCAAATCCAATAGTTTTTCGGAGTTTTTTGTGTACATTTTATATTTTTTTGATACATTTTTTACAATCACTGATTTTTCCATGAGTTGAGATCTCCTTATAAATAATCAACGAAATGATCTCTAAATTTAAGATGAATAAATGAACCGAACATAAGCAAGACCAAAATGAAACACCAGAAATATACGGTGTAGCTCATGTGTTCAATTCCATACCACGAGGTTCCTAATATGGACGCTCGATAGCCTTGAATTAAATAGTACATAGGGTTCAACAACAGAAGTTGCTTCAAAATGGCCGGTACTTTCTCGAGATAGGACTGTTCCCATAGAATTGGTGTCAAATAGAACATCATCCGCATCACCGAGATCAAAATTTGATGTACATCGCGAACGATTGTTGAAAGCGTTGACGTAATTAAAGAGATTGAAAATAAAAACATGAGCGCCCCAAACATAAAATAGGGCAACTGAACAAGATACAGCGTTGCCTTGAAATCGGTAAACTGCATGATCACCAAAATAATTCCCGTCAAGATCAAGTGCTGGTACAGTTTTTCGAAAATGACATAGCTTGGTATCGCGCTCATCGGAAAATTCATTTTTGCAATAAAGCGAATCCGTGAATAGATTGACTTCGATCCTTGAATCACCGCCGGCTGCAAGAAAAACCAGAGAATAATCCCCGCAATAAGCCACGTAATATAAGGAGCACGTTCCCCATTTTCAAGAAGTACATCGCCGCGTCCGCTGATATAGCCGAAGACGAGCCAATAAACAAAAATTTGAATCATTGGATTGATAATGATCCATGCCATCCCTAGATAATTGTTGCTGTTTTCACTTTTTAACTCATAAAGGGACAGACGCCTGATCAGATACAGGCTTTTCATTTGTTCTTGAATAACTTTCCATGCTGATTTCATATCCAAATCCTTCCACTCGTCACCAATTTACATTTCTCCTTCAATACTTTAACACAGCTCTTTTAAAAAAGAAAACGACAGTTTTTGAGAAAGGCACAACCCATCCTCTTGAAAGATTGGAATAATACGATCATTCTCGGGAAAACTAATACTAAATGTGAATGACGAACGACAAAGGAAGGTTCTTATGTATACGCTGCTCTATACGTCCTACTTTGGTCTGCTTTTCATTTTCTTACTTTTTGTCGGTTTTCGTATTTCGATGGGTGAGATGATCTTGATTTATCTGTTGATCTGCTTTCCTTGCATCATGCCTTTTGTGGTCCTTTTATTAGATCAGCCGTATGATGAACGCAAAAAAGCAGAGAAAATGGAACGGGATGCAAATTAACATGAAACGAGGGGTTATTCGTGTTTTGGAAAAACAGTAAAAAAAAGAATGACCAAGGTCCGGCACAGCCCTCAAAAAGCATAGCTGATCTACTGGTTCAGCTCGAAACCAATCCTGATTTCAATCATTTCTGTCATAAAAGCAAAACGCTTACCTGTTGGATTTCATACATTAACACAGTGGTGGATTTAGAGTACATCCACAGAGACTTGTTGCCGGCGCTTTATTCCGAACGCGTGCAGTGTATGAAAGACATTGCTCAGGTCGTTCCCATTGATAAATTAATCGAGACAAGGGATTTATCCGTCATTCAGACAAGTCTGCTTGACGGTTATTTCATGATTCAGCCGTCGAAGCGTTCGCAACACGTCTATCTTATTCCCTGCCCAAAAAAACAAGCGCGACAAGTCGCAGATACGGAAGTCGAAACCAGCATTGTCGGTGCGCACGACAGCTTTGTAGAATCGCTGGAAACTAATATCAACCTGGTACGATCGCGCATTCCGATTCCCCAATTTAAAGTTGAGGAACAGCGCATTGGCAAACTGTCGCGAACGCGAATCTCCATTCTCTATATTGAAGGACTCGCGAATAAGGCTAATCTGAATACGACTAGGCAAAGAATCACCGATTTGGAAACGGTCAGCGTAATCAATGCCAACATGCTTGCTTTAATGATTGGCGACAATAGTCAGTCTTTTTTTCCTCAATTCATCGATACTGAGCGTCCCGACCGTGTCAGCGGCGCCCTTTACGAGGGAAAAATTGCCGTGCTCGTGGATGGTTCTCCGAGTGCACTGATTCTACCAAGTACAATTGTTGAGTTTTTTTCAACCATCGACGACTATTCATTGAACTGGCCGATCGCATCCTTATATCGGCTGCTGCGCTTGTTTGCCGTTGCCTTTTCCGTCATTTCTTCATCGCTGTACGTTGCGGCACTGACCTACCACTATCAATTAGTACCCAAAGATTTACTGGCAACATTGATCGTTTCGCGCAGTTCCGTTCCTTACGATCCGATCATTGAAGTGCTGCTGCTTGAAGTCATGATTGAACTGCTTCGCGAAGCAGGCGTGCGCCTGCCGACAAAGGTTGGCCAGACCATCGGTATCGTAGGCGGTATTGTCATCGGCACCGCTTCCGTTCAAGCCGGTGTAACAAGTAATATTCTGCTAATTATTATCGCGATGTCGGCACTGGCTGCCTTTATCACACCGAACTATCGGATGGCAACAACGATTCGTCTCATGCGCTTTCCATTTATTTTGGCTGCGCAGATGTTCGGTTTGATCGGTGTCGGCCTTTGCTTTATGTTTTTCGTCTGCCACTTGTTAAAACTGACCTCGCTTGGCCGACCGTTTATTGAACCCATCTACCCAATGCGCGTTACAGACTTGAAGGACAGTTTCATCCGTTTGCCAAGCAACATGCAAGGACAACGTCCGCTATTTCTGCGCACCGCTGATAAAAACCGTGTGAATCTGCATCGCACAATGCAGAAGAAAGGCAAAGCGAAGCCGGATATTGATGAATAATTACCTTTCTCTAAATGGAGGGTCTGACGCTCTATGAATGATAAGATAAAACCTGCACATCAAGTTGGTCCTGTTTCTGCCTTTTTTATTCCACAGGTCATGCAGATTGGAATCGGTTATCTCTCGTTCCAGCAAATCATAACCAAGTATAGCCAGCAAGACGCATGGCTCGCATCGCTCATCAGCGGTGCTCTTAGTCTTGGCATTCTTTGGGTTGTTCTGCGCCTTCTGGAGAATGAACGTCAATTCGGTATGCCCGACCTTTTTTCGATCCATACCCGTATTTTCGGAAGACGTATCGGAACCATACTGAATCTCTTCACCGTTACGCATGTGCTCCTCTTCGCCATTAGGAGTTTACGTAGTTACATTGAAATTGTACATGTATGGGTGTTTCCGCAAATGTCAATGTTTCTGTTTTCGCTTATCTTTTGTCTCATTGCCTGGTATATTGTCAGCGGTGGCATGCGAACGATCGCCGGCGTCTGTCTGCTCAGCTTCATCTATTTGGTGCCGCTGAGTATCCTGACTCTCTTTATTGTCCCTCATGCTCAGTTCGAAAATTTGCTGCCCCTGATTGACCACTCGCCGGCAGCACTGCTGAAGTCTTGTTATGAACTCACGCATGTGTATTTGGGGTTTGAATTGCTGCTTTATGTCTATCCGTTTATCAGTAATCCGCGCGAAGCACGTAAATGGGCGTTTCGCAGTGCACTGACAACCGTTTATTTTTATACAACAACGCTCATTCTTGCGATTGCTTATTTCAGTCAAGGCGAGCTGCAGAACACCATTTGGCCGACGGTCGCTTATTGGAAAAGTGTCCGCTTTCCTCTTGTTGAACACATCGATATCATTGCGATTGTTCTTTTGCTGTGGGCCACCATCCCTAAAGTCTGCTTATGCAGTTGGATTATCGCTCGAGCTGTAAAATTCACAGTACCAAAGATTAAAATGAAATATTCGCTGATCGTTATTCTCGCTTTGTTTATTGCAGGGACCACGATGATCCGAACCGGACTCCTAG
Source organism: Sporolactobacillus inulinus (assembly GCF_006539285.1). Lineage (GTDB taxonomy): Bacteria > Bacillota > Bacilli > Bacillales > Sporolactobacillaceae > Sporolactobacillus > Sporolactobacillus inulinus. The sequence continues at coordinate 76,306 of NZ_BJMS01000002.1, forward strand.
TGAAGCAATTAAACGTTGCGTATACAAGGTACGGTGCACTGATTATCTATATCTATCTTCCAATCCTCTTGTTTTGTCAGTGGATTAAGAAAAAACGTGGAAGGAGCGCTGCATCATGAAACAAAAGGCCGCCCTTATTGCGCCTTTGATCGCTTTGCTTCTTCTGTCCGGGTGTTTGCCAACAAGCATCATCGATGATGTTCTGCTGGTTGAAGCAGAGGGTATTGACTATCTTGGTGATGGGAAGGTGATGGGAACCGTTTCCATGCCGAACTATGCGGCAAATCCAAACCCTGGCAGCGGCGGCGCCGGTCTGCCCACGACCGCATCGATGCTGCGTCATCTTAGCGGAGTGACCTACGACGGCAAATCACTTGTTGACCGCTTTCAACCATCCGGACAAATGCCCCTTCGCGTAGGAAAATTACGGCTCATGCTGTTTAATACGGCCATGGCAAAAAAAGGGCTGTACAAACAGATTGATTTAAGAAATCGCGACCCTGATGCACCGCGCGATATGAGTTTAGCGGTTGTAGAAGGCAGCTGCCGGAAAATGCTGACATCTGCGGACTATCAAACACAAATTCCGGTTGCCCGTTATATTCAAGATATGATTGAACAAAACAGTGAGCATAATTATCCGGAAAGTACATTGGAGACCTTCATGTACGCCTATTATGGCGACTATATGGATCCGTTTCTTCCTATAATTCGTAAGCAAGGCGACCATATCGAGATGTACGGACTTGCCTTATTTAAGGGTGACAAATACGTCATGCGCCTTAGCGAGAACAGAGTGTTCACGTTTAAAATGCTCTTTCAAAAATTTAGTCAAGGAGTCTATGACTATGAATTTGCCCCGAACAAACACATTGCTTTAAAAAACGTCCATACCAATGTGAACTATAAAGTTAAAAATGGAAACAGTTCTTCTCCGGACATTTATGCTTCGGTTAACGTTCGTGCACAAATCAGACAGGCTAATCCGGGAAGTATCAGCAAATCAACCGGTCCGGGTATGGAGAAAAAGCTGAACAAACATATGGCTAAAGAAGCCGTTCAGCTCGTTCACCGTTTTCAAAGGAAACGAATCGATCCGCTTCAACTCGGGCAGCATGTGCGCAGCTATACACGCAATTTTGATGGAAAGTCATGGCCGGAACGTTACCCCAACGCCCGTTTCCACTGCAAGGTCGATGTAACCATTAGACAAACGGGTATTTCGGAGTAATCATCAGCCCTATTTAGAGATAAGCAAACCTTCAAGCATAAAATTTGATAAATTTCTGAAAAAGGACTATACTGAAGATTAGTAACAGGAAAGGGGATTTTTATCTATGGGATTTAATCGAGGCCCGCAAGAACCGGTTCCTGAAGCAGAAACAGCAATTTGGACATGTACCAATGATTCATGCTCCGGATGGATGAGAGACCAATTTTCATTCGATACGCACCCGACATGCCCACTTTGCCACTCGGAAATGAAAAAAGAAACGAAGATGTTACCGGTCATTGATTAAATTTCCGGTTACACAATTGAGCGAGAAGAAGCATATAGAGCAGGACGATTTTTTCCGTTACTATGGGGAAAAGTCGTCCTGTGTTTCTTTGTTCCCTCATCTATGCAACAACACGAACAAACACGCTTAGGGACACCTCAATTTTTTTAAAAATTATCTGAAATGGTTTTCAATCGCTTTAAACCTTCATAGCCTGATAGAAGCGGTGTAAAGGGAAACACTATTTGAACGTATCATCTCCATTTGCCGGCGTTTTACGGTACAATAGACAGGTAGGACAGAAGGTGATCTTGTGAAACTGACAAAAATGAAAAGGAAATATGCGGATCGACGCGGCTGGCGGCGCATCATTTCGAGCCATACACAAAAGAAACAAGTCATGTGGCCAGCCTTTCACGGCGAAGCAGTTCTGATTCAATTTAACGAAATCAAAGCACCCTTGTCGGTTGTATACGGCGGCACGCGTACAAAAACCGTTGATAAAAATTATTCATGGCTGCAGCTTTTCCCGGCGCATTCACCTCATTATGTACTCACAGCCATGTTTAACGCCAATCACAAGCTGGTTCAATGTTATTTTGATGTCGTGCATCAGGTCGGCAAAGATGATCAAGGGACCCCTTGGTTCGATGATCTGTACCTCGACTTGATCCTCTTTCCAAACCATCGGCTCTATTTAGTGGACGAAGACGAACTGAATGAAGCGCTGGAAAAAGGGATTATTAATCAAGCAATGTATCGACGTGCTTGGCGGACTGCACGCAGGCTCAAAGCATTGATCAGCGCGAATCCCGATTATTTTCTTGATTTGGTACGCAAGATAAGAAACACGTTTCCAAACTAATTTAGTGGAGGCTCATCGATGAATCTCTTGATTGCCCAGATGCAGGAAGACGATTTTCCGAACTATTTAGCCCATACCTCTCAAGAATATGCCAAGGAAAAAATAAAAACCGGAACTTGGCCTGCTGATCAAGCGCTGATACTGGCGCAGGCTGAAATAAGAAGCCTTCTGCCTCAAGGCATGCATACGCCGAACCACCACTTTTTGTCACTTATTGATGAAAGCGGAATCAAATTGGGCATCTTTTGGCTGCACCTTGCGCCTGTACAAAAAGAAGCATTTATCTATGACTTCGAGATCTACGAACCTTTTCGCGGACATAAATTAGGTCAACTGGCGATGCAAAACTTATTCGATTATTGCCGAGCATTGGGCATCTGCAAAATCAGTTTGCACGTCTTTGCCCATAATCAACGTGCCTATCACGTTTATAAAAAGCTTGGGTTTATTGAAACGGATATTAATATGACCAGGCTGCTTCACTAAGCTAGATAAGAAAAACAGCATTCTGACCCTTAATTGAGTAATAATAGGCGGAGGTTTTTCGGTTATATGCGGAACGGAGCGCGTTTCGGGGTAAATAAGCGGAGATTTTCCGATTATGCAAAGCAAAATCCCCCATTTTCACGTTTTTCAAGTGAATAAGCGGAAGCTCTCCGTCTAATTAAGCTATTCTTTAGTTTATTTTCGAATTAAGGGGAATTTTTCCTTCTATTTACTTCTGCAGGATGCGGCTTGGAGCTTTCAATCTTTTGTCTGACGGGCACTTCAACTGCTCGCATCTAGCGTGCATAAGCCTACCGCTGTGATCGCACACTAAGGATTAGGGGGTGTGGGATCATGTCTGAAGCAAGAAGAAAAGAATACCGTTCAAACAAAGGTGCGACAGCATCGAGCGTGACGCCTTCAGGGCGTGCCAAGGATGACAAACAAGCACCGGTTTCTAAGCTCGAAGAACGTGCACGCAAAAATAAATAAATCAAAAAGCAGCCGGATCTCTTCTCCGGCTGCTGCCTTTTTATAGGATAAGAAAGTATAGGATTTTACCCTGACTTCAAACCATTAGACCCGTGTCTTGGCCAAGAATC
>NZ_BJMS01000003.1 GCF_006539285.1 Sporolactobacillus inulinus
CCCGGTTTTTCTAAGATTGCTTATGCGTGTTGTTTTTCATGATCTGCTAATGCCTCAACCAGCACGTCGGCAATATGCATGGCGCGTACCTTACCGGTTTGCTGCGTTCGTTCTACCCCCAATTTCATTTCCAAGAGACAACCCGGATTGGCCGTGACGATAATTTGTGCTTGCGTGGCGGCAACCTTCTCCATTTTATGATCGAGGATCTGCATCGCCATACCCGGTTGTACAATATTATAATCACCAGCGGATCCGCAGCATGTATCCGCGCCCTCCATTTCGACAAAGTGAGCGCCTTCAATAGCCTTTAAAAGAATGCGCGGTTCTTCAAATGTTTTCATGACATTGCGTAAATGACACGAATCCTGATAGGTGATGATTTGGTTTGGGAGACTTAGATGATGCGTTTTATGAAAGTTCAGTTCAATAAGAATGCGCGAGATATCCTTCAATTTTGAAACAAATGTCTCGGCACGCGCTGCCCACTCCGGTTCATCATTTAGCAGATGGTTGTATTCAAGCAGAAAAGCGCTGCAGCCACCGGCATTGGTAATAATATAATCCGCCTGAGCTGCTTCAAACGCTGCGATGTTTTTCTTTGCCATCTCTTTTGATTTCTCAAGCTCGCCATTATGTCCATGCAGCGCGCCGCAGCAGAGCTGGTTTTCAGGGATCACCACATCGCATCCTGCTTTGCGAAGCAGCTTTATCGTCGCATGATTCGTCTCAAAAAACATGGTGTCCATTAGGCAGCCTGCAAAGAGCGCGACGGTTGCCTTCTTTTCGCCTTCATGGGTAAAATTTCGCGGACGTTTCTTCACCTCACTCCGTTTCGGAACCTCAGGAAGCACCTTTTCCATGGTTGCCATACTTTCCGGAAATAAGTTCATAAATCCCACTTTTCGTGCAACATGGGACAGTCCGCTTCTTTGGTAGAAGCCAAGCAGTCCGGTTACTTTTTCCATGCGGTTTTGATGCGGAAATAGTTCGTCAAATATGCCCTTGCGCAGCATTTTTACGCCGACGCTTTGCTTTTTATGCCGTTGCAGGATGGCACACGCATCCTCGAGCAGATGACCGTATTGTACACCCGAGGGACAAACAGGCTCGCAAGCGCGGCAGCCAAGGCACAGATCAAGTGATTCAGACAATTCTTCACTAGGTTCAATAACGCCATCGGTGACGCCTTTCATGAGCGCAATGCGTCCGCGCGGCGAATACTTTTCCTGATGATCCATTTCAATATAGGTGGGACAAGAAGGCAGGCAAAAACCGCAGCGCATACAATTCAGCAATTCGTCATAATCCATTTCTTGTTTAAATGCCTTCTGAATCTGTTTCTTCGTCGATGCATGCATCATTTTTCCGTCGCCACCCTTTCCTTCGCTTTCTCCGCAAATACTTTACCCGGATTCATAATGCCTTGAGGATCAATCGACTGTTTGATGCCGCGCATCACCGCCATGCCATCCGCACCCAGTTTCCACTCCAAATATGGGGCTTTCGTAACGCCGACACCATGCTCACCGGTCAACGTTCCACCTAGCGCGATCGCTTTTTCGAAGATTTCAGCGAAAGCTTCTTCCACCCGTTTCATTTCTTCATGATCCCGGGCATCGGTAAGGCAGGTCGGATGCAGATTACCATCGCCCGCATGGCCAAAAGTTGATATTTGCACGCGGTATTTTTTGGCGACTTCTGCAATTGCCCGCACCATCGCGGCAATCTCTGAACGCGGCACGGTCGCGTCTTCCAAAATGGTCGTTGGCTTGAGCCGCGCGAGTGCGCTTAATGCGGAGCGACGCGCTGCGGCCAGTTGCTGCGCTTCTTCATCTGAGGCTGCCAATTGAACATCGATCGCTTGCTCTTTTCGGCAGAGTTCGGCGATCTTTTTTATGTCGCGGTCGACAATTTCCTTGGGGCCGTCTTGGACGATCAGCAAAATCGCTTTAACGTTTGTCGGCAAACCGATATGGGCGAAGTCCTCAACAGCGCGCAGAGTATCCTGATCCAAAAACTCCAGCGTCACCGGAATCATTTTATGCGCAATAATTGACGATACCGTTCTTCCTGCCGCTTCGATATCCTGGTAAAGGGCAAGAATCGTTTTTTGCGATTCCGGTTTGGGAATTAATTTCAACGTTGCTTCCGTTATGACGCCTAATGTTCCTTCCGATCCGACAAAAAGACGTGTCAAATCGTAACCGGCAACATCTTTAGTCAGCTTGCCGCCTGTACGAATTAACGCTCCATTCGGCAAAGCAACTTGAAGTGCCATGACATAATCTTTCGTTACGCCGTACTTCAGTCCGCGTAATCCACCGGAGTTTTCAGCAAGATTTCCACCGATTGTCGAGATTTTCATTGAACTTGGATCAGGGGGATAAAACAAGTCTTCCTTTTCAACGCAATCCGTGATCGTTTTCGTAATCGCCCCCGGCTGAACCGTGATGGTTAGATTCTCTTTATCCAGCTCCAAAATCCGATTCATGTGTTTCATCAGCAAGACGACTCCACCCTGAACGGGACAGGTGTCGGCACACAAATTTGTTCCCGAGCCTCGAGTATAGACCGGGATCTTTTGTTCGGAGCATCGTTTTAGAAGTGCTGCCACTTCTTCAGCATTACGCGGGGCAGCGACAAAATCCGGCAGCGCTTGAAAATTTGGCGTTGCATCATACGAGTAGACCAATCTGCCACTCGTTGAATCATCTACATTTTCCTCCCCAACAATTTCAACGAGCTGAGCCTTTACCAGTGAATGTCTTTTTTCTTCTTTTAAACCCATTTGCATCGCTCCGATCACCAATAAATTGTAAGCGTTTTCTTATAATGATTATAATCGATCTGTCACAAATAATCTATGATTTGGCTTTGAGCGACGCGTATAGCTTTACTACTTCCGCAGGATGCGGTGACTTTCGCGTTGTGCACGAACGACACTCCAGCTGCTCGCATCAACAACCCGCGATCCCGCAGGCGCCAGAGCACCTCCGCTTTGATTCTTGGCCAAGACACTATGTTATGGCGAATGTATGAAAGTCATGATTTCGCTTTAACTTTTGCGGATTTCGCTTTAACTTCGGGAATTCGCTTTAACTTCGGTTGTGCCGTTGGTTTGTGTCTTCTTGGTTATGCATCATCGCTGCGGCTGCTCGCTTGCCGCGGGCGCACCGCGAGCCTCCTCAGACAAACAGAAATCTGCGGGGTCTCGCTGGCACGCTGATCCCGCAGGCGTCTCGCGCCTCCGCTTTGATGCTCAGCCCAGACACTAGGTTATGGCGAATGCATAACTTTTCAGCATTTCGCTTTATCTTCCCTTGCAAAAAAGCCGGACACCTGGCTGAGGAATGGCAGCAGCAGACGTTTTCCGCCTGTTTAATGCCTTTTCCGTTCATGCCTGTGTCCGGCTCTAGAACTGATTCACTTGTTTTCATTCGACCACGTCGTAACCTTGATCTTCAATCGCGTCCTTCATTTGATCAAAGCCAACCTTTGCTTCATCATAAGCAACATCAACTTTTCCAGTTTCTAAATTTACGTCTACCGATGACACGCCGTCAAGCTCCTTTAAGGCACCGCTGACTGCCATTTTGCAGTGACCGCAGCTCATCCCTTCAACCGTTAATACGCGCTCTGCCATATCTACTCACCTCCTTAATCTGTTTTGGTTTTCTTTATAAGTGTAGCTTTTTCAAACGGAGACTGTTTGCCACAACAGACACGGAACTGAACGCCATCGCAGCTCCTGCTACCCAAGGTGCGAGCAAACCAAGGGCGGCTACAGGAATGCCGATCGTGTTGTAGAAGAGGGCCCAGAATAAATTCTGTCTAATATTACGCATCGTTTTCTTACTCAAATCGATCGCTTTGACAACATGCGTGAGTTCGCCGCCAACTAACGTGAGATCCGCGGCTTCAATCGCAACATCCGCTCCGGTTCCAATTGCAATGCCAACATCGGCTACGGCAAGGGCTGGCGCATCATTAACGCCGTCGCCAACCATAGCAACGCGGAGGCCTTGTTTCTGCAAGCGGCGTACCTTGTCGGCTTTCCCCTCAGGGAGCACTTCCGCCAGTACATGATCGATCCCAACTTTTCGCGCGATCGCCTCAGCCGTTCGTTGATTGTCGCCGGTGATCATGTAAACATCAATAGACCGTGCTTTTAACGCTTGAATGGCTTCGGTTGAATCCGCCTTGATCGTATCGGCGACAGCTATCAGTGCCTGCAGCTTCCCGTCGACAGCAGCGAACATCACCGTTTGTCCGTCAGACTCAAGCGCTAACGTTTTTTTAATCGCCTGTTTCACTTCAATTTTCTTTTGCTGCATGAGCCGGCGCGTACCAACGACGACCTGCTTCCCTGAAACTTCAGCAGAAATACCCGCCCCAGTCTGAGCAACGAAATGGTCCGCCTTAGGCAAATGATCCACATCGCCATAAGCAGTGATTGCTTTCGCTAAAGGATGCTCGCTTTGCAGCTCTGCAGCTTGAACCACACGCAGTAATTCTTTTTCATCCATGTCGCCAAGCAGAATCACTTGGGTGACTTCCGGTTTTCCATGGGTCACTGTTCCTGTTTTATCGAGAATAACCGTTTGTACGTTCTGCATCGACTCCAGGTACTCGCCGCCTTTAAATAAAATACCATGTTCCGCTGCTTTTCCCGTGCCCACCATAATGGACGTTGGTGTGGCAAGTCCAAGCGCACACGGACACGCGATCACGAGCACGCTTATGGCAGCTGAAAGTGCCACATCCCATTGCCCCGGCTGAGCAAAAATCATCCAAATGGCGAACACAAGCAGCGCAGCGGCAACGACGATCGGAACAAAGATACCGGAAATCCGATCCGCCAGCCGCTGAATCGGTGCTTTCGACCCTTGAGCTTCCTCGACAATGCGGACAATTCCGGCAAGTGCCGTATCTTTGCCGATTTTTTCTGTCTTCATCAGGAAAGAACCCGTCGTATTGAGCGTTGCACCAATCAGCGAATCGCCGACTTTTTTTGCCACCGGCATGGATTCGCCGGTGATCATCGATTCGTCAACGGCTGTTTCGCCGTCAATGACCGTGCCGTCAACCGGAACTTTTTCGCCGGGGCGGACATGAAGCACGTCACCCACCTGAATTTGATCGATCGGTACACGCTCTTCTTTGCCGTTTACCATTCGCGCGGCGTCATTTGCCTGCAAGCCAATCAACGCTTTAAGTGCTGTTGTGGTCTGCCGTTTCGCTAGGCTTTCCATATATTTTCCAAGCAGTACCAATGTAATCAGAACCGCACTCGTTTCAAAGTAAAGGTCAGGATGGTGCAGACCGAAAAATTGGGCGCGGACGGTTTGAACGGTACTGTAAAAATAAGCAGCACTCGTTCCAAGCGACACAAGGACATCCATATTGGCACTTCGATTCACAAGCGCACGAAAAGCACTGACGTAGAACGGACCGCCAATGTAAAACTGCACGACGGATGCCAAGGCAAACTGAAACCACGGGTTCATGAGCAATCCGGGCATCGGGCCGTGATAAAAGGGCAAATGGGCCGCCATGGTTACAAAAAGCGGAAGCGAAAGAAGGATCGAAACGAGCAGTGTGTTCCTCTTTTTAGCGAGCGCTCGTTCTTTCGCGTCTTCCTGAACCTCATTCTTCAGTGACGCGTTGTAGCCAAGCTTGCGCACCCGCTCAAGTACAGCATCTGAATCAATAAATCCCGGCTGATAGCGGATGGCGGCTGTTTCAGCGGCTAAATTGACGTTTGCAGAAAGAATACCGGGCAGACGCTTCAGTCCTTTTTCGATTCGCGCGGCACACGCAGCACAAGTCATCCCGGAAATAGCCAGATCCAACCGTTCATCGGCAACGCCATAACCGAGCTTTTCAATTTTTTCAGCAATGTCCTTGGCGTCAACTTGTTGGTTATCATAATTGATTTTCGCCTTCTCCAGCGCCAGATTGACGTTTGCGGAGACACCGTCCATCCGATTCAGACCGCGTTCAATGCGCCGTGAACACGCGGCACAGGTCATCCCTGTAATTCCGATATAGGCTTCTTGTTTCATCGCATGCTTCCCTCCTTTCTTAATCTCACTGAAAGTGTTTCAGTACGTTTAAAAGTTCATTTATTTGTTCGTCTCCGTGTCCCTCTTCAATTGCTTTGGCGACACACGACTTTGTATGCCGCTCAAGAACGGAATAACCGATTTTTCGCAAGGCAGCTTGAATCGCTGAGAGCTGAATTAACACATCGACACAGTAGCGGTCATCTTCGATCATTTTCTCAACACCGCGTACTTGTCCTTCAACACGTCTCAACCGATTGATTATTTTGTGTTTTTCATCAGAAGTTCTGGGAACGCGCGGCGTCCGCTCTGAATGTTCGGCGCATGCAGATTCATTAGAACCGCATGAACAATGTTTTTTTTCAAGATCCACATAACCGCCTCCTCATTCCCATTATACCCCCATAGGGTATATAGTCAAACAAAAAGAAGGTGACTCAACGTTATCGACATTGAGTCACGCTCATGTTGCCCATTATCCCTTTGACCATGCATCAAACCGCTTTCGTTTCAGAATCCCTGCTTGCTGCCCCGTAATCTGAAGCGTCATGAAAAGAAGCAGCCAATTCATCCGCGTAATGCTCTTTTTGTTGATCCGTCCATTTAAGTTGGTCAGCCATGTAACGCATCACCGGCTTTGCCCATTTTTTTGCTTCATTAATTGAGAAGAGAGTCATGCCGGAACGTCGTGTAAAGTAATCAACGGGCGAGACGACCATTTCTTCATTTAATCCATACTGCAGGGTAGCCAGCAGTTCTTGCGGCAATTGATAGCTGATTGCCTCTTCCCGATTTGTGCGGAGATAGTGGAACAATACGCTGCTGTTGGTCCCGTATTTTTTGACAAGCCGCGCGACCGTCTCTTTCTTTAATCCCTGTTCAGCGCCGATCTTTATTTGTTCTTGAACAAAGGGGATATAGTGTTTCGAACCGCCGAAATGTCCTCCGGATAACTCGATCGCAATCGTTCGGCATTCTGGGTAACTTTTGCCCGTTTCTTCACCTAATTGTTTGGTCACCGTATCAACGACACGTTCGGCCATCTTACGGTATCCGGTCAACTTCCCGCCGGCGATTGAAATCAAGCCTGAGTTCGCAATGAAGATTTCATCTTTGCGTGAGATTTCCGACGGCGATTTTCCTTCCTCTTGGATCAGCGGCCGAACGCCCGCCCAGCTGGATTCCACATCATTAGCCGTGAGATGAACCGAAGGAAACATGCCGTTTATTGCAGCGAGAATGTAGTCGCGATCTTCAAGAGTCGGTTTCGGATCAATAGGCCAGTGTGAATAGGTCGTATCGGTTGTACCGGCATAAACCTTGCCATCGCGCGGGATGACAAAGATCATTCGCTTGTCACCGTTGGTTGTATCGAAATAGAGTGATTGCTTCATTGGAAAGCGTTTCCCGTCAATGACAATATGAACCCCTTTGGTCAGATGCAGGTGCTTCCCTTCTTTCGAATGATCCTTCTCACGAATCGTGTCAACCCATGGCCCTGCCGCGTTCACGATCTTCTTGGCAAAGATCCTATATTCTTTTTGATTTAATTGATCGACAACACGGACACCGGTCAGCTTATGATTTGCATCGTAAATCAGCTCGTCGACCTTCGCGTAGTTCACCGCCAGCGCGCCGCGATCCGAAGCCTCCTTCATCACTTCAATCGTCAGTCGCGCGTCATCCGTACGGTATTCTACATAATAGCCACTGCCTTTTAATCCTTCCTTTTTAAGCAAAGGCTCCTTTGCCAACGTCTGTTTACGGCTAAGCATCACGCGGTGCTCCTCTTTTTTGACACCGGCGAGAAAATCGTAAACTTTCAAGCCCAATGATGTGGAAAAGCGTCCAAACGTTCCTTTTTTATAGATGGGTAGCATCATTTTTTCTGGTGACGTCACATGCGGCGCATTTTCATAGACAATCGCTCGTTCTTTTCCAACTTCGGCAACCACTTTAACTTCAAGCTGCTTCAGGTAGCGCAGCCCACCGTGCACCAGTTTCGTCGACCGGCTCGACGTTCCACCGGCAAAGTCCTGCATATCGACCAAACCGACACGCAGTCCGCGAACCGTTGCGTCAAGCGCAATCCCCGCACCGGTAATGCCGCCGCCGATGACCAGAAGATCGAGCGGGGCTCCTGCCATTTTTTCCAGCTTTGCCGTACGTTCATTCGTTGATAGAGTCATCAAAAATTCCCCCAATAATTGTTTTTTTGTGTATCGTTATAGAAAAAACCGCAAATACACCGGCAGATATAGCGGATCTGCAGGACGTATTTGCGGTCATCTCAATCGCCCGTGACCGTGGATTAACTTGTAGGTGGTATCAGGGTAATACGAAGGGCCGGTGTCGATTATTTGAATGCAATGGCCGCATTGACTGCTTTCTTCCATCCTAAATACAGCTTTTGACGTGTCGCCTCATCCATCGCTACATCGAACTGTTTGCCGATTTTCCAAATCTCTGCGATCTCAGATTCATTTTTCCACATCCCCACTGCCAGCCCTGCAAGGAAAGCAGCGCCAAGTGCAGTTGTTTCGCTGCTCGTTGGCCGTTCAACCGCAACGCCCAGAATGTCGCTCTGAAACTGCATCAAGAAATTATTCATCGATGCGCCTCCATCGACACGCAGCTTCTTCAACTTTATGCCGGAGTCTTCCTCCATTGCGTTTAAAACATCTTTAGTCGAATACGCAAGCGATTCCAATGTTGCACGGATAAAATGCTCTTTCGTCGTGCCGCGCGTGATCCCAAACGCAGCCCCGCGCACTTCTGAATTCCAGTATGGCGTGCCCAGACCAACAAAAGCAGGTACGAGATACATCCCATCGGTTGACGCGACGCGCCGTGCGTATTCTTCGCTCTCCTGAGAATAGCGGAACATGCGCAAGCCGTCACGAAGCCATTGAATCGCTGATCCGGCAACAAAAACGCTCCCCTCCAGCGCATAGCTGATTTTTCCGTTTATGCCCCAGGCAATGGTCGTCAAAAGACCGTTTTTTGAACGAACCGCCTGCTCGCCGGTATTCATCAGCATAAAACAGCCGGTTCCATACGTATTTTTCACCATGCCTTTTTCATAACATGCCTGACCGAAAAGGGCCGACTGCTGGTCACCGGCGATTCCGGCAATGGGTACATTCTGACCGAAAAAGTGATAATCAATGGTATTCGCATAGATTTCCGATGATCCATGAACTTCGGGAAGCATCGCTTTTGGTATCTCTAAGATTTCCAGCAGCTCGTCGTCCCATTTCAAATCATAGATGTTGTACATCAGCGTTCGTGATGCATTCGTATAATCCGTGATATGTGCTTTGCCGCCGGAAAGCTTCCACACGAGCCAAGTATCAATCGTTCCGAAAAGCAAATCACCATTTACAGCCTTTTCGCGCGCGCCGTCAACATGATCAAGAATCCACTTGACCTTTGTGCCGGCAAAATACGGGTCGAGAACGAGTCCTGTTTTCGCATGGAAGAGATCTTCATATCCAGCTTCTTTCAATTCCCGGCAAAGATCAGCGGTTTGCCTAGATTGCCAGACAATCGCATGGTAAATTGGATGCCCCGTATGACGATCCCAAATGACCGTTGTTTCGCGCTGGTTGGTAATCCCGATTCCGGCGATGTCTTTAGCATCAATTTCTCCAGTGAGCAATGCATCTGCGATGACCGATAAAATCGATCCCCAAATTTCATTGGCATCTTGTTCTACCCATCCCGGTTGCGGGAAAAACTGCGTAAATTCCTTTTGTGCCATTTGCACCACTTGGCCTTTTTCGTTAAAAATCATTGCGCGCACGCTCGTTGTCCCCTCATCAAGCGCTAAAATATAGTTTCCCATGTTCATGCTCCTCTCAAATAAGTCCATAAACGATTATTTTTCTAACGATTGCGCGATCGTTTGCTTCGTGCTCATCGATTTAAGATGACCATCTGAAATGAGCGCTGCAAGGATGACAACAAGAAGCAGTGCTGAAACGATCCAGAAATAAACGGTTGCGTGACCAAGAAAAAAGGTCTGATAGCTAAGCGCTCCGAACACGCCGCCAAGAATTGGTCCGAGGATAGGAATCCATGCGTAGCGCCAATTTGAGCCGCCTTTTCCAGCGATCGGCAGCAATGCATGGGCAATCCGCGGCCCCAAGTCTCGCGCAGGATTGATCGCATAGCCGGTGGTCCCGCCCAGTGACATGCCGATCGCGATGATTAGGAAACCGACAATCAGCGGATTCAATCCTTTTGCCAGATCATTTGCGCCAATTGCCAAAATGGCGATTACAAGGATAAAGGTTCCGATGATTTCGCTGAGCAGGTTCGCCCAGTTTTGTCTAATCGCGGGTCCGGTGCAAAAGATTCCTAATTTTACGGCGGGATCCTGAGTCGCCCGCCAATGCGGCAAGTAGTGAAGATACACAATGCAAGCGCCTAAGAACGCACCAATCATTTGTCCGGCTAAATACGGAAGAACCTGCTGCCATGGAAATTCACCGATTGCTGCCAGTGCCAGCGTCAATGCAGGATTCAGATGAGCACCGCTGAATTGGCCAACGGCATAGGCACCGATGGCGACCGCAAGCCCCCATCCAAATGTAATCACGATCCAACCGGATTGCTTGGCATAGGATTTGGTTAAATTTACGCCTGCACAAACACCATCGCCAAGTATGATTAAAATCATTGTACCAATGAGTTCACCAAGAAATCCCGACATTCTCTCGACCATCCTTTTACGGTGAAGTTCAAGTCAATCGTTTCTGTTTTAACTACCGCCATCTTGACATCAAGATGCACCACAAGCAAAAAAAATCCACACAAGTACAAGCAGGCGAACGATCACCTGTCTTCCTGCGTGGATGGTCCCATCTCATATCCATGGCAAAACATTAACTTGATGGATTTATCGTATATCATTTTGTAAGCGCTGTCAACAATTTGTCACAATTTCTATAAACTTTGTTCACATTTATCCATTTTGAGAATCGTTCATTTATCGCTACAAACGAACATCCCACAGTTCCTTTCTGGAAGTAGAAATTGCCGATGCCCCTGCACTTAGCGCAGCCTCTGCATCCTGACGTGTGCGGATCATGCCACCAGCAATAACCGGACTGCCCAGTCTGCCGATCACTTCTTGAATTAATTCCGGAACAACGCCAGGCAAGAGCTCGACCATATCCGGCTTTATCTGCTCATGCAAACGGCAACCGACTTCCAATGATCGTGAATCAAGCAAGAACAGGCGCTGGATGGTCACCAGTCCTCTTTTTTTGCCCATTTCAAGCGTGGTTCCTCGTGTTGAAATGAGCCCATACGGTCGAATTGTTTGACAAATAAATTCGGCTGCCGCTTGATCGTTTTTGAGCCCTTGAATTAAATCAGCGTGGATAAAAACTTTTTTCTTTGCTTGCTTTCCCATACGCACCATCGTGCCGATCAACGACAGATGACTGTCCAAAATGATTAAATGAGTAAACTTGCTGCGAAGCAAGGCTTCAAAATTTTTCATACTGTTTGCCGCCGGTACAACTTTTTGTCCATCAAGCATAAGCAAAACGACTCCTTTCCGACTGTTGCTGCATTGAAATTAGCTTAAGAATCACCAAAAGACGCGTCCACGCAAAAAAGCAGCGAACGCTGCTCTTTCGCCAAAGCGGAGGGGGTATTGGGGAGAAGTGCCAACACGATGTCGGCGGATAAGTCCATGCAGAAAGCTCCAGTTGTTAAGACCGATCCCCTGATTTCAAGAAAAAGTCTGCCAGCCAACCGCAGCCATCAGTCGGATCACTTATGAACTAAGATTGATCCTCTTGTTCGCTTAACGGGTCGTTTGTTTTAAGAAACAAAGACAGCGTTAATTAATATTGGGCGCGCGACTGATGGTACACGCGGATCATTCGTGACAAATCTTCCTTCGCTAATCGAGCCTTAACGTCCATTTGCTCTCTGCACTATTATCTTACTTGGTTTTATCCAGTCGTGCAAAAGCAGCTTCCGCCAATAGTATCGCTTACATTCGGTTGATTCTGATAATTGTGAACTGCTTTTCCTTGCCGAACATTCATTTTCTGCTCTTTTTAAGATTTTGCCGGTTTATTTGACCGCCAGTCTGAACTTTCGATACAATTAAGTATAGAGCAAGGATCAAAGCAGACAATTTGTGAAATGATCTGTTATTTGGCCATACTAAGGGAAGGGCAACGACTGAAACAAACTCGGCGGTGCCATTTGACTAACGGTCGGTGCCGATCTCATTACGATTATAAGTGGCAGAAGCCCGGCCTTTCAAAACAACAAAGCTCTTAAAGACCGAGCGGCAGGTAGGGGGTAAAGGGGTACAATCCCTTTAAAACGTCTAAGCGGCTAAAGCGACTTGAGTCTTATGTTTTTCATTCTCTGCTTTGGTTATTTATAATTAAATTGAAGCTCGAAAAAATAGTTGAAAATGAGGCGATACTTTGGAAGTAACACAAATTAAAGGGTTGACGATTAAACCGACACGGATTGCGCTCGGTACATGGGCAATTGGCGGCTGGATGTGGGGCGGTTCCGACGATCGCGAATCGATCCGCACCATTCATCAAGCGCTCTCCAGCGGAATTAATACCATTGATACCGCTCCGGCATACGGTCAAGGCCACTCCGAACAAGTTGTCGGACAAGCGCTGAAGGAACATGGTCATCGTGATCAAATTGTACTTGCCACAAAAGTCTGCCTCGACTGGGTCGGCAGCGATGTTTTCCGCAACGGATCACGCCAACGCATCATGAAAGAAATCGATGATTCGCTCAAACGTTTGCAAACCGATTACATTGATATTTACCAAGTACACTGGCCGGATCCGCTTGTTCCGATTGAGGAAACAGCTGAGGCTATGGGCGATCTGTATAAGCAAGGAAAAATCAGAGCGATCGGCGTCAGCAACTTTTCACGTGAACAGATGGAAGCATTCATGCGCGTGGCACCGATCCATACGGTTCAACCCCCGTACAACTTATTCGAACGTGAATTTGAAAATACGCTGATGCCGCTTGCAAAAGACAATAGTATTGTTCCGTTGTGCTACGGAAGCCTTTGCCGTGGCCTGCTCAGCGGAAAAATGACGGCTGATCGCAAATTCAGTGGGGATGACTTGCGCTTGTCGGATCCGAAGTTCAATGCACCACATTTCCAGCATTATTTAGCGGCTGTTCATGACTTGGAGAAACTTGCCAAAGAACGCTTCGGCAAATCGGTTCGTGCACTTGCCGTTCGCTGGATTTTAGAGAAAACGGGAAATGGCATTGCGCTCTGGGGCGCGCGGCACCCGGGACAGATTGCTGATGTTCGCGAAATTGACGGATTCCGCTTAGATGAACAAACTTTAACGGACATTGACCGCATACTCAAGGAAAGTGTGCCGGAGCCAATTGGCCCTGAATTCATGGCTCCCCCGCTGCGCAATGAAAAATAATTGCATCGGTGTCAGAACGATCGATTGAAGACCGGCATGTCTTCATGTCGGTCATACATAAATGAATCAATCAAAGGGGCGAGTTTTCTTTGGAAGCAGCAGAAAACAATGTACAACTGAAAAAACAGCATAATGGGTTGAAATTTTATCAATACGTCTTCCGTGCATTGCTAATCGCGGTTGGCGTCGTCTTGGAAGCCATTTCGCTGGAAGCATTTCTCGTTCCAAACAAAATTATTGACGGCGGCGTTGTCGGTATCTCAATCATGATGGGGCATATTTTCAGCCTGCCAATCGGTATCTTTCTTGTGCTGATTAATCTCCCGTTCTTTATCATCGGCTATAAACAAATGGGAAAGACCTTTACCGTCACTTCCGCATGCGGGGTTATCCTGCTCGCATTTTTGACCACCTTGTTTACACCAATCCATCGTTTTACCAATGATCTGTTGCTCGCTGCTGTGTTCGGTGGCATTATCATGGGCATCGGCGTTGGCCTTGTGATTCGGAACGGGGGTTCATCGGACGGTACAGAAATTCTTGCCGTCCTTTTTAACCAAAAGACACCCTTCTCAGTCGGCGAAGTCGTGCTCTTCTTAAACATATTCATTCTTGGATCGGCAGGTTTTGTTTTCGGATGGAACTATGCCATGTACTCGCTTATCGCCTATTTTGTCGCATTTAAGATGATTGATATTACGAGTGAAGGTTTGGAATCATCGAAAGCAGTATGGATCATTAGTGATCTTCATGAGGAAATCGGCGATGCATTGAATGACCGTCTCGGTCGCGGAGTCACTTATCTAAATGGAGAAGGCGCTTATACCGGAAACGATAAAAATGTGATCTTCACCGTCATCTCCCGTCTTGAGGAAGCAAAGGTCAAAAACATTGTCGACAGCATTGATAAACATGCCTTTCTTGCAATCAGCGATATTCACGATGTCAAAGGCGGCCGATTCAAAAAAAGAAGCATCCACTAAAAGCGATGCCGGTTGTCTTTCCAGATTTATTTAACTTTTGATTATAGATCCGGGTCTTGTAACGACTCGCGCATTCCCAGATCAACGCATCACCATTTATCGAAGCCCGCCGCGTGCTGCTGCTTCGATTTTTCTTTCCCTTTTTCTCACAAATGTCGTCGAAGCAACCACCCAAACGGCGTTGACCAGTAAGAGAAAGCTGGTAGAGAAGAAGACGTATTTAATCCCGAAAGCAGCCGCCATATGGCCGCCCAGAAGTGATCCGCCAAGCGTCCCCAGAAATTGTGCCGATTGGTTGTACCCGAACAACTGACCGGTAATTGATGGCGGCGCCATTTTCTTCACCAGCGTATTAATCGATGGCAGAAGTCCCGCTGTCGTAAGTCCGAGCAAGAAGCGCAACACCGTCAGCTGCCAAGCATTGGTGACAAATGCCTGAGGAATAAAAATAATTCCTGTTAACACTAACGCATAAACCAGAATACGACGCGGCCCGATTCGGTCGGATAGTTTTCCGAGGAACGGTGCTGCAATGACACTTGCAAGTCCAGCAGCGGCAACAACGACCCCGGACATGAGTTCAAGATGCTCAATTCCAGGAGAGAGTATTTTGACGTACACCGTGATAATCGGCTGAATGGACATGTTTGCCAGTTGTACCATAAATGTGGTCAGGAACATGGCAAAAAAGAGCCCGACATGCGGGGTCATTTCCCAGACTTGTTTCATGGACGGCGTCTTTTTTTCTTTGACAACGACTTTTTCCTTAACAAAGAGCAGCGAGGCAAGGAAGGCGCAGAAAAGAAGTGCACTAGTATCAATAAACACCAGCCGCATGCCCATATATTCGGCGAGCAAACCACCAATCAATGGTCCGATCAATGAACCGGCAATTCCGCCGGTGGATAGCATGCCGAGCGCCCACCCGGAATGCGTCTTCGGTGTCTGCGTGGCAACGAGAATAATTGATGCCGGAATAAACCCGGAAACAAAGCCCATGATCAATCGCAGTGCAAATAATTGATAAACGTTTTGGGCAAAAGCCATACAAAACACGATGAGGCACATCCCTAGGCTCGCACGAAGCAGCATCGGTCTGCGCCCGTATTTATCGGCAAGTTTGCCCCACAACGGCGAAACGATTGCGGAAACAAAGAATGTACCGCCGAAAATCAGACCTGACCAGCTTTCAATCGCTGCTGTATCTGTAATGCCTAGTTTTTCAATATAGAGCGGCAAGAATGGGATAATTTGACTCATCCCGGCCGCGGTCGCAAACGAGCCGAACCAAACAACATACAAGTTTTTTTTCCAAAGTGGCACAGCCAAAGATGACACCTTACTTTTTCAGCAATTTATCCGATAGAAAAAGCGCCGTATTTGAAGGCGCATTTTTTGAACAGTTCCTATATTAGTCGGTCTTGCTGATTAATTCCAATATATATATTATTATAAATGAATAGCTTTGAAACTATAAAGGATTTACTCCATTTTTTGTGCAGGATTGATTTAACCGCCATAAGGAGGCCAAAAAAAGATGGAACTGCTGCAATTAAAATATTTTCAAACCGTTGCACGAACAGAACATATGACAAAAGCGGCACAAGAACTCTCGATCGCACAACCTTCACTCAGTCAAACCATTAAACGGCTTGAGGATGAAATTGGTGTGCCGCTTTTTGATCGAAAGGGACGCAGAATCAAGCTGAACCGTTACGGCCGAATCTTCTTAGAAAAAGCGGAGCTGGCTTTCTCGGTGCTTCAAGAAGGCCGTCAAGAAGTCGTCGACTTGGCAAAACTCAACGAAGGCAGCATTTCACTGGCCGTCATGCGGACGCCGATTATTCCCGATCTGCTGGGCAGCTTTCGCCGCCAGCATCCCTTCGTCCGTTTTCGTGTCAAACAAATTTCGCGCTCCACAATTCAGCATCAATTGGAAAACGGCGATGTTGATCTATGCATTACACCGTATAATTGGGAACGCACCAAGCCGCTCCATTCTCAGCTTCTGATGACCGATGAAATTTATCTGGTGGTCCCGAAAACACACCCGCTTGCAACCAAAAAAAGTGTCGATCTTCAAGAAATTGCTCAAGAACCCTTCGTCCTGAAAGCGGACGGCGCCTTCCGTGAAACGACCGACACCTATTGCCGAATAGCCGGGTTTCAACCGGATATTGCCTTTGAAGTTGACGATTCCTTGTCCATCCGCGGACTCGTATCCGAAGGCCTTGGCGTTGCCTTTTTCTCCTCGCTGACCCTTCGAACCATTAAAGATCATTCCATAGTGCCGCTCAGAATCAGCCAGCCCTATTGCAGGCGGACAATTAGTCTCGTTTGGAATGCCGAGCGCTATCATTCCTCAATCGTCACTGACTTTTATCAATTTATTCTTGACTATTTTAAGCAGTTTCATGAGAATCCGGCATCACTTGATTAAATCGTTTCCGAATTAAACCGCTTGATTTTGATCATGCTGACGGCTGATCCTTTTTTGACTCATCCAGCCAAGACCAAGAACAGCCGCAACAACGACAGCGACAACCGGCCATTCAAGCCATACGCTCCAATGACCAAGCCAATCCTTGACCAATGGTTCAGCAAAGAGCATGCGTGCCGCAGTCATCGCCAAAATGCCCGCCCCAACATAAATGAGCCATGAGAAACGATCCATTAACTTTAGAATCACGGCGCTGCCGCCCATTAAAAGCGGGATGCTGATCAGCAAGCCAATGATAACGAGGAGCGGATCATTTTGCGCCGCACCGGCAACTGCGAGCACATTATCCAAACCCATGAGCGCATCAGCGATGACAATCGTACGTACCGCACCCCAAAGGCTTGTTTGCGCTTTTACTTCTTTCGACGATTTTTCCTCCGGTACCAGCAGCCGGTAAGCAATCCAAACCAGCAGCAATCCGCCGATAAAATGAAGGCCTGGAATCATAAGCAGGTAAACCACTAAAATTGTTGCAATAGCACGTAAAATAACAGCACCTGCAGCGCCTAAAACGATCGCTTTCCCGCGCTGGTGGTTAGGGAGTTTTCGTGCTGCGAGCGCAATCACGACCGCATTATCTCCTGCTAGAAATAAATCGATACCAACGATAACAATAAGTGATGACCAAAAGGCCATGGTGAATAATTCCATCTTAACTTTTTCCTCCTGTAGGCGAATCGAACACGTCATATTTTTTTATTGAATTGAAAGAATGCCGACATCGATGCTGTCGGCATAAAATCTTGGCCTACTATAGGTCAAGGTTAATGTCTCCCTTAAACAGATTCTCCGGCGCTAACCGCTTGATCTGACTTTTTGCCCTGCTGCGTTTTCCAGCCAAAGAAGAGCACCCCAAGCATAATCAGAGCCAGTATCGGCCACTTAATCCAAGAAAATCCTGCAATCGCATCAGAAATAATATGATCGGCAAAAAGCATTTTTCCCGCTGTAAATGCCAAGACTGCCGATCCTGCATAGGTAATCCACGCGAAGCGGTCAACCAGCTTCAAGAACAAAGTACTGCCGCCCATCACAAGCGGAATGCTGATCAACAAGCCGAGAACAACGAGCAGGTAGTTACCTGAAGCAGCTCCGCCGATCGCCAGCACATTATCGAGGCCCATCAGTGCGTCAGCCACAATAATTGTGCGAATAGCGGCACCAAGGCTTTGCTTTGCTTCAATATGCTTTTCAGCCTTGTGGTCCTTAAGCAGGCTGTAAGCAATCCAAACCAGCAGCACGCCGCCAATAAGATGAAGTCCAGGGATCTTCAGCAGCCATACAACAATAAGTGTTGCGATCGCCCGGATGGCGACCGCACCGATCGTTCCGTAAAGAATTGCTCTTTTCCGCTGATGTTCCTGCAGCCGTGCAGCCGCTAGTGCGATGACAATGGCATTGTCACCGGCAAGAATTAAGTCGATGCCTACAATGAGCAGCAGCCCTGTAAGGAACTCAAGAGAAAAGAAATCCATTCGATCATCCTCCTCAAATAAAAACCTCTAACTATGCAAATTAAAAACAGCCCCTCTGACGATGATCAGAAAGGCTGCAAGTACATAAAAAAACCTTTGCCTTTTTTCATCCGTCCGAGGCAAAGGTCTCGCCAACAGCAATACGCTGTCAGAGAAGCCGGGGATTAATTCCCGTAATGACGACTTTACTCTGATGGCTACTCCCCTTTTGAGAGGCTATTCATTTGTTAAGATCATTGTATTATGAATAGCGAAAACTGTCAACGGATGAACGCCTATTCTTTCGAGAATAAATGATTTTGATAAGCATAGACAGCTGCTTGTGTCCGGTCGGCAACATCAAGCTTGCTAAGGATACTGCTGACATGTGTTTTAACCGTTTTAATCCCAATGAACAACAATTTTGCAATTTCTGCGTTGCTTCTTCCCTCAGCAATCAGCTTAAGTACCTCTCTTTCTCTTGTTGTCAGTTGATCAGCCGGTTGCGTCGTTTTGTGCAAGCCGGTAATCAACTTTTGGGCAACCTTTCCATCGATTACGGTCTTCCCTGCGTGTGCCTTATAAATGGCTTGAATGATTTCTTCTGAAGAAGCCGTTTTTAGTAAATAGCTCATAGCCCCTGCCTCAATCGCAGGAAAGACTTGCTCGTCATCATAGAAACTGGTCAAAATAATGATCTTCTTCGCAGGATCTCTGGCAAGTATCTGCTTGGTTGCTTCGATGCCGCTTCCCTCCTCCATAATCAAATCCATAAGGATCACTTCAGGATGAAGGGCCTCAAAACGGCGTACTGCTTGATGACCACTGGATGCTTCGCCCACCAGTTCAATCGTATCTTCTGTTGCAAGATAGGCCTTCAATCCTTTGCGAACCATGTCATGATCGTCGACAATCATGACTTTAATTTTATCTGCCATCTGTTTTTGCCTCCCTGTGAATCGGCACGCGAATATGAATCGATGTGCCCTGTCCTTCATGTGTCGTCAGCATAAAGTGGCCGCCAATTTCTTCTGCACGTTCCTTCATCGTCTTTAATCCATAAGACGCAACTTTTTCATGTTTTGGATCAAATCCTCTTCCATTGTCAAAAACGCTTAGAGCGACCAATTGATCTCTTTCATGCAAGGACAAGCTTACTTTCGTTGCCTCAGAATGTCTCAATGCATTCGAAAGCGCCTCCTGGCTAAGCCGGAACAAGTGATTCTCAACGCCCTTCGATAAACCAGGTACGCAGTCAATCGATGCTTCAAATTGAATCGTTGTCTTTGCGTCAAGTTCATGAATCAGCCGTTCCAAACCACGATCAAGCGATTCGTTATTTAGGCGTACCGGGCGAAGATGCAGCAGCAGTGCCCGCATCTCACCTTGTGCTTTGCGCGCAATATCTGAAACATCGGCAATGTTTTCCGCAGCCCGATTCGGATTGCTGTGAATCGTTTTTTCTGCGGCTGATGCGAGCATGGATAACGCAAACAATTGCTGACTGACCGCATCATGCAAGTCACGTGCGAGCCTTTGACGTTCTGCAGTAACTGCTTCATTTTTTATTTTCACATTCATTTGTACATTCTCATCCACCAAGCGCTGCAGTGATTTCACCTGTGTGTCAATTTTATCCGCCAATTCATTCAGTGATTGCTCAATTTGACTGATCGCTCCGCCACCATCCATTTTAATACGTGCTGATAATTTTCCGGATGACAGCGTTTTGACGAATAGATCGATTGAATCAATTCGATCGACGAGAAGCCGGTAATCCTTCGTCAGCGCTGCGGTCTCCAAAATAAATTGGACAATGAAGCTTGCGAAAAAGATCAAACTGCTCAGCACAAAGGAATGCTCATATGGGAAGAACCAAAAGAACAGTTCGACCAGAGCAAAAAGCAAAAGCGAGGATAAAAAGCTGACCGTTAACTGAAATCTGGCGGTACGAATCCGATAGTTATGCATGGGCTCACACCTGCGCAATGCTTAGATCGATGACTTGAAAATCAAAATAAAAGTCAATTCTGCGTGTTGCTTCATCATAGCTCGGCGTCTGATAAGTAACATGACGCAGCAGTCCGCTTTGTTTGTCGCCGCCAATTTTCACATCGCCGACCTTAGCGTGCACATGAACACGGTAGGGAAGATCATCAGGCAGCGTAATCCGAATATTGCCGACCCAGCCCGACAGTCTGATCGGAATCGTTTCATCCGGAATGAATGCCTTCGTAAAATCGAACGTGTAGTCTCCGATCCGCACCCGTTCAGTGATTGGCTTTACCATCCAATTTTCCTGTTTATAGGAGGATTCGTTCACGAAAGCTTCCCTTGTTCGACGATCTCCGTTCTGCCAATGGCGATTGTCGTCATTAACAAACTCAATGTGGGGTTTTCCATGTTTGTGTTTATGCTTCCCGGAATAAGAAACCGTAACTTTTTTCCCAAACAACATACTCAATCCTGCATAAATGATCAAATATGGCCACAACTTCCAGAAATCGCTCCAGTGAAAGATCAGCATCCTGGCCTGGTCGGCGTACAACAGGCCGCCGTAGATTAGGAAGAATCCGCCCCAAAACCAATGCGATTTCTTGTGTTCAAAGAGTGGTGCGACGATAAGCAAAGCAGCAAATACAAGCGACAGTACCGGGAATAAAAAGTCGAAATTTGACATTATTCCCTGGGGAATACTATTTAAACTGGCCAAAAGCCAATAGACACCGAGTAAAATCACTGCAAAAGCAGCAAGTATTTTTCCCATCTTAAACGGCACACCCCTTCTTGTCTTAATAAAGCCATCGTTCTGCATGTTCATCAAACTTATACATTAACTATACAGAGAGAACCGCGACAATACCATAGACCAAGAACGGTTTTTTTCTCCGACTTGAGATGGAGCATGGTCGCAAACCTGTGAAGAATGCGTGACAATGAGCAAGATCGTCATCCTTTTTCTTCCCATAGGTTTATTATAAGGGGTGGAAGGGTACTTTTAAGAATAGACTGATTTAAGAAAGGATGACTGGAACATGGACAAGAAGGTTCAAGCTTTAATCGATGGTTTAAACAAAGATCTTGCAGGTGAATATTCTGCAGTCATTCAGTACAACTACTACGCGACGACCGTTTCCGGTTTGAATTATCAAATTCTCAAACCATTCTTCGAGGAAGAAATTCCTGATGAACTCGGACATGCCGCATATCTGTCTGAAAAGATCGCCAATCTTGGCGGCGAACCAACGACGATTCCGGCAACGGTTGCAAAGGTAACTGACGCAAAAGCCATGCTTGAAGGTGCGCGCCAAGCAGAAGCCGATACATTGGAAAACTATCGGGAACGACGCAGCCAAGCTCAGGAACTCGGTATGATTGAATTAGTCGTAAAACTTGAAGATATGATTGCCGATGAACAGAACCACTTGGAAAAACTGACGAAAACGCTCAACGATCCGGTGTTCGCTTAATTCGTTTATCTTTACTAAAAACAGGAGCAGATCTCTGCTCCTGTTTTTTTGTAGGATAAGAAGATATATGATTTTACCCTGTCTTCAAACCAATAGCCCAGTGTCCCGGCCAAGAATC
>NZ_BJMS01000004.1 GCF_006539285.1 Sporolactobacillus inulinus
TTTAAGGACCAAGCACAGCTTGGTTTTTCTTATTTCTCTAATTCTCCAACTGAACCCGCTTTCCTAAATACACAAAAGAAAACAGCAGACTAACACCAACTCCCGCGCATAAGAAGACAAGAAAATCAACAAAGGAGCGCGTGCCGAATCCGGTCGCTGCGCTGACAATCACACTTTGCCCACTCAGCAAGAGCGCAGTCATCCGTACGAACGGCCGGCTTTTTTCTTGATGGGTGAGCGGATACAACCCGGCAAGCGCCTGCGGGAAGGGATGCTGCCATAGCGGCACGAGTTGCAGCCCGGTTAAATAGACGATCGAAAGCACAAGAAACACCGAAAAAAGACCAATGTTCAGGAAGAAACCAAGCAAAATCCCAATCACCGTCAGACGCATGTACATGCCTAGATACTCGTCTGATCGAAGAAAGGTTTTGATGAAAATTTGTTCAAATACGGTTCTCCCCTCAAAGCGACGAACCGGAAAAAATCCGCTGATCAGGCGCCGTGCATGCGTGCGCCGTCTCAATCGCGGCACATCGGTAAATAGATTAGCAAACCGCAGGAACTGCATGGCCTGTCTCTGATCACTTTCAAGCAATTTGCGCCAATTCAGCAAACCGAAACCCGCTTGACGATGAAACAAACCGTAAGAAACGAATCCCATCACAGCAGCACAAACAACGGACACATACCACGCTTGGTGACTGAGTACAAAATAAATCCAGAAGAACGTTAAGCCTGTCCTCAGAAAGCGCAACACCTGTGTATCCCTAATGAACAGTTCCTGCCAGCTGCAGTCGATATTCCATCCCTTTACCAGCAGCAGAGCAGCTGCCCCAATAAGAAAGGATTGATTTCCGTATCCTGTCGTATGAAAGTACAGCGGTGCACAAAGGATCCAGAGCATGAGCAAAAAAGCGCTCTGCATCACAAAGCTGTATCTTCTGCCTTTCCGAAAATAGCGATCCAGTTCCGCTTCGGCAGGCAATAGAAACACGAGATCTGCCCGTGCGCTAAACGTTCGAACCGGCGCATGCGCGCATGCCAGAGCCACGAGCACACTAATCGCAAGAACCCCAGGAAAATCAGGCGGAAGCGTGTCCAACCATTTCTTGTAATAGAACCCACCGATTAAAATCGTCGCGTAAAGAAAAAACATCAACCCGCTGTTTCGACCAATTAAATTCCAATAGCGTAGCTGCATCTGAAAGCTCTCCCGCCGTCTCTTCTCCCACAGCTTGCTCATTGCATCCATTGTGTTTCGCCCCTCGCCACGGCTAGATAGATTTCATGCAGGTTGGCATTGACATCCCCGAACTGCCGGCGAATTTGATCAAGGGTTCCTTGAACGGCAATCCGCCCATCATGAAGAATAATAAAGCGATCGCAATACTGCTCTGCAGTGGTCAAAATATGTGTCGACATCAGGATTGCTGCACCTGATTTCTTCATGTCCGTCATGAGATCGAGCAGCGATTGAATGCCGAGCGGATCGAGACCGACAAAAGGTTCGTCAACAATATAGAGATCCGGTCGCACAAGAAAGGCACACATAATCATCACTTTTTGCCGCATCCCTTTAGAAAAATGGATCGGAAACCAGTGCTTTTTCTTTTCCATATGAAACAGTTTAAGTAGCGCACTGCTGCGCTCGGCATATTCATCTTGTGGCAGATGATAGGCCATTGCGCTCAGCTGCAAATGTTCCTCCAAAGTCATTTGTTCATACAGTTCGGGAAGCTCAGGCACGTACGCCATACTTTTCCGATATGCCGTTTTGTCTTCGCGAATGGTATGACCGTTGATGCGAATCTCGCCTGAGAATGGATCCAATAATCCAAGAATATGTTTAATCGTTGTACTTTTACCGGCACCGTTCAGGCCAACAAGCCCAACAAGTTCGCCCGCTTTCATTTTGAAGGACACGTCATGGAGAATTGGCCGCTTGCGGGAATAACCGCCGTTGAGCTGTTTTACCGATAATACATGATCCAAGAATCTCGCCTCTTTCATTTTTTCCCTTCTATTTGAAAGGTTTTAACCGCAGATACGCGTTCGTTCGTGTCGACATACTGGAAGGATACTTGAACCCCAGCTTTCAGAAAGACGCTGTACGGATTTTGTCCGGATGTAACGGTGAAAATCCTTTCACTACTGTCGACCATAAATTGCGTCACCGTCTGATGCGCTTCTCCATCGTAGTATCTGTATACATGCGTGACGCTTCCAGTCAATTTCTTTAGAAGCGCTGAATCAGTCGGTACTGCGTGATCATCACCAAGCTTCGTTGCAAGCGCGTATTTATAACTGTCAAACAACGTGCGCTTATCGGTTTCTGCACTATAGACATTTTCATTTTTGCCATGAATCAGCATCAGCTCGCGCAACACATGATTGCTGTCCATCAAAGGGACGACCCAAGTTTCCTGACCATAAATCGTATACAGATTCGGTATTCCTGCTTCATACTTATTCTGTTTAAAGGTCTTTTCTGCAACGTTCATTGCTGATTTCCCGTTAAGCAGACCATTGGCACTGGCGTAGTAGGTCATTTTTCCGGTTCGCGTGTTCAGCATCGAGTAGCCCACCATCGCGCCGCTCCCTGATTTCGGCCGCGTAAAATCGGTGAACCAGTTTAGCTCAAGGTTGTGATCGAATACGCCGTTCACTTCATCGGATTGTGACCATTCCGTTGGTCTTTTCATGTCCTCTTGGGCAAAAAGTTTGTTCCAGAATCCGTGTATATTCTCGCCGTACCATGTATTCCACGCTTCAGCAACGGTTGATGGAATCGCCTGGTCAATAAAATGGGGCAGTTCCTTTAAGCTGTAGTTGCGAATTTTGCCATTTTGTGGATCAACGACATAAACGCCCTGGATCTCAGGAATCTGGCGTAATTTCTGATAATAGCCATAGGCCACGACATAATAAGGTTTGCCGGATTCGTCCGGTTCGAAACTTGGATCGAAAAGGATTGGCGTTTGATGTTGCGCGCGCACAAGGCGCTTCAGATTTTCGGAGTAGTAAGCGGAAGGGACATAGGTCATCGCTTTCTTTACCAAGACGGCGTTCGCATTTTCGTTTTCTGCACTCATGCGGATATAGCCAGGAATCTTGTGGCTTTTCAACCACTTAAAAAAGCCGCTGTATTCAATTGGTGTGACCCAATAAAGATGTCCGTCAATTTTTTGGAGCGAGGTATGCCCGAGCTCATAATAGGAGACATGGGACAGTTCCCCGAGTACCTTCTCACTTTTATAACGTGCATATTTTTCCGGTACCACCGGTATATGTTGCTCATCCATCGACGCCTCGGGTTGAGCGACAATCGTTGTCTTTGCCGCGGCAAAATCATACTTAGCCTTGGTCACCGTCATCGGATACAGAAAGTGCAAATAGGCGAAAAAGAGCAGAAGCAGCAATCCGGCAGCCGCGTTCAATAAAACCGTTTTTTCTTTCCGATACATCAGATCAAGAAGCAGAAAGAATCCCCAGAAAAAGGACCCATAGCTTAAAAAAGCCTGCCACGTGTGGTCAATCAATCCAAAATAAGTTGTGAGAAACACAAGCAGCAGCCCCAGAACTAATCGTCCGGTCTGCGCCGCAATGAATCGTTTGTTCTTAATATTCTTTTTCCATACAAATGGATTCAGAGTTAGTGCAAGCAAACTTAAAAAATAGATCATAAGTGCCTCCGTTTCTATCTCAGGAGAGTGAATCAAACCTGTGCAATGTTTACTCATCTTCATTGTAACGTAACTGTACTGACGTGCGCTATAACTATATTCACCGCAGCGCTCTTGATTTCCTTTATGAAACCGTTCCATAATGTGCTAAAATAAACGGAAAAAGGGACAAGCAAAGAAAGGATGATTTTAATGTGTGAAGCATCAGATTGCATTTTCTGCAAAATTATTAATGGCGAAATTCCAAGTGCCAAAGTTTATGAGGATGAGAACGTTTACGCCTTTCTTGATTTGGGTCAGGTAACGAAAGGACATACGTTAATTATTCCCAAGGTTCATACAAAAGACATCTTTCATCTTGATCCGGTTGTTGCGGAAAAGCTGTTTCGCAAAGTGCCTGCGATTGCCCGTGCAATTCAAAAGGCCTTCCACCCGGTCGGTATGAATTTGCTGAATAATAACAGCGAGCTTGCCGGACAGAGCGTTTTTCACTACCATCTTCATCTGATTCCGCGCTATGGCGCTGAGGACACCTTCTCCTTCAGTTTTCAATCGCATACGGATGAATACTCTAATGAAGCCCGTGCCGAGATCGCTCAGGCCATTGCAAACGCATTGAACTAAGGGTCGATTATCGTATAAATTTCTGAACTTTGAATTGCATTTTCAGGTTAATCCGTGTATATTATTGATACACCTTGCAGCAGGCCATGGGGCACTGTTGAAGGAATCATCAGCTTAGTTGAGGAGAGATCAGAATGAAACTGAAGAATTTGATTGTTGTTGCTTTGCTTCTTGCCATTGGTACGATACTTCATGCGTTAGTCCCTGGATTCCCTATGAAATCCGATTTTGGATTAGTGATGCTTTTTATATCTCTATTCCTTTTCGCTGATGCAAAGAGCTTTCTCATTATAGGACTCGTCGACGGAATCTTAGCAGGATTAACGACTACAATGCCAGGTGGATTTATTCCGAATGTTGTTGACAAGTTGATTACATCTACCGTTGTTTTCTTAGTCTTCTACCTGATTGCAAGGCACCTTCAGCCAAAAGCAAAGTACATTTTCGGTGTTGTTCTCGTCGGTCTTGGTACCGCGTTTAGCGGAACGATATTCTTGACAGTAGCAATCCTTGTTGCTGGTTTGAATGCAGCAGCTTTCGGCGGACTATTCGTCACGATGGTACTTCCGACGGCGCTCGCCAACTTAGTACTCTTTGCCGTGCTTTACCCGATCATTGTCAAGATCGGCGAGCGCAGCGGCTTTCTTCATACAGCACCGCGACCGACTACCCGTTAATTTGCGTATTAAATCTCCGTTTCTTGAACAAGAAGCGGAGATTTTTGTTTGCTTCGAATAATCCAGTTATTTTTCTATTTTCCCATTTCTATGTCTTCTCAAGTGATATACAACTACCTCTGAGGTATAATAGAGGTAATAAGGTACGTATACTATTCGCGAAGAGGTGATTCTCAATGGGTAAATTTTTCTCATACACAATTGGTGCAGTAGTTGGCGGCATTATCGGTGGCACAGTTGTTCTTCTCACAACTCCGAAAAGAGGCGAAGAAATCCGAAGTGATCTTAAAGATCGTGCTGCTTCGATTCAACAGCCGCTTAAAGATGCGGCCAACAACTTGACTGCTGTCAAAGACCGCGTCATGGCCCTTAAAGATGACAGCGTGCCCGTGCTCAAATCGGCAGTCACCGATATCGGCAACCTGCTTCAGGAATGGAAAGAAGATGTGCAGCCATACCTGACAAAGATTAAGAGCAATGTGGTTCAGTTGGAATCGGCAAAGGACAAACTGAGCAATAAACTGACCGAACATTCGCCTAAGAAAAAAGAAGGCGAAGAACAAACACCGCCATCGCTGTAAGCCAGTAAAAAAAGATTCCGCTCCTTTTTCCTTGGATGCGGAATCTTTTTCTTTTCGCTTAAAACGCCCATTCACCGTTACGAAAGACCGGTTCCCACTCTCCTTCTTGATTTTCACCGTCAATATCCAGTTGATCGGAACCGATCATAAAATCAACATGGATTAGGCTTGTGTTTGCTCCGTGCGCCGCCAATTCCTCAGCAGACATTTTCGTACCTCCGTCAAGACAAGTTGGATACGCTTTGCCTATGGCTAAATGACAAGACGCATTCTCATCATACAAGGTCGTATAGAAAACCAGTCCGGACTGAGAGATTGGCGAATCATTAGGAACTAATGCGACCTCGCCGAGATAGTGTGCGCCTTCATCGGTGTCAATCAGATGGTTCAGCAATTCCTCGCCTTCTTTAGCGTTCACGCTGATGATCCGTCCTTCTTTAAACGTCAGCGACAGATTTTCAATCAGCTTGCCGCCATACACAAGCGGACGTGTGGCCATCACCGTTCCGTTCACTCCACTTTTCAACGGTAATGTATACACTTCTTCAGTTGGAATATTTGGAACAAATGTGGTGCCTGCACTGTTAACGGCAGCCCCGCCGTCCCAATGATAGTCCGGATCAAAGGCAATTTTCAGATCCGTGCCCGGCGCTTTGTAATGCAGTTGCTTATATTTTTTCTTATTGAGAAAAGCCACTTTATTCGCAAGTGTCTGCTTCTGTTTCTCCCATGCATCAATTGGGTCCTCACGATCAACACGCGTCATTTTGAAAATAACTTCCCATAAATCGGCAACCGCCAATTCACGAATTTTGCCAGGAAAAAGCTTTTTCGCCCATTCAACGGTTGGATAGATCAGTATGGTCCAGCTGACGCGATCGGACATGCGATAATCATAGTACGTATTAAGCGCGCGCCACATCGTCTCTTGATCCAGAGCCGCTTTCTTTGGGTCGATTCCGTCCATTATTCCAATTCCTGTTGTTCGAATATCGATGCATGCAGCACCACGTTTGACGAGATCCTCAAGCTTCTTTGCCTTCCAAACCGGATAGTCGCCAATGACGTCTTCCGCTGCATACTTGAGCCGCAGATGGTCCAAACGATCATCGGTCCAGTTAAAATACACACGTTTTGCACCGGCTTGATAGGCTTTCTCGGCTACAAGCCGTGCAAGCTCACCGGCGTCAATTGGAGATTTCAGCAAGACCTCTTGTCCTTCCTGCACATTGGCCCCGACTTTTACCGCTAATTCTGCGTACTTCTCCAGTTTCTGTGCAAAGGTTCTCAAATGAAAAGCCCCCCATCTCTGATTCAAATGTTATAAGAAATTATTTCCTGCCACATCTATTCTAACACGTAATCAATTCGAAAATGCAACCGTTATCATTAATTATTATTTAGCTGATGAACACTAAAGCTGACATCATTATCTGGCAAATCAATCGTTTTCGCGCGCAAATAAAGATTCTTTTGAACCTCAACCTGTGTCAAATTAATATAGATTTGCCGTTTGTTTGGCTGAATGACCACCCATTTGGGAAAGTTCGATCCGCTTTTGAAGAAACTCAGAACTTCTTGATCCGGCAATGGGATGTTGCCGAGTTTCACCGCGGTTTCCTTTAAGATAATGTCGCCACCGGCTACCTTTGGCTGAAACGACAGGGAAAACGGAATGGCCGTAAACAGCAATTTGTATTTTCCTTCTAAGACGATCTGCTCCCCGATGGAAACATGATACGACAACCGTTTGTTTGCTCCCGAATCGATCTGATCATTAATCATGTTTTCCAGCTGCTGTTTGTTTGCTTGAACAGTGAAAATTGCTTGTCCTTTCGTACGATCTGTTTGCGGCTCAGGCGTATCAGAGGAAGAAAAGCCATTGGTCAGCTTTCCCATAACGAGAATCACAGCAGCCAGCTCAATAGCAAGCAATAAAATAAATGCGATCTTCCAGGCATTAACTTTTCGTTTGGAACGTTCTTGTCGAAACACGCTTGATCTCCTTTCGGCTGCTTCGATAATCATCATCGTGTACGATCATTCGAAAAGCATCTCTTTTCTTCATTTTTCTTCATTTATTATAGCGTATTTAAGCGACTTTCCAAACGGCAAAGAGGAATAGTGTCCCTGACCGGAATAAAAAAGCCATTATTTTGCAAAACTCGACAATGGGGGGCCCGATCAGTTAGAATGAACATTGTCAGCAATTTGAGAAACACAAGACTTCAAAAAAGTTGATTCTTGCGACGGATCGGCACCTATCGCTGCGAACTACTGTGGTAATAGGGAACAATTTAAAATAGGAGTGGACATAGTGAAAAAACTGATCATGATAGCAGCCGCTATGATTGTACTTGCAAGTCTCGCTGCTTGCGGGAACGGCGGAGATAATGCCGCAATCGTCAAAACGAAGAGTGGCAATATCACAAAAGAAGATTTCTATAACGAACTGAAAAAGACCAATGGTGAATCGGTTCTTCAAAATATGGTTTATGAAAAACTGCTTGAAAAAAAATATCCTGTTTCTAAGAAAGCTGTTGACGACAAATACAACAGCGTACAGAAAAGCTTCTCAACTGATGATCAGTTCAAACAGGCATTGCAGCAGAATAACCTCACCGACTCCCAGTTCCGACGTCAAATCAAAGATTCACTGATGATGACTAAGGCACAGCAGGCAGGCATTAAGGTTACGGACGAGGGACTTAAAGATTATTACAATAAGAACAAAGAATCACTCACTGAACTGAAAGCCAGCCACATTTTAATTAAGGAAAAAGACGAAGCACAATCCGTTCTTAAACAGTTAAAAGGCGGCGCTGATTTTGCTAAATTAGCAAAAAAATATTCTATTGATCCAGGCTCAAAAGAAAAAGGCGGCGAACTGGGTTGGTTCAAACAATCAACAATGGTTCCTGAATTCAGTGAAGCTGCAATGAAATTGAAAGTTGGCGAACTCAGTCCGCTCGTAAAATCAACAACAGACGGCGGCTACCATATTATCAAGCTTGAAGGCAAGAAAGATTCTTATGCAGATCTGAAATCTTCGGTCAAAGAAGCGTACCTTTCCAGCAAAGAAAAGTCTCAGGACGAAGTCATCAAGAAGCTGATTAAGGATGCAAAGGTACAAGTCAAGGACAGCCAATTTAAAGATCTGTTTAATTCAACTGCAGCGACCACGCAGCAATAAAAAAACAAGTGAATCCCAAACAAAAAGAGCGATGCGCTATGGCCATCGTTCTTTTTGTTTGGCTTATGCTGGCTGCGCGTCACTACAAACCGGTTATTCCCGACTTGAGCGGGCATCATGTCTGGATCAGTTACCTGATAAACTTCGAAGAAAAACCGGGCAAAAAAGCGCGCGGTCGTTAATCTCCAA
>NZ_BJMS01000005.1 GCF_006539285.1 Sporolactobacillus inulinus
CCAAGACACTGGGCTATTGGTTTGAAGACGGGGCAAATTTGTCGAGTAGGACAGTGATTCACATCCTCTGCACCCTCGCAGAACCGTGCGTGCGCTATTTACGCACACGGCTCATCTTGTTCATGGTTCACAGAATAATAAATAATAACTCAGATCTGTTCGAAGCTCATAGATTCCACTAAGTGTACCTATAACGTGACTATCAATTCTCTTCGAATTTTCTTCGCTAATTCCGCTATTCTTATCCGTTTTTTGTTCATCTTTACTGCACCCCTGTGTGTGCCGATGTGTCCCGGATAAGATTCATGAACAAGAGAAACACCTTTCCTCGACTGGCATTACCCAGCGTCATTAGTACTATGTGCTTCCTCCGACTTTCCAGTAGACATTTAGCGTCCTCACATTTGATTGCTTGGTTCGCTATACTTTCATTCGAAAGATCCAATGGGATCTCCCGAGTTGCCGTCCCTTATCAATGCTCAGCGTGCCATGGCCCTCTGACCCCGGGGAACCACCAGTCCTCTTGCCTTAACGATGACTGGTGTGTTGCCTTCTGGAAGTATAACGCCATCAGCATTCCCATTTTCATAAGTTTTCGAGGCTCAATCCCTTCAACAAGACTCGCTACGGATGAGTGGCTAATGCTTTCCGACGGGATTCCCACCCTCTATAAGGCAAGACCTTGCTCGGTCGCTCTATACTTTCTTGTTCTGAAAACAAAAAAATCCGGAAACCATTGGTTACATGGCTTTCGGATTCTTCCGATTGCGGCGTCGTTCTTTTTCAGCATTCATCCGCTTAATATAGACATTGCCTTGCTCCTGAACCCATTCTTCATCGACCTCTTTTTCCTGCCTTGACAAGCTGAACGCTTGATAGCCGCTGAAAATGATTCCGGCAAGCACTAAGTAAACCCACCAAGCAATATTTTCCAGCTTTTCAATCATCGGATCAATCAAGCCGAATTGTTGCAGCAAAAACAGAATAAAAAGACTGCCAACGACAATCAGTGAACGTTTGGTCTGTTTCAAATTACCGCCTCCCAATATAGAGCGTGTCCCATATTTTGTTTGCATTGTAATCTATGCAAGAAAGCGATGGAATAGACCTTCAGTCCAAAACATTAGGTAAACGACTCGGGACCTTCTTCCGATTGGTGTTCATCAAAGGACGGTC
The DNA here is from genome assembly GCF_006539285.1 of Sporolactobacillus inulinus. Classification (GTDB taxonomy): domain Bacteria; phylum Bacillota; class Bacilli; order Bacillales; family Sporolactobacillaceae; genus Sporolactobacillus; species Sporolactobacillus inulinus. The sequence continues at coordinate 1,177 of NZ_BJMS01000005.1, forward strand.
GGTATAAGGTGCGGTTGTTCATCGCAAAGATTCGCTCGGAAAATTCTCCTGGACGCGTTTTGCGAATTGCCCGTGTCATCACATTAATTTTTGCATCCATGTCATCCAGGATATGCAGAATCTCCGCTTCTTTGAACATTGGCGGTTTCGGGCTGCCCCATTCCGGATTTTCATGATGACTAAGCACCATGTGCTTCAGCAAGAGCACTTCTTCTTTATCAGCGATTCCCAGTTCCTCAGCGATCTTACCGATGTTGGTCACCATGATCGAGATATGGCCAATCAAATTACCCGAAAGTGTGTAGCTGGTTGCGGTTACCCCGGACAATTCTTCAAGTTTCCCCATATCATGAATGATAATGCCCGCATAGAGCAGATCCTTGTCAATCTCGGGATACAAATCAACCACAGACTTTGCCATGTCGAGCATGCAGCAAACGTGGTAGGCGAGTCCCGAGAGAAAATTGTGATGAATGCTCACTGCTGCCGGATACTCGAAGAACGCGCGATGATTTTTCTTTAATAAAGCCCGCGTAATACGCTGAATAACCGGATTCTTGATTTCAAAAAGGTAGCGTGTAATCTTCTCATTCAATTCATCGACGGACAGCGGCGCAGCCATGACCAAATCGGCTTTATTGACTGCATCACGTTCCGTTGCTGGGCGAATCGTGCGAATTTTAAATTGATTCCGCCCTCGGAACGTTGTAATATCGCCTTCTGCAAGGACAACCGCCCCGGGAACATAATTCGCCTCATCATCGGTCGTGCATCCCCACAGTTTCGACTCAATATCACCCGTCTTATCCTGTAAATAAATGGTCAGAAAGGGTTTGCCATTACTAGCCAGTCCCTTCGTCACACTCTTTATTAACAGGTATTCATGTACATGTTCGCCTTCTTTATAAAATGCGATTCCTTTCACCATGAATCCCTTCCCTTCATTAAAATCCGGAAGACGGTTATGCTTCATTCCGTGTCTGCTCGTTTTCCGTCTTGTTAAGCACTCATGCTGCACCGCTTATTTACCCTTGTCTTCCAAGGGTAAAGCAGGCAGGGTCATCTCAAAAGCAACGCCGTCTTCACGATTCGTCGCATGAATCACTCCATGATGATTATGAACGATTCGCTTCACAATTGCCAGACCTAAGCCAAATTGGCCCTTTTCTCCCTTTTCAAACGGTTTGAACATTGCGTTACGTTCATGGTCAGGAATCTGAGGGCCATCGTTTCGTACCGTCACAACCGTCCGAACGTTGCTCTTGCCGGCTGCTTCAAGCCAGATTCCGCTTTTTGCGTAGCGCAATCCATTTTCAACTAAATTCTCCAAGACCGTCAGCATTTGTTCCTTATCAACATAAAGTTCCGTTTCCTCACCGGAAATATGAATGTCCAGATCCGTTCTCTGCGTCATAAACCGCTCACGAATTGGCTCAGCAAGTTCGCCAAACCGCAGCTTCGAGAAACGCATTTGTTTATCGCCAATCGAGTCAAACCGCGTAAAGTAAAGTAATTTACGCACGCGCTTTTCCATTTGCTGCGCTTCCTCAATGATAATATCCATGGAATCATCGAGGCCGCCTTTGGGATAGATCCCATCCTTTACGGACTGCGCATAGCTCTGTACGATCATGATCGGCGTTTTTAACTCATGTGAAGCTTGCTGGAGAAATACTTTCTGAGACTGATCGTATTTGATCAGGTTCAAACGCATCTCTTCAAACTGGGCGGAAAGCCGTTCATATTCCATATCGCCTTTCCATTCAAAAGGCTTCTCCCAATTCAAACGCGAAATTTCCTTAAAGCGCCGTCCCAGAAGATCCAATGGCCGTTTCAAGTAGCGCGCCAACCAAAAAGCGAGAAAAAGGCTGAGGATACTGACCATCACAAAAATAAAAATCAAGCGATTCCACAAATTGTTTTTTAATTCATTATCATAAGTATCCCACATATAGGAAATGAGGTAACCATTATCCACCACATTGATTTTAACGCGTCTGGCTACAAAATAGAGGGTTGAACCGTTTTGTTTCAGCTCATAGCGCGCCAAAATCGAATACTGGTGTTTGATTTGATTTCTCATCTGATTAAATACATCGTTCGTTAAATCGGTTTGGCTGGTTATCGGTTTGAGGTGCTGATCAACAATAATCGTTCTTGTCAAACCACCGCTTTTATTGTCGATTCCAGGATTATCAATTGCAAAACTCTCATCATGGCGCTGAAAACTGAGCAGCTGTTGCGCTTCGATGGTTCGAAATGTATTTTCTTTCAGCGTGTTCTGAATGGAATAGGGGTAAACGATGATAATGATCAAACCAATAAAACATTCAAGGAGAACAAAACATAACCAAATCCGCTTTGTCAATGTCATTTGAAACGGCTTGTTCATGAGACAATCCTGTACCCGGATCCGTAGACGGTCTCCAATGAGAGACGCTCCATCTTCCTGCGTATCCGTCGAACGACATCGTCAACAGCGCGATCGGAACCGACATAATCTTCGCCCCAAACCTCATTCAAAATATCCTGACGCGATTTTGCTATATTTACATTTTCCACCAAATAGAGCAAGACATCAAATTCTTTTGTGGTCAGCTCAATCAATTGATTCTCTTCATCAAATACCTTTCGGCGTACAACGTCAAGCTGGTATTTAGAAATCACTAATCGATTTTCATGAATTCCTGCACCATACACGCGATGCAGCAATTTCTTAACACGAATCACAAGTTCTTTGGGTAAAAAAGGTTTCGCTAAGTAATCATCACTGCCGAGTTCAAGACCAAGAATCTTATCCAAATCTTGATCGCGTGCCGAGATGAAAATAACCGGCTGCTCGGAGTGATTTTCTTTGATCTTCTTTATTAAGTCGTATCCGGACATGCCGGGAAGCATGATATCCAAAATCCAGAGATGAACGCCGTTATGCAGATAGTGCATGGCCTCTTCCCCGGTAGAAAAGACAGATACTGACCAGCCTTCCTTCTCCAAATATGCTTTAAGAATGGACGCTAAACTTTCTTCATCTTCGACAAGATTAATTTTATAGCTTGTTTTATTCATTGGAATTCATCCTTATTCGGTTCGTAGTCATTGTGCATCTCTTAAATTATAGCATGCACGCTCAGCTATTTAGCGATATGAAACAAATTTGACACGTACCGTTTAATTCGATACCGTTTAGTTGCGTTGCTTCGACAGATTCAAAACGGTTTCCGCATGCTCCTTGAGGTAAGCGGTCTTGTGGCAAGTAAAAATAATGACTTGTCGCTGCGCCGCAATTTTCTCAAGCAGTGCATAGACTTTTTTCGTACGCAAAGCATCAAAGTTGACAAAACTGTCATCAACGATCATCGGCATGGTTTCATAACCGTGAAAGGCGTCCATTAATGCCAGGCGAAGACATAGATAAAGCTGTTCGGCAGTTCCTCTGCTTAGGTTTGCCGCAGGAACGTGCACCCCATCCGCCTGTTCAGCCATAAAACCGGAATCATTCAACGTCAGGCGCACGTAGCGATGATCGGTGACACAGCTAAAGTATTCCGCCGCTTTCGTCAACACGTGAGGAAGCCGCTGTTCGCGATAGTTTTCCTTAGCCTTTCTAATCGCCCAGAGTGCTGTTTGCAAGACCGCCCAATCCTTTGCTTTAATCCCAGCATCAGTCACTAAGGTGTGATAGCGGTCCAGTGTGTCGCGATAGGAATCATTCGCTTCCATCGCCCGACTGCTCGCTCGATCTGCAGCAAGTTGATCGCGAACGGATTTCAGCTCTGACTCGCAGGCGGACAATTGTACTTGATAGGTCTGTTCCGACTCTGCTTCCCAGTTCCCGTTTTTGAGATAATCTTCATAAGCTCTGATCCGTTCCTCTGAACCGGTCAGATCAAGCAGCTGATTTCTTGCGGTTTCGGACTTGTTTTCTAACTCGCAACGGCGCGCATCGCGTTCGGCAAGCGCATAAAAGTGCGCTTCACTGTCTGCATCAGCTTCCTTCAGCAGTTGTGCTTGTTGCTGCGTTAATGCGTGAATCGCGTGAAGCTGACGTTCCTTATGTGTTTCATAATAGGCACACTGTTTTTCGAGGTCTTCCAGATTTCGAAGCTGCGCTAATTCCCTTTGACTGCGTTCCTTGAGGTAGTCTGCATCCCCGCCGGGAACACCCAGCTGCTCTGCCAACGTCCTTGTTTCGTCTAGAAACGCTTGATGCATTGCTGAAAGCTGCTTCCGCTGATCCTTCAATTGATCCATCTTACGGCATATTTCTTGACCGTTCTCAACCAACCGAACCTTTTCCTCAGCATCATGTAAACGTTCAATCGCGTAGCCCTGTCTGCTGAGCCAAGATTTAATCTCTTGTTCAAGCGTTTGTATCATCTGCTGGTTTTCACTGACGCGTTGATTCAGTCTGGCTAATTCGTCGCGCGCCTCAACCAACTGCTGATGAATCATCATCCGTTGACTGTCCAGACGCTCTTCCTCATCGCTGGCAGCGTATGTGCGGTTTCCGGGGGACGAGAAAAAATACAAACCAACGAGAATGCCTGCACCTAAAAAGAGTACGGGTACGGCTGCCAGCGGGGTAATGAGAAGCGCGGAACTCAGTGCCAAAAGCGCAGTTGCGCCAATAAGAACCCCCATTGGTGCTTGATTATGGCGAAAGCGCGTCTTTTCCGACCGGCGTTGCGCAATCTGCTCCTGTGCAGCTTTTTTCGTCTCGGTGTTCTTCAGCTGGGCATTCAATTTATCGCTATGTTCGGACGCTGCCGACTGGTCATGCATGAGATCGCGCTGTTCATTCTGTTTCTCGTTCCAATTGCCAATTTTAACCTTCAGCTGTTTCGGAAGGGATAAATCTGAGGATGCTTGACGAATAGCGGTCTCCGACCAATGGCCGCCTAAATAATCACAGATCCTTTGACAGGCGGTTTTTTGCTCGCGAATCTCGGCTTCAACGCGCCGCAGCTCGTTTTCATTTTGTTCATCCTCGATTGCTGATTTGAACAGATGTTGGAGCGCTGCTTCATACCGCTGCCAGCGAAGATCGACCTTAATTTCTTGTTGCGCGGCTTGCAGCTGACTGATTTGTTCATCGATTTGCGCCAATTCCTCACGTTTTGTATTGATCTGTTTCCTTAAATCATCGTAATGCTGCTTACCTTGTTGAGGAAACGGAGGATCCTCCTGTAATTGTCGCAGTTCTTGCTCGAGCAGCTGCCGCGACTGAATCAGTGGACGCGCTGCGGAGAATGCGGTCCACCATTGAAACGCTTGCTGGAGCTTTCGCTTCGTCGCTTCTAATGCTTCCAGTCGCTTACTGCCTTCTTGAATGCGCTGCTGCAGTTCTTGATAATCGTCCATCTTCTTTTCCCACGCTCTCAATTCGGCGGAGCATGCGTTCAGCTGCGTAAATCGTTGATTAATGGCCGGTTTCTTTCCCTTTTTTTTAAAAAGTTCGGCACATTGTTTCTCTAAGGTCTGTTCTAGCTTTCCCAGTGTTCCACTGCCGATCATTCCCGCGCCAAGCAAAAGATCGTTCAGGTCCGCTGGGCTTTTTTTATCGATATCTCTCAGTCCGTCCAAGTCGAAACAGAACACACTCTGAAAAAGCATTCGGTTCATCCCGTGCAAAAGCGTATCCAAATGCACCGGTGTCCCATTACTCAAATGAAAATCAAGCTGCTCTTGTCCATTGAAGTGCCGTTCCAAATGATAAACGTTTCCGTCGTCTCCTGTAAAAGTGATTGATCCGCCAATCGTTTGTGAATCGCCGTGCCCTTGCCATTGCTCAACGGTTTTTTTTCCAGAGAAACCGAACAACTGGTGCACGATAAACGCCATCATGGTTGATTTTCCGCTCTCGTTTTCGCCGTAGATCATGACGAGCGGAGTATCCGGCAAGGTGATCTGCTTCCGTTCAAAACGACCGAAGCGGCGTATCGTCAGTGCATTGAGTTTCATTGTTTTCCGGCGCTCCCCGTGAGAAACGCGCCGCACCTCCCCTTACGCTTCATTGTCAATTGATCCATTTTGCGTTTCTTTCAGCAAAACATCAGCAAGCAACTGCTCGCTCGCATGGCGGATCTGCTGTTGGTCCTCTGAAGACAAAGGAGGAAGAAAACGCCGGCCTAAGTGGTGCGAATACAGCATTGCCGCCGCTTCATCAACGCTGTCTGGCTGTTCGATCAAGCGAAACAGATCGCCGGCAAAATGAGGACTGTTCATGATTTCCTCTATATTCCAGTCCCCATGAACATCAAACGTTCCCAGTTCCAGCCAGACGAAATCGCTGTGCTGTTCTTCATCTTCATTGAGCGTTTCAATGACTTCCCGAAACAGTTTCTCAAGTGTCTGCTGCGGCAATCCGTTCTGTTCAAATGTGCTGTTCAATCGCACGAACACGCCGTGATGCTTCTCGCGTTCGTCTTCCTTAAATGCGCGCAACGACTCCGTCAGTTGATCGGCCGTTTCGATCTGCCCAAAGCATCGATCGGCATGGATCCATTCAATATCGGAAGTGGGCAGAAAACGGACTTCAGCATGATGCTCTGTCAAATGAACAACGGATGCGCCTTTTAATCCAAGCTCAGAATCCTTGAAGGACAGCCCCTGAAGATCGCCCGGATACCAGGCAGGTACTGAAACCGGCAGCTGCTGTCTTTTATGTATATGTCCCAGTGCCCAATAGTCAAATCCTGCCGTCTCCAAGTCGGTCAGCGTAAATGGGGCGTAATGTCCGTCATCAATCCCACTTTTTTCTTCCCCATGCAGAAGGGCAATGTGAAAATCCGCAGTTCCGCTTTTGCGGTACTGTGCGGCCATATTTTCTTTGACCCATTTCTGGTGATAGCTGAATCCGTACACATGCACAACCTGACCATTTGCGCAAGTCAAGGTGAAACATCCGGGCGTTTCCGGAAAGACGTGGACATTGTCGGGCAGCCCGAGCTGATTCCATGTTTCATTGACAAAATCGTGGTTCCCGTATACAAGATAAACAGGAATCAATGCAGACTGCAAGCGCCGCATTTCCTTAACAAAGGCGTGCTGCGCTTTAATACTTCGATGACTGTTGTCGAAAAGATCTCCGGATATGAGGAGAAAGTCGGCCCTCTCATGAAGCGCCGCGTCAACAAGGCGGTGTAAAGCAATAAATGTGCTGCGCGCCGCTCGTTCGTGAAGCGACTCTGGCAGCCGTGTCAATCCTTCAAACGGTCGATCCAAGTGCAGATCGGCAGCATGCAGAAAGCGAATCAAAGCACGATCTCCTCCCCGTATTATCCATTTGTTTCATTTTATCACAGACGATCACATGTTCGCAATTTATTACACAGGTTTCACGATCTTCCAAAAATCGCTTTCGGACGCTGTACCGACGATTCATATGCGTCTTTTTCTATGAAAAAAACTTCTTTACCTGCAAAAAAAAGCAGCCTGTGGCAGGCTACAAGTTGTTCGTCTTCATTTCAGTGCACCCGGATCTGTTTCCGGAACACTTCGCGTACCATATAGGCAACACCATCCATATCGTTCGAGCGCGTCACCCACTCTGCTTTCGCTTTGACTTCTTTTGAGGCATTGCGCATGGCCACACCAAGTCCGCACTTTTCAATCATCTCTATGTCGTCGAAACCATCACCAACCGCAACAATCTCATGAAGCGGAATGCCAAGCTGTCCGGCAAAGAAAAGCAAACCGTTAAACTTCGATGTCCCTTGACGAACAATTGTCAGATGATCCGAACCGCCTCTCGATGTTTCCAGCGATGGAAAATAATCACTGATCGCTTTTTCCAGATCATCCGCTGTCTTTTTATCATCCATTTTCACCTTAACATCAGTCGCTGCCTCATAATTTTCAAGCAGATATTGACTGAGCGAGTCAACATAGGTGACGGGATAGAAGAGCGGTTCATTCATTCCGATCGTCATTTTTGCAATCAGGTTTTTCGAATGCGGGCGATTACTGACGGACAGACGTTCATGAGACATTTGAATTTGACATGGATAGGTTTCAAGAAATTCGGCTAATTGAATCAAGACACTGTGATCAATTTTGCTTGTGTAGACGGGATCATCCATTGACGATGAAACAAATGCTCCGTTATGGGTGATAATCGGCTGTGTCAAACGCAGTGCCCGCGCAACCTTTGCCGCAGAGTGAAAATGCCGTTCAGAGACTAGAGTGACAATGACGCCTTTTTTTTGAGCATACTGAATGGCATCCTTTGTCTGCCGATCAAGGCGATTGTTGCTGCTCAGCAGGGTTCCATCGATGTCCAATGCAAGTAAGCGATATACCAAGGTTCTCCCCCTCTTCGGAATCCATATCAGTATTTCATTCCTGTGTAGAGCCTATGAGCAACGATACAAAAATAGAACAAGGTATCCGCTGTCCGAAAGAGACATTGGACCAAAATGAAAAAGGAACAGCATCAGCCGTTCCTTTTATAAACGCTATTCCTTTTTCGTGATTATAATTATTTTGTTGTTCCGCCGAATTGCGACTGGGCTTGTGCCACCAGACGTTTGGTAATTTCCCCACCAACAGAACCGTTAGATCTTGATGTTGAATCCGGTCCAAGATTAACACCGAATTCGTGAGCAATTTCTTCTTTCATCTGATTGATTGCTTGTTGTACACCTGGCACGACTAAATTATTTGAATTTGCCATGTGTTTCACCTCCCTTACAGCATCTATTTTGCGCCGTAAGAGAGATCTATATGCGGGAAGTTCATTGGCATATACAGGAAAAGGAACTTGAAAAGATGCAAAGGTTCAGACCTGTTTCAATTCACCGGTTTTCGGATCAATCACCAAGCCAATGACCGGTGTACCTTGAGGAAGTAGCGGATGACTTTTTACAATCGATACGCTCTTTTGCACTTCGTTTTCGACCGTTTGAAACCCATTCAGCCATTCTCGCACATCAATCCCTACCTCAGCAAACTTCTCATCCGTAACACCGCGGTCTTTAATGTCTTGAATCATTTTATCTGACGTAAGTCCATGCATGCCGCAATCGGTATGACCAATAATATAAACGGCTTCAGATCCTAACTCATAGAGCGAAATAAGAATGCTTTTCATGGTATTGCTACAGGATGATTCAACCATGCCGCCAGCCGTCTTCAGCATGATAGCGTCACCATTTTTCACATTCAATGCTTTTGGCAGCAGTTCAATCAAACGGCAGTCCATGCAGGAGACAATCGTCATCTTTTTTGTTGGCCGACTCGGTGCTTCATAAGAACGATAAGCGTGTTCGGCAACGAATTTTTGGTTAAATGAAAGCAGATCTTCCAACTGTGACATAGTTACTTCCTCCAAGTAAGTGATAAACGTCACTGTTATCATAAAATAATTTAATTACGGAATCCACTCATACGACTTAACCGCAGACTTGCTTAACGCGCAAAAAAGCCGCCTCCTGATTAGGAGACGACTTTTTTAATTCTTCAATCAATCACAGCTTAACAACGTTAGCTGCTTGTGGTCCACGGTTGCCATCAACAACTTCAAATTCAACTTGTTGACCTTCGTCAAGCGTTTTGAAACCATCAGTTTGGATCGCGCTGAAGTGAACGAATACATCGTTTTCACCTGGAACTTCGATGAAACCGAAGCCTTTTTCGCTGTTAAACCATTTAACTGTACCTGTTTTCAAAATGAAAACCTCCTAAAAATTGGATATCCAATCACTTGAACATCGAAAAAATTTGATATATGCGTATGTTTTATCCGGCGTACCTTAACCTTGACACTCAGATCCGCAGACCTTTTGCATCGAGGGTCTTCCCGCAAAAATAAAAAATTCACATATTATAAAAAGTATCAATAAATAACATGCACATTGATAATCCTTTTATAACACGTGAATTATAAATGTTGCCTCTTTTTATCATACATACATAATCATAAAATTAAACCTAAGTCAAGCATAACCATTACATCATTAGATTTTCGGGCGCCAAAACAACGAAAGCCCTACCTCTCTTCCATCCTTACGGTTCCTCTGACCGAGCCAGTATGATCCAACGCAACAATAAAATCAGCTTTTCATACAACCTGCTGCCAGTATTGCCAAAAACATCATAATATCTACATAAAAACCATTAAAATAAGGTCGTTTTCATTAGGTCTACTCTAGTATAAGTTGTCTTGTCGATAAAGTCAAATCAAAAAAATCTTTTCATTAGAAATGCCTGCGCATGGCGAATACTTTCGTACGTGAAGAAGGGTCCTTACTTCCGCAGGACGCGGACGCGGTGATTTTCACGGTGCAGTAAAATAAGCGGAGGTTTTTCGGTTATATGCAAAATGGAACGCGTTTCGGAGGTAATAAGGGGAATTTTTCCGTTTATTCAAAGCAAAATCCCCCACTTTCACGTTTTTCACATTGATAAGCGAAATCTCTCCGTCTATTTACTTCCGCAGAATGCGGTTTTGAACCATCAATCTTGGCTTGGATGACATTCCAGCTGCTCGCATCAACAGGGGCAACCGCGTGCATTCAGGAGCCTCCTCAGACATGCTGAGATTGCGGGGTCTCCTTTGGGCCTGCGATCAACAGAGACGCTTCGCAGGCGTCTCCCCGACTCCGCTTTTGATGTCAGACAAGACACTATGTAATGGCGAATGTTTGAAAATCAGGATTTCGCTTTAACTTTTCGGGATTTCGCTTTAACTTTCGAGGTATTCGCTTTAACTTCGGGATTTCGCTTTAGCGAAGGTTCCTTTTATATAATTAGCAGAAGTTCCTACTTCCACATGACGCGAATCGTCGTACCAGCAAGGCATAATCACAAAATTTTCTTCACCTATAAAGAAAAGGTATCACAGTTACAAACCCAGTAATACTTTTATTTTAATACCTTTGTACTTAAATACAAGTTTGACGCTTTATCTCAAAGGTATTTTCATTCAAGCGGTGTCCCGAGCCCCTCAAGCGGGTCATAGATGTTTCTTTACCTGCTAAAAAAACAGCCGTTTATAAAAACGACTGTTCGTTCGGGTGGGGCGCAGCAAGCGAAACATGTGCTTCTAACCCTTTAAAAGTAGTGTGATTATTGACTTCTCTTTCGGACAAACATGGCTTTTAGGCCGCGTTTGACAACTTGGAAGAATGTCAGTGACTTGACCATGCGTTCCGGTTCCACGTAGTTGCGTATCGCACGCAGAACGACTTTCGGATGCTTGGAAGAAAAAGTGTACGTTCCATTTTTCTTCGTTCGTAGTGCATAGCGCGGGATCCATTTTCCTTTGAACATCACTGAAGCAATGACATAATCGACTTCATTCCAAGGGATTCGAATGTATTTTTGAGCGTTTCGGGCATTATAAAATTCAAATGCCTTGTCGCCGATCATAACTTTGCCGTAATCAGTCAGTCCCATATAAGAAGTTGCATCCGCGACAAAATCGACTTTTGTGTTCACTGATTGAACCATTTTTTTGCTCCACTTCCTTTCATTTCGCTTGCTCAGGCTTCACCAAAAACTTCGGCTTACATTAAGTGGAGTACGTGGAAGACAATACCAATCACGAACAACCCAAGAATAATCACAATTGGCGAAACTTTCTTCTTAAGCAGCCACATGCAAAAAAGTGTTAATACTAAGGCAGCTAAACCAGGGATTAAACTGTCCAAGTTATTTTGTAACGTCGTCACTTTATGCGCATCTAGTGAAAGACCAGCAGCCTGCTGTTCCAAGGCCTCTTTGATCCCTTGCGCCCCGGAAGGTAATTTATCCCAGTCAATATAAGCACCGTTGTCAAGTTTCACTGACGATACAATTGGCGTGAATTTCACCGATACCCAACGGTTCACTAATGCACCAAGGATGAACATACCAAGGATCGATGCACCTTTAGTAATATCTTGAAGTAATCCACCGGATAAGTCGTCAGTAATTTTAGAACCGGCTTTGTAACCAAATTCTTGTGTATACCACATGAATGCCATGCGAATAATATTCCAGCCAATAAAATAAAGAATCGGGCCAAGGATGTTTCCGCCCATCGCAAGGGAAGCTGCTAATGCGCCAAGGATTGGTTTGACTGTGAACCAGAAAACAGGATCACCGATACCTGCTAAAGGCCCCATCATACCGACCTTAACCCGTTGAATGGCTACGTCGTCAACCGGCGCACCATTCGCGCGTTCTTCTTCAAGCGCTAAAGTGACACCAATAATTGGTGAAGCGACATACGGGTGCGTATTAAAGAACTCCAAGTGACGTTTTAGTGCGGCAGCGCGATCTTCCTTAGACGTGTATAATTTTTTAATTGCGGGAATCATTGAATATGCCCAACCACCGTTTTGCATCCGTTCATAGTTCCAAGAACCTTGAAGGAACGTTGAGCGCCACCAAACCGAAATACGATCTTTTTTTGATAGTTTCAATTCTTGTGCCATTGCGATGTCCCCCTCCTTCTTAGTAATGATCAATAATATCGCCTAATGGATCACCGGTGTTTGCATTTCCGCCCTTACCTGAGCCGCCGCCTTGTTTCGAAAGCGCTAAATAGATCAGTGCAAGCGCCACACCAATCGCACCGAGACCGATCAATGTGATTTGTGTCACCGTCGCGAGTACAAAGCCAATCGCGAAGAATGGCCATACTTCTTTTGTCGCCATCATGTTAATCACCATTGCATAACCTACGGCGACGACCATGCCCCCGCCAATTGCTAAACCGTCTGTCAACCAAATCGGCATTGATGCAAGCAACCCTCGAACCGGACCGGCACCAATCGCCAAAATTAATGCGGCAGGGATTGCAATACGTACCCCTTGCATGCAGATCGCAATGATGTGCCAAAATTCAATTTTTCTAAAATTCCCTTCTCTAGCTGCAGCATCCATCAGGTGTACAAAGCCTGTTGCAATCGTGCGGCAGATGATCGTTAATAATAAACCTGCAACAGCGAGCGGAACGGCAATCGCGATTGCCGAAGATACGCCGGCATTTCCTTGTCCGCCGAGGACTAAAATAATTGCAGATGCGACGGATGCGAGCGCCGCATCAGGTGCTACTGCCGCGCCTATATTGGCCCAACCGAGCGCAATCATTTGCAGCGTACCACCGAGGATCAGACATGGGATCAAGTCCCCCGTAACTAAGCCGATTAACGTACAAGCAATGACGGGTTGGTGGAAGTGAAATTCATCCAAGACTCCTTCCATACCAGCCAGAAATGCGATGATAACGACTAATATCATTTGAATAATGTTCAAATCCATGATGATTAAGCCCCCTTTTCTCCTGAATCATTAAGATTTTCTTAATCGGTTTAACTCGCCTTGAGCTTTCTTGATAATTTCGTCCATGTTACCTTTTGAATCGTTTGGAACTTTGCGTACATCGAAGTCCAAGCCAGCTTCTTTCAGCTTAATGAACGTATCAATGTCCTCTTGGCCAAAAGCCAGCACCTTGTTCGGCTGAACTTTACCTGGTGAGTGTGCCAGAGAACCAACGTTAATCGTCTTCAAGGGCACGCCGCCTTCAACCGCTCTAAGCGCGTCTTGCGGGTTTTCGAAAAGAAGGAGTGCGCGTTGACCGCCGAAGTGTTGATCGTCTTTCGCAAGTTTGATCATTTGCTCGACAGGAACCACATGTGCTTTAACGCCCGGCGGAGCTGCTTGCTGGATCAATTTCTTACGCAATTCATCCTTAGCGACCGCATCAGAGACAACGATGATCCGTGTCGGCCGTGTTGTCTTTGTCCAAGCAGTTGCGACTTGACCGTGAAGCAGGCGAGAATCGATGCGTGCTAACACGTATTTAAATGTACCGGGCGCCCCCGCATTGGATTGTTGCGCAGGAGCTGCTGCCGTTGCTTTTACTGACTCTATTTCCTCGGGTCTTACCTTGACCCCTTCCTTAGCTGTGCGCAAGATATGCTTCGCAATTTCACGCGCCGTGTTCATTGATAAGCGTGAAGCATACGCTTCGATCAACATCGGCAAATTCATACCCGCAACGATTACCCATTTGTCTTTGTGCGCTTCAAACAAGCTGTTGACTTGATTAAACGGTGTACCACCCCAAAGATCGACTAAGAACAGCACTTCTTCTTGATCGTCTAAAGATGCAATGGCTTCTTTCATCTTTGCCTTTACATCATCGGGGCCTTCGCTTGGCATTAAGGTAACCGTTTTAACATTCTCCTGCTCGCCAAAAATCATTGAGCCGGACTGGAAAATGCCTTCAGCAAAATTGCCGTGGCTTGCCAGGATAATACCCACCATTGCTCCCTACCTCCTATTTATGAATTTTCTCACATGAGCAGATGACTAAAACATCCTACTATGTTATCGCTTTCAAAAAGGATCAAAACAACATAGCCGATCGACTTGCCGTGTAGTAGCCTCACTCCTTCATGGTGAAAGGGTACACTGCATGGTAGGCAGGATCGAATTCATTGACGCTAAACCAAACCCTTTTCGGAAAGCGACTTCCAAAGATTCTTAGAACTGTCATTTGAGACCTTTCGGACATCAAGCTTAATCCCCTGATCATGAAGCCACTTGAAAGCGGCCACATCGGCTGCATTGACAGCGATCGCATCGGTAACCATGACACGCGTCGCGTCAAAACTGATCGCACCAATATTAACCGAATCGATCGTTATGCCGCCTTCGACAATACGTCTTGCATCAACGGCATCCTCTACCAGAATCATAGGTTTTAAAATGTCGAAACGCGGATCGTGATACATTCTGATCATTTTCTCAACGGTGACGACATTCGTTTTGATCCCGGGAGGCGCAGCTTGTATGATCAATGTCTTGCGTGTCCGATCACCGGCCACACGGTCAGATACAATTAAGATCCGGTTAACCTTGATCACTTTTGCCCAATTCGTCGTCACTTGCCCATGTAACAAGCGGCTGTCAATACGTAAGAAACGAACATCCATTGTCAAGACCAACCACCAACATTACTCATGCAAGCCAAGCACCTCATACGATCACGCGCCACCTTTTCCAAGTCAATCACGAAAAAGCCAAAAGATCTCAAAGAATACAGACATCACAAGATAAGCAAATTGTATGCCACTTTTTGTGTATCGCATCGCGAAGCTGAGCTAATAGCCTTTCTCCACTAATAAAAAAAATAATTGACACAGTTCAAATGTGTATCAATTCTTTTGTGTATCGCTTTTTTCTTTTTCTGTACGCAGCAATTCAACGATATAGAACACTTCTGACTCTGAAAGAGTGATATTAAGCGTTTCAAGCAGAATTTCATTTGCCTGGGTCACGATCGGATACAGTTTCTCCGTTCTGACCTGCGCGAGCCTTTGCTCGTCAGCACTCATTTCTGAGCGTGTCAGATTACGCTCGAGTGCCCCTGCCATATGCATGATCAAGCTAATCTTGAAAGCATTGGACATTTTAGACTTACTGCGCTGCTGAATAAAAGCGCAATAACCCCACAGTACTTTTACAATTTTTACGGGATTTATAAATGTAAAATACTGTCCCAAATAGTTCTCAGCCATTTCTTTCGTTAAGAGCTCCGAATGTTCTAAGGCCTCAGCCTCATGTACCGCATGATTGTCTATTTCTTCGATCAGACTGACAAAGCGCTCGCCTCCACCCTGCAATAAGTCTTCTAATGAAACAAACGGAACAGCAACTTGGGGTTTCACAACACCGGTTGCGGCGACGATTTGATAGTCTTGCTGAATCTTGACAATTTGTTCGTTCATCGTCACAAGCGAAACGGTAATCACGGTGATATCATCGATCAGATGATCAACTAAGATCTTATCTAACAGGTCTTTGATTCGCTTAGCCGTTCCTTCACCAGTCGAACAAATCGCAATAATCGCCTTCGCTCTTTGATCGGATCGTTTCTGGACATCCTTCTTCTTTTGCTGAACCTTTTCGATCGTTCGTGAGTAGCCATCAAATTCACGCAATTCCCGATATACGGTTTCAAGATCACTATCGATTAATGCGGTTTTACGTGCTGCTTCAAGCACCATCGCTGTCGTCACCATATCGATCGTTTTGACATGAATATGCGTTTTCTCGATCAGTTTATTGCTAAATGTGCTCAGTGACCCCATATCCACCAATAGTAAAACGCCGTTGCCTTGATCGATCTTCTTAACTTGCGCGGCAATGCCGGCCAATGCGATTTTTGGGCTCATTTCCAGCGGCATATCGTAGGCAGCAATGTTATCGACAGACAGCAGTTGCGAAACAACGTGCACCATTGAGGAGGCGGTGCTGTCACCATGGGCCGCTACAACGATGCCAACTTTCCCGGTTTTAGGTTCAGATTTTAACGACACTAAAAGGATCGCCATGTAATAAACTTCAGATTCTGGAATAGGAAAACGATAATGATCTCTGATCAATTCTTTCACGCGTTCTGCAATCTTGAGCTCTACCGGATAATCATGGACCATTGAAATCAGATCAGCCGAAATATTACGCAACGGTTTGCCTGACTGGATCCGTTTGATAAAAGAGCTGATATGCAGGCTCATCGCATAAATGAAATGATCCCTGACCGGATAATTTTCTCTTTCCTGAAGCAATCGCTGCATCTGCTTTGTTAAATCAATAATTTCTTGATCAACGATCTCACTCAGACCATCGATTGTCTTTTCCAACTTTCCCTGACGATAAAAGGATTTTAAATGCAAATTGATATCGGTCATAATGAAGTGATTAATCGCAGCTTGATCCAACCCATCTTCTTTCAGCAGAGCAGCTTTATCACCAATGATTTCATACAAATTATACGGCAACTCATAACTGTCAATGTCGGGCGTTCCACGCTGAGCATCAGGCTTAATCACCATCGTTGCCTCGAGCAAACGGCTTAAATTCCCCAGTTCTCGGCGATCGCTTGCCAAGTTGGAAAGTCCGTCTTTGATATTAGGCGGCAACTGGCTAAAAAGCAGCGTAATTTCATTTTTATTATGCATGCTATTCAAGAAACCTTGAGCGCACACTAATTGAATATTCGATTTCAATTGCCCAATATTACCGTAGGTGACGCTTCCTAGCAAAGCTTGCACGACATCTTCGCCTAAGCGAATATTTTTATGAATTCGATTCGCTTCAAGCGTTAATAATTGTTCTAGTAATTGCAATTTTTCACGTGCATTTCTTTGGTAAAAATCCGGCAGCTGAATGATAATCGGAATACGACGGACAAAAGTTTGCAGTAATGAACTTTTCGGGTCCTCGGTGGTTGCGTAAACAAGTCTGACATCCGCATGATGCGCTTGCAGTCTCGCCTAAACGGCTGTAGGTTCCATGATCCATAAAATAAAAGATCATTTCTTGCCCCTCAGGCGGCAGACGATGAACTTCATCAAGAAAAAGCATTCCGCCGTCAGCTTCCTGAATCAGGCCAGCTTTATCCGCATTGGCACCAGTAAAAGCTCCCTTGACATAGCCAAACAGATGCGACATCAATAACTGTGGATTGTGTGCGTAATCCGCACAATTGAATGTGGTAAATCCCTTTTTGGAAATGATCTTTCGACCCAATGCAAAATGGTACATTTTATGAGCAAAATAGGTCTTCCCAGATCCTGTCGGCCCAATAATCAGTGTATTCAGTCCGTGCGGCGGATACAGCAGCGCTGCTTTGGCCTGTTCGACCTGATTCTTCAGGCTGTCACGGCTGCCAATCATGCTCTTAAAAACATCCACTTCGTGCTTCTTTGCTGCAACTTCCCCTTTCGTGCTTGGATCACGAATCCGTGCATATCCTGCAAATCCGATGTTCGGCTTCTGCTGCATCTTCATTTCATCTTTTCCGGCTGCATGATTCACGAAATAGTGAACGGGTCGGCCATTGGTTTTCTTTACCCTGCCCTCTCTGACAAGCTGATTGAGCACCTTGCTCACATTCGGGCGTAGTACACCGATCGCTTCGGATAGTTCGCTTGTTGTAACACCTTGATCCATACTGCGTGCGTACGTTTCCAAATAGGTTAAAACTTTTTCACGCCGTGTCACTCGATGCCCCCCTTTTTATATATTGTGTATCGCTAATGTATCACACATCGCACATGTAAGCGAATTCATTGTTTTGAATGCAGAAATTAAAAAAGGAATCCGATTTTTGTTTCCATCATGTTAATCGCATAAACGCGCATATTACTTATAATTACTTGACAAATTATATTTTTCACTTATACTTACTTATATAATATACATGTTTAACTGTGATCTGTGGCTTTCTCTCACCACTCGGCTTCATTAAAAGTGTAAACCTAACAACCGGCGTGAAACACCTGGATGGTGCACAAATGAATCGATTAAAAGAGCAAGTTAACAAAACAAATCCATCGAAAAAAAGAGGCGGAGTGTCATTTACCAAGAAGAACGGCTTGCAGCAATACTTGATAACCTGCAAAAGGCACGTAGCCTATCCGTGGCGGATATTTGCCGGCTTTACGGCGTCTCTCGTGACACAGCTCGTCGTGATATTGTCAAACTCACCGAGCAAGGGGCAGCAATCCGAACACACGGAGGCATCGCACTTCCTGATATAAAGAACCAGATTCTTGCTTACCGTGAACGGCTGCAAGCTTATTCGGAAGAAAAAATACAAATTGGTGCGAAAGCGCTGTCTTTGATAAAAGACAACGGCTGTTATTTTTTCAATGCATCAACAACGATCTCATGCATGGTAAGACAAATGAAGGTTTCAGCAAACATTTTCACTCAATCACTTGATGTCGCAGAGCTATTGTCCGGAGACGCGCAGAGCAGTGTCCATTTATTCGGTGGCACCTTTCATCAGCGAAATCGCTTTTTCTTTTCCGTCGACAGCATCAAACAAATCGAACGGATACACTTTGATGCCGCTTTTCTTGGTGCTGCCGCACTAACCGATGACGGTATTTATTATGAGGACGAAGAGGATGCTTTGCTGAGCAGAATTGTCTCAGATCGTTCTGACAGCACCATCATTCTGGCCGATCATAAAAAATATGAGCAGATGAGCAGATTTAAGGCATTCGACTGGAAAGCTGCCGATATCCTGATCACCGACCGCCAGCCGCCTGAGAAAGTTGATACAGCTCGTGAAATGCAAGGAACCAATTTGCTTCTCGCCGAATCTGATTCATGATCAAAATTTCTGTTAAGGGAGCGGATTTCATGGCAATTCATTTGATTTTCAGCGATATTGACGGTACCCTGATCAACTCGCATCATGAACTTACTGAGCGAACAATCCGTGCTGTACAAGGATGCACAAGCAGAGGCATTCCTTTTGTCCTCGTTTCAGCACGCATGCCAAGCGGCATTAGCCCTTTGCAGAGGCAACTCGGGTTATCCTGTCCGATCATTTGTTACAGTGGTGCTTTGATTGTCGATGCGCTGCTGCAGTCCTCAGCCCCGCTGCACTCAGAGACAATGAATGCGCAGACCGCATTTACGGTATATCAGCACGTGAGCGATCAATTTCCATCGGTAAGTTTTTCTGCATACAGCTTTAATCGCTGGCTGGTTTCGGATCTAGATGATCCTTGGGTCGTTCAGGAGCAGGCAATTGCCGGGACAACAGCATATCCATTTGCTTTTCGCAAGACACAAGTGGATGATTTACCACCGATTCATAAAATCCTCTGTATGGGCGACCCGGCTGAAATTGATAAACTGCAACTGTGCTTGACAGATATGTCGCTCGATGCAGTCTGCTATAAGTCGAAGCCAACCTATTTGGAAATCATGGCGAACCAAGCGAGCAAAGCATCAGCAATGCAGAAGATTATGGATCGTTTTCAGATCCCCCAGGAACAAACACTTGCGTTCGGAGACAATTTTAACGATGTACCGATGCTCCGCTTTGCCGGAGTCGGTGTGGCGATGGCAAATGCGCCAATGCAAGTAAAGGGCTCTGCCGATTATGTCACCTTATCCAACGATCAAGACGGAATTGCGGCTGCACTTGAACGACTTGGCATACTTCCCGCTGTATCATAATCCCAATCTTTGAGAAAAACTTCTTTTGAAAAAAAGCAGGTTAAGTCTAAACACAAACGCTCCGTAGCAACTGCCCACAGACGGTAACGGAATTCACCTGAGCTCTTGCTTAACATCTCGTTACCTTGCCTCAGGTTATCTATCGTCATATTTAGAAAAAAGAAGGATCCGGAATTGAGCGTTTTTTCTCAATTCCGGATCCTTTTCAATCAAAAATATCGCCAAGCATATCCATCACCGATTTTTTCTTTTTTCTTCTTGGATATTTGCCTTTTTCGTAATAATCGCGGTCATATCTCTGATCGCGGTACTTACTGTCACGATCTTTATGATGGCGGTCTTTATAGTCGCGATCATCGTCATCATCATACCAGTCATTAAACGGACGGCGGACTTCCTGTACACGCTGGGACAGCTTGTCAAGCTCGCCACGGTCCAACCAAATCCCTTTGCAGTTCGGACACACATCGATCAAGACACCATCTTTTTCAACTTCTTTCATACGAACATCATCACAGATTGGGCAAAACATCCGATCACTTCCTCTCTTTTCAAAAATCATTATGAATGCGCTTTATTACTGTATAGTCATACGCACCCAAATACACGTTTACGTCTGTATACGCGACAAAATGTTAACAAAAAAGACACAGATGAGGTGTAAGCGTTTACATAAGTTATTATATACTAAGTGTGTACGAAAAAACATCATGTGTTTCATCAAATGATGTAGAAATGAAGAAATGAGGAGATGAACGACATGGAAGCAGTTGTAAAAGAAAACAAGTATGATTCCTCTTGGGATGGTTTTGCTGACGGAATCTGGAAACATGAGATTGACGTTCGCGACTTTATCATAAGGAATATTCATACGTACACAGGCGACGAATCCTTTCTCTCCGGACCGACAAAGAACACGACACTTCTTTGGAAACAAGTGATGCAGCTGTCTGAACAAGAACGAAAAAACGGCGGAGTTCTGGATATGGACACCGAAATCGTCTCAACCATTACATCCCATAAGCCCGGCTATTTAAATAAAAACATGGAAAAAATTGTTGGTTTTCAAACCGATAAGCCGTTTAAGCGTGCGCTAATGCCGTTTGGCGGAATTCGCATGGCTGATCAAGCTGCAGCATCCTATGGCTTTAAAATCGACAAAGAGGTCGACCACATTTTCACTGAATACCGTAAAACACATAACCAAGGCGTCTTTGATGCGTACACCGACGAAATGCGACTGGCGCGCCACGTTGGGATCATTACCGGCCTTCCTGATGCGTACGGACGTGGCCGTATTATCGGCGACTATCGGCGTGTCGCACTATACGGCATCGATTTTCTCATTGAACAGAAACAAATCGATAAAAAGAATACAGGAAGCAAGATGAGTGAAGATGTGATCCGCCTGCGCGAAGAACTGACCGAACAAATCCGTGCACTGCAGGACATTAAGAAAATGGCTGCGAGCTACGGATTTGATATTTCTAAACCGGCATCCAATGCTCAAGAAGCCTTCCAATGGCTCTACTTCGGCTATTTGGCTGCAGTTAAGGAACAGAACGGGGCAGCGATGAGTCTTGGCAGAACGTCAAGCTTCCTCGACATTTTCATTGAACGCGATTTGAAAAACCACGTACTGACTGAAGAAGAAGCTCAGGAACTGGTCGATCATTTCGTTATGAAACTACGCCTTGTTAAGTTCGCACGTACACCGGACTATAATGAACTGTTCAGCGGCGATCCGACTTGGGTGACCGAATCGATCGGCGGTATCTCTGTAGACGGTCAGCCGCTTGTGACCAAGAACTCATTCCGCTTTCTTCATACATTGGAAAATCTCGGACCGGCACCGGAACCGAACCTGACAGTTCTTTGGTCAAAGCAATTGCCAAAAGCATTCAAAGAATATTGTGCCCAGATCTCCATCAAGACCAGCGCAATTCAATATGAAAACGATGACTTGATGCGCCTTCAATATGGCGACGATTACGGCATTGCCTGCTGCGTCTCCGCAATGCGGATTGGCAAGCAAATGCAGTTCTTCGGTGCACGCGCAAACTTGGCGAAAACACTACTGTACGCGATTAACGGCGGCGTTGATGAAATTAAAAAGGTTCAAGTCGCTCCTCCGCTTTCGCCGATTACAAGTGATGTGCTGGATTACGATGAAGTCATGCAGAAATTCGACATTATGATGGATTGGCTGGCTGATCTTTATATCAACACCCTGAACGTGATCCACTATATGCACGACAAGTACTCCTATGAACGCAGTGAAATGGCACTTCACGATACGCATATTCTGCGCACGATGGCAACCGGTATTGCCGGACTCAGCGTCGCAGCAGACTCGCTTAGTGCGATCAAATATGCCAAGGTTCACGTACAGCGTGACGAAGATGGGATTACAACCGGATTCACCATCGACGGTGATTTCCCGAAATACGGAAATAACGATGACCGTGTCGATGCCATTGCTGTTGATCTTGTGGAGCGCTTTATGAAGAAGCTGAAAAAGACAGAAACCTATCGTGAATCGGTTCATACACTATCGATTTTGACGATTACGTCGAACGTTGTCTACGGCAAGAAGACCGGCAGCACACCGGATGGCCGCCTGCGCGGCGAAGCATTTGCGCCGGGCGCAAACCCAATGCACGGACGCGACAGCAAAGGCGCGCTCGCTTCACTGTCGTCAGTAGCGAAATTACCATACCGCGATGCACTAGACGGTATCTCGAATACCTTCTCAATTGTGCCGCAAGCACTCGGCAAAGATGACGGCTCACGCACGTCCAATCTGGATGCGATGCTCGACGGCTATTCAGTTAAGGGAGGCCATCATATTAATATTAATGTGTTCAACCGCGAGACACTCATTGATGCCATGGATCACCCTGAAAAGTATCCTCAGTTGACCATCCGTGTCTCCGGATATGCCGTCAACTTCATTAAGCTGACCCGTGAACAGCAACTGGAAGTGCTGCACCGCACCTTCCACAAATCAATTTAACTACTGTTTCTGAGTCTTGTATGTAAAAGGAAGGAGGAGCTTCAATGGTTCTCGGTAACATTCATTCCATTGAATCGTTCGGCACAGTTGATGGACCCGGCATTCGCTTTGTCGTCTTTACCCAAGGCTGCCCGCTCCGATGCAAGTATTGCCATAATGTCGATACACGACCAATCGGAACAGGCAAGCAAGTCACCGTTGATGAGATCATTCGCGAGCTAAAGGACTACCTTCCGTTTATCCAGTCATCCGGAGGCGGAATTACGGTAAGCGGCGGCGAAGCACTGCTGCAAATCCCTTTTCTCATCGAATTGTTTCGAGCGTGCAAAGCGATCGGGGTGCACACCGCACTGGACACATCCGGATGCTGCTATGTCGATGCACCTTTCTTTCATCAGAAATTTGATCAACTGGCAGAAGTCACTGATCTGGTTTTGCTCGATATTAAAGAAATCAACTCAGAACGTCATAAGTGGCTGACCGGACAGCCAAATGAACGGATTCTCGCCTTTGCACGTCTTTTAGCAAAGAAACAGATTCCCGTCTGGATCCGCCATGTTCTGGTGCCGACAATTACCGATTCTGCAGATGATCTGACCGATCTTGGCGCATTCATCGACACGCTGGATAATGTCGAACGCGTGGAAATTCTACCCTATCATAAGATGGGTGTGTTCAAATGGAAGGCAAACGGTCTCGACTATCCCCTCGAAGGCATCGAACCGCCGACTAACGAGGAAGTCACCCGTGCTGCCGAATTAATCCAGCAAAAGCTGCATCGACCACTCGTCGCAGCGCCACAGTGATCGAACAGAATCTATCGCATGAATGAACAGGGAGAAGAACGCTTCTCTCTGTTTTTTTGTCTTCGATCCGGATGACGCAACACCCCGAAGAGAACTTTTCGATTGAGTATCGGAACGAAAGCCAGTCTTCCTGCGCTTTGGCATCTGAATCATGAGCACAGCAAAAAACGAGAGGGACAAATGGCCCTCTCGTTTTTCTCGTTACGCGGTACTCTTTAGATTGCTACAGTTATTTCGCATACTTGCGAACAATGGGCGGTTGATAACCGTTCATCACTTTTTCAATCGCATCAAGGGTATCGATAAAAAATATTTTGGCGCGATCCTCTTGGGTGAGAAAGCCTTCTGAAACCATCTGGTCAAAAAACTGAGCCGCCAAATCGTAGTAGCCGTTGACATTATAAAAGATACACGGACTGTCATTCTCACCAACGCGAGCCCAAGAGACAGCCTCAGAGATCTCTTCCAGTGTTCCCGGACCTCCAGGAAGCGCAATGCAACAATCAGACAGCTCCATCATTTTTTTCTTGCGAACATCCATATCCTCAGTCACGATTAATTGCTCGAGCCCAGGATGAGCGATTTCACGATCAACGAGAAATTGCGGGATAATCCCTGTAACGCGCCCACCATGATTCAGCACCGTATCGGCAACAACACCCATTAAGCCGATCTTCCCGCCTCCGTAAACCAATCCGTAACGATGAGAAGCAATCCATTCCGCCAGCATCCTTGCATGCGTCTCATAGATCGGATTCTTGCCCATGCTCGCCCCACAGTAAACCGCAATACGTTTCAAGTCGCTCCCTCATTTCTCTTTGATGATAGGTTTACTATAGCATACTTGGAAAACTCACAATCCTCCATTTCGCCCTAAATGAACCATGAATCGAACGCGCAATCCATTTATTCCTTTTCTTGCAAGCTTGAATGAACAATAATATTATTAAAGAACAAATTCAATGACGGAGGATGGCAGATGCCGACGTTAATCCAGCAAATTAAGAACCGCCTCAATCAACTCTCAGAAGCCGAGAAACGAGTTGGCCGCTATATTACACGCTATCCTGAACTCGTTCCAAATATGACGTCAAAAGATTTATCAAATAAGACTGATGTCAGCGAAGCAACGGTTGTTCGTTTCTGCAAATCCATTGGTGCGGCAAATTTTAAGACCTTTAAACTCACGCTTGCCAAGGAACTTCCCTTATCTAAAGAAGATTTGACTGACTTTTCAAGTTTAAAGAAAAACGACGCACCTTACGATCTTTTCTGCAAGGTTACTCAATTAAACAAGCAAGCAATTGAATCAACCTCACTTTCACTGGAACGCAAACAATTTGAAAAAGCAGTCCGCCATTTAAAAGAAGCAGATAAGATTATTTTTTTTGGCGTTGGTGGTTCCGCTATTGCCGCAATGGATGGAAGCTACAAATTTTCACGACTCGGCTATCATTCGATGATGATTCCCGACTTCCACCAAGCAGCTGCCACAACGCCGTTTCTGTCTCCCGCTTCCGTTTTTGTTGCCATCAGCATGTCGGGTAAAACAAAGGATGTGCTTCAGCTTGCCCAGCTCGTTAAAAATAAAGGCGCTCATGTGATCGCGATCACCAATGCCGCGCAGTCCCCTCTGTTAAAAATGGCCGATATCCAATTGTGTACACCAGCCGTAGAACAGGATTTCCGTATCGGAAGTATCGCCTCCACGATGACGCAACTCAATATTGTCGATGCTTTGTATCTCAGCGTCTTCCATTTATCCAGCGACCACTTAATTGAACAGTATCGAGAAGCTCGTGAAGCAGTCATTAAATTTAGGCGATAGTTGAATGATTGCTTTTTATTCTCCCATTTGTGAAATATAATTTCTTTATTTTCGTTAATTATATTGACTTTTTGTTTCAATTTTATAGAATATTATTAATAAAACAATAAAGAGAACAGAAAAGGTGTGTGTGCAGTGAAAAAAAATCTCGCAACTGAACGCCGGAATCAGAAGACAATGAACCTGGACACCATGTCGCTTCATGAATTATTGACGATGATGAATCATGAAGACCAGACCGTTCCCTACGCTATTGAGCAGGCTTTGCCATCCATTGAACAAGCGACCCAGCATGTGGTTTCTTCATTCAAAACAGGCGGACGATTAATCTATATGGGAGCCGGAACCAGTGGCAGGCTCGGTGTGCTCGATGCGTCGGAATGTCTTCCTACATTCAGTGTCTCTCCGGAAATGGTAAAAGGACTCATTGCCGGGGGCGAAAAAGCATTGACGACGGCGATTGAAGGTGCAGAAGACAGCAAAGAACTTGGAGGTGAAGATCTTAAACAGCAGTTAATCAGTTCAAAGGACACCGTGATCGGTATTGCAGCGAGCGGATGTACCCCCTATGTTATTGGCGGATTAACCTATGCAAAAAACCAAGGCGCCAAAACAGTTAGTCTTGCATGCAACACAGATGCTGCGATCAGCCGTTATGCAGATACTGCAATAGAAATTGAAACAGGACCCGAAGTATTGACGGGTTCAACTCGGCTTAAAGCAGGAACAGCTCAGAAAATGGTGCTTAACATGATCTCAACGGCTTCAATGGTTCAGATTGGAAAAGTATATGGAAACTTGATGGTGGACGTTCAGCCTTCCAACAGCAAGCTGATTGACCGTGCCAAACGAATCATAGAGGAAGCTACCGGTACCGACAGAAATACAGCCGAAGAAAAATTTGTTCAGGCAAATCACAATGTCAAAGCTGCAATCGTAATGATTTTGCTCAATTGCACATATGATGAAGCCATTGTACGACTGAATGCAGCTCACGGCTTTGTTCGCAAAACACTTAAGGAGGAATGATCAAATGACTAAGGAACAGCAAATGGCAGCATCTATCTTAAAGAATATCGGTGGACAAGAAAATTTGTATAAGATCATGCACTGTCAAACACGTCTGCGCCTTACGGTTAACACGAAAGCAAGAGTCGATATGGAACGCTTAAGATCAATTAACGGCGTCTTAGGCGTCGTTGATGATGACACGTTGCAAATTGTTGTCGGACCAGGAACGGTAAACCGGGTTGCAGAGGCTCTGAGTTCGTTGACTGGTCTGAAAATTGGGGAAGAAAATAACCCTGATGACCTAAGTCTAGAGGAACGCGCAGCAATAAAAAAACAAGAAATTAAAAATAAGTCAAAGAAAACACCAATCAAACAATTATTAAAAAAAATCGGTAATATTTTTATTCCTCTAATTCCTGGATTGGTCGCCTCAGGGTTGATCAACGGAATTGCTAATTTTGCGATCAATGCCGGTGCCAATCCAAAGTCGACACTACTTTCCATTATGGTCGTTATCGGCAGCAGTCTCTTTACCTTCTTAGCGATTTTAGTTGGATGGAATACAGCCAAAGAGTTTAATGGAACACCGGTGCTTGGAGCAATCATGGGTATGATTCTCTTTAATCCGGCACTCGCCAACCTGACTATTTACGGAGAAGCATTGACGCCCGGACGCGGTGGTTTATTTGGCGTCATTTTCGCTGCTTGGTTGATTACACTCATTGAGAAACAAGTGCGTAAAGGAGTACCAAACAGTCTAGACATTATTATTACTCCACTAATCTCTCTTTTGATCGTCGGACTTCTTTCACTTTACGCCATTCAGCCATTATTCGGTGTTTTCACAGATGCAATCACAAATGGTATTCAATCGATTTTAACTATTGGTGGCGTCGTTGCCGGTGCACTCCTTTCAGGTTTCTTCCTCCCACTCGTGATGGTTGGATTGCATCAAGGACTAACGCCGATTCATCTCGATTTGATTCATCAGTTTGGCTATACGAGCTTGCTTCCTGTCCTTGCTATGGCCGGCGCGGGGCAGGTTGGTGCAGCCATTGCAGTCTACGTGAAAACTAAGAACAAGAAATTGCGTAATAACATCAAGGGAGGATTGCCTGTTGGATTTCTAGGCATTGGCGAACCTTTACTTTATGGCGTGACACTCCCGCTTGGTCGGCCATTTATTACCGCTTGTATCGGCGCAGCATTCGGCGGTGCTTTTCAAGCAGTCATGCATACGGGCGCACTCGGTATCGGTGTCTCCGGTTTGTCTTTAATCCCCCTGATTGCCCAAAATAAATACGTTTATTATTTTATTGGACTCATTATTGCATACGCAGCAGGATTTATTCTCACCTATCTATTCGGCTATAATGAGAAAATGGCAGAGAATATTAAATGAGCGGATCGCGATAAATAAAGCCAAAAGAAATGAAGCGGTGATTCCCCGCTTCATTTCTTTTTTCAACAAAGAACCGATGAAAAGGAGTGTTTCTATTGCTTGGTTATTCAGTCTATTTAAATCAACCGATTGATGAGCAGTTGGAGCGAATGAATCGCTATCGGGATCACGGATTCAGAAGAATCTTCACTTCTTTACATATCCCAGAAGAAAATTCAGCGACTTATCGGGAACGATTGAACGAATTGGGATTATGGGCAAAGAAAAATAAGATGCACGTTACCGCGGATGTCGCTGCGGATTCCTTGGACGCACTGTGCTTAAGCTTAAATAATGTAAGTCAATTAAAGGACATGGGGATTAATGCACTTCGGCTCGATGACGGATTTGATGAAAAATCTGCCGTTGCTCTATCAAATCAAATAGCTATTGTACTTAATGCAAGCACGCTCACCCCTCAATCATTAGCGGTCATGCTGCGTGAAGGGATGGTTGCAAGTCAAGTGACCGCGTGTCACAACTTCTATCCGAGACCAGAAACCGGACTCTCGCGGCAAGCCTTTCGACGCGCTAATGCGTGGTTTAAGGAAGCCGGATTATCGGTTGCAGCTTTTTTCCCTGGAGATCAAAATTGTCGCGGACCTTTATATAAAGGGTTACCTACTCTCGAAGACCATCGTCATTATTCTCCATTTGCTGCTTTTGTCGATTTGCTCCATGAATCTGTCGATGATTTAATCCTTGGTGACCCAGACATGTCGGATCAGGTACTTGAACAGTTTATTGCTTGGGATAAAGGCGTCATACTTCTCCATGCCCACCCTGAAACTCAAGATAAAAAGCTACTTAAAACACTCAGTACGGTACAAACGAATCGACCAGACGAAGCTAGAGACTGCGTGCGCTCCTATGAATCACGAATGCTGCATCTCGTGGATACGCCAATTTTGCCAGACCATCATTATCGGCCACGTCCCACGGGTTCGATTACTATAGACAATGAATGTTATGGTCGCTACCAAGGCGAGATCCAAATCAGTAAACGCGATCTTGCAGCAGATGAAAAAGTGAATCGAGTAGGGAGAATCACTTCCAAGGATTTGCCACTTCTGCAGTATATAAGCGGCAGTACCAAATTCCAAATTGTCTGGGAAAGTAAGCGTACAAATATATGAACCTATAGTCCGCTAAAAGAGCAGCAAACCGGCATCCCCGATTTGCTGCTTTTGCTTCTCTATTTAATTAACGGCACGTCAACGAGCAATTTCCGATTGACTTTTTTCTGTTTTAGGTTGAAGCGTTTTGGGATGACTTATATTTACTTCCGTGAAATGCATTTGACCGTCTTTATTCAAAGTGCTTGGCACATCTAGGGATGCAAAAAAACAGCTCCTCCCAATATCTGGGAAGGAGCTGTTTGGCAGTCCTTTCTCGATTCCATTAACTGTCCAATCGCTTTCGTTTCATTTCTTTGCCTTCACTGCTGAACAAGGTTGGATGATCTTCGATTACAGTTTCCAAGTGTACCGGCCTCCCCCACAATTGAAACAAGTAGTTCAGGACACCTTCAAGATCGCGGAGATCCAGTTCGATCCCTTCGTATCGATGCTTCAGAAGCAATTCACCGTTATGATGATAATCGCCGTTTTCGACAACAATGTACGGAAATCCGCCATTGATGCGCATCGAGACGAGTTGATCGCGAACGTTCTTCCAATCCTTATCGGTAATGGTGTATTGATCGCCTTTCTTTTCGAACATGAATAGATCTTCACGCTGAACAAGTTGCTTGGTTAAGTAATTGCGGATAAAGGATTGATCCGATTCCAGCTCACGGACTTCAAAGATTTTCTCACGGCCGGTGCCTTCCTTGACGCCGACGCTAAGCATTTCTTGGCTGGGGTGATTGTAGCGTTCTTCGATATCCTCGAAAATCTTTAACCCAAGGTAGTATGGATTCAGACTTTGCTGTGACGGCTGAACAACCTGGGCATTCAGCTTGGCGAATTCAACCGCTTCATCAGAAGTCAGATCCAGTTCACGCAGGATTCGCTGATGCCAGTAGGAGGCCCAGCCTTCATTCATGATCTTCGTTTCCAGCTGCGGCCAGAAGTAAAGCATTTCTTCACGCAGCATTGTGAGAATGTCGCGCTGCCAATCTTCAAGTGCCCTACTGTACTCTTCAATAAAGAACAATAAATCCTTCTCCGGGCGATTCGGAAATCTGGTTTCCTCTTCATTTTGCCCATCAGCTTCATCTGTTTTATCCATGTCAATCAGGTCTTGATATTGCGAAATCGGCTTCTTCTTCTTTTTTACCGGTTTGCCCGGTTTACTGTCCAGCCAATCACCTTTGCGAATGATGCGCGGATCGACATGTTCTTGTATGGCAAGCACCGCATCCAGAAACTTTTCGACTTTTTTGCTCCCATACTGTTCTTCATAATTATGAATCCGCTCAGCGGTTGCACTCATGCTTTCAACCATGTCTCGGCGCGTGTTGGAAAAGCGGACATTGTTTTTGAAAAAGTCGCAATGGGCGAGCACATGGGCAGCGATCATTTTATTTTGGATAAGACTATTCGTATTTAATAAGAATGCATAGCACGGATCTGAGTTAATGACCAATTCGTAGATCTTACTAAGACCGAGATCATACTGAAGCTTCATTTTGTAAAACTGCTTTCCAAAACTCCAATGGGAAAAGCGCGTCGGCATTCCGTAGGCACCGAATGTATAAATGATTTCCGCAGGACAGATTTCGTAACGCATCGGGTAAAAGTCAAGGCCAAATCCTTCTGCAATCTCTGTTATTTCCTCAATTGATCGTTCGAGCTCCTTATGGTCCGTATCATTCATCGACGCAGCACCCTTTCCGATTCATGATCAGCAATCACTTTGACTTATTCTTCATCCTATGAGTCGAACCGGACAAAATATACCGGGCAAATCTCCAGAATTCTAAGTCTTTTATCTTTCATCCGATCTTTTGATACGAACAGGCTATTGCTCTTCGCAGATGCGCGCCATCCTGCTTTAATCATGAGTCGTTGATCGATGCCTTTTTATTGCATCATCGCTGCGGATGCTCGCCTCAACAGGGGCTCGCGGTACCCAAGACCTCACCGTTTTACTTTAACTTTTCTGGTGTGCCGTTGGTCTGTGTTTTCATGGTTTTGCATCGTCGCTGCGGCTGCTCGCCTCAACAGGTTCATTCTGCTTTTTGGTTGAGTCCTTTTCCGCTGGCGTTACTTTGGAGCGGTGTTCAATCGTTTGATTCAGCAAAGTACGGATCTGATCCGGATTCAGCTGATGGCCACGGCTATGGCTCCGGTAAATCATTTGCTCATACTGTTCGATTAACGGATAAAGCGCGCTGCCGTCATTTTGTTCATCAAAGCGACGTGCAAACTCGCGCAACGTTTCTGAATCCGAACGTTTCCACCCATCAAGCGCAAGCACGCGAAGCAGCCGCTGGTATACGTACACGAAGTCTTGCTCACGCGCAATTGATTTTTTATGCAGCTGGTGAACATAGACTGCGCGAAGCCATTTTTTGCGGGTCAGAAACGCAGCAATCGCAGCAGCGAGAAGGATGCCTGCGGCTGTCCAACCAATTGACTTCCAATGAACAGCTGACGTTTCTGCACCAGCGTTGTTCGTTTGGGCTTTCTTCTGGGGATCCGTATTGTTTGGATTTGCCGTTTTCTGCTGTTGGTCCTTTTGCTGCTTTTGCTCCTGTTGGTTGTTACTTGGTTGATTTTGATCAGATTCAGAGCTGTTGTCCGATTGCTGTGTATCTGAATGTTCAGAAGCCTTCGTCGAATTCTCAGAGGCAAACTCGCTCGGGTTGCTGAAGGAAGGCGTTGCTTCAAAGTTCACCCAGCCGCTGCCCTGAAAATAAACTTCTCCCCAGGAATGTGCGTCTGCGTTGGTAATCCGATATTCGTTTAAGTCGATTGTTTTTCCCTTGACTTTTTCCTGAACGTTTCCGACATATTCGCCCGAAGTAAACCCTTTAACCCAGCGTGCTGGAATCCCCGCTGAACGCAAAAGCAC
Organism: Sporolactobacillus inulinus; assembly: GCF_006539285.1. Lineage (GTDB taxonomy): Bacteria > Bacillota > Bacilli > Bacillales > Sporolactobacillaceae > Sporolactobacillus > Sporolactobacillus inulinus. The sequence continues at coordinate 33,276 of NZ_BJMS01000005.1, forward strand.
CACGAATGATGTTGAGAAATTGTCGCAATAGCCGACTTTTGACGCAAACAGAAATTGATCAACATAGTCTTGATCGTTTGACGGAACCGGAACGCGATCGGTCGAATAGGTAAATCGTGACGATCGCAGATAGTTTACAACTGCATTCACTTGATCATAGCGGTTCGCCTTTCCGTCGGTCAGCCGTTTTGCGAGCGTTTGTACACGCTTGGGCAATTTCTGAGGCAATTGCAAATAAGTGTCACGTATGATTTGCGGATCATTTGCTGAAGCAGGTGCGCGCAGTGCCGATGTGTGATAACTTGGAGCCTCGTAGCGAATGGTCGCCTGATCCGCCTTCCGTTCATCAACAGTCAGTAATTGTCCATTGAGCTGATCGAGCTTCACTTGTTTTCCTGGAACCGTAATCTGCTGCGGCTCGCCCGCATAAGGCAAAATCGCCGGACTGCTGCCGGAAAAATGCAGGACCGCCGTCTGCTCATTTTTCTTGGTCTTCGCCCCATAGAGCGTGAGCATTTCGGACAATGAGCGCGAACCGGATACGGGCATGAAATAGCGGTCGCCGTTACTCCAGCCATGCCCGGTGTAATGATCCTTGTACGCGACGCGCCAATATTGCGGTGATCCGCTGATTGCAGCGGTAAACAGTGGGGTTTGATCCATCGCAAGGGAGCCGCCTAAACGCGAATCATCATCATCGTAACCAATCCTTTGGTTTCCTGAGAAAAACGAATCATTAGTAAAGAAACTCAACCCGAGTCCGTTTAAATAGTTTGCCGGACCTTTCCACAAACTGTCCGGCTTTGGCAGCATCAGTGCAAACAAAAGGAAGGCAGCAATGACCATCCCTGTTACAGCAAACCAGCTCCTTGTCATTCTCAGCGAATGGGTCTTGTCACCTTTTTGAACAAAATTTTGCCATTGATGAAAACTCAACAGAGCAAGTGCAACCGCTGCCTGAACAACGATGGTTTGCCGCCCATCGAAATACGTCAGCGTGTCGATCGCCAGACTGCTCAACATGGCAAGCGCAACAAAGAGTATAATCCGTCCCTTCTCCAGCCAATGATTCACCGTGAATAGTACAAATCCAAAGACAAGGTAAAACATGAACGCACTAAATACGTCCGGGATCTCGGCAGCCTCGCCTTGCCAAAGCAACTGGAAACTGTCGCTTGTTTGTCCTAAAAACAGCAGAAACCACTCGGGCTGCAGTAAAGGATAGGCTTTGAAGAAATAAAAATGTACGGCATGCAGAATTAAACCCGCACAAATCGTCACGCAAAGCCATTTCGGCAGCTTCAAATAAAACATCACCAGCATCCCCCCGATAAACAGGAGCAAGAGCAGCTTGGCATTTAAGATTGTTAGAACGAGAAGCGGTTGAAAGCAGAACCATAAGAGCAGCCCGGACAGGCCGTAGATGATGGTTCTTGCGACCAATGCGTTACGGCTGTCGCCCATAGTCGTCACCTGTCTTTCCCTTTGGTATTGCCTGCTTTTTCGTGACATAGAGCATTGAAAACCACGAAGACGGTTGCTGCGGATGTACCTGGGGCGTTTGCTTCCCAACGATGTAGAACAATTTTTGCGGACGTCTGTAGGTGTCTGCAAAACGGCTCATCACGGCAGCCAGACCTTCATCGGTACTTACGGCATAACCGATATTTTTTGCACATGTCGTTATCTGAACCTCGTCTAATTCAAGCACCTGTTCTTTAGTCAATTCAGCTAATGCTTGATAAGCAGTCACAAGCGTACGCTCTGAATGATCATGAAGAAGAAGCGGCTGAGTCCCGGAACGATAGCTCAGGGACACGGTAAATCCGCAGTTTAGCAACGTTTTGAGCAGAGAAGCGGTATAGGAAATGGCAAGCTCGAATCGTTCATTCTCTTCTGTTTTTGTTGCAACAAGAATCACTGAGGCGAGGCGCTCCTGTTCCGGCTCGAAAAGCTTTGTAACGAGTGTGCGCGTTCGCGCGGCAGATTTCCAGTCCAGCCATGAAGGTCGGTCATTCGGACGGTAGTCTCGAACGCCGGCAAAATTGGCCCGATCCGCTTCCTCAGAAGACGCATAGGCGCCATGACGGGTCAGATTTAAATCGTCGACCGAGAGCTGAACGGGCTTTGGATAAACAAAGACAGTAGTCGCATCGGATAGAAAAACCGTTCGTTTAAAAAATCCAAACGGATCGCCAACTGTAAGTTCCAGTTGATTCAAGGAAAACGTTCCTCTCGGCATATTGGGTAAGCGGATCGTGGTCGTTAGTTCTGAAGTAAGCCAGATGAGCATTTGCGTTTTCATTGTTGCATGCGCAAGCCTCTGATCATCGGGCCGCTCAATCAACGTCAGCAGAAAGAAGGGGACTGCCCATCTCCGCTTTAAACGTACCGTAAGATTAAGCGTGTCGCCAGCAAAGATCCTTTGATTCACCTTTGTACGTTCAACTGTCATTGTGCGAAAGGGGTACACGAAAAGAAGCAGCAGATACATGTCTACAGGAATAAAGACATAAAAGAGGAACCAAGCCAGAAAACCGCCTTGAGCAAGTGCGAATAGAAACAAAACGACCGTAACAGTAAGCGCAGGAAGCGTGCGCATAAAACTGCGTAATAAACGCCTCAGCAAACGTTTCACTGTCATTGCAGCGGTTCCTTTAGCGATACGGGAATTTTAATGCTCGCAAGGATCTCCTGAATGAGCATGTACGCATCCTTTTGCTCATAAGCTGCCTCCGGCTTAAGCAAAAGGCGATGAGCAAGAACATAAGGAGCAACCGCCTTCACATCATCCGGGATTGCATAGTCCCGCTCCGCTACAAATGCGTAAGCCTGGACCGCGCGAAGTAAACTAATCGTGCCGCGTGGACTGATCCCCAAGGCAATCGACGGATGAGTTCGGGTCGCTTCAACCAGATCCATTAAATAATTTTTGATCGCATCAGAAACAAAAACCGCTGCGCTTAAATGACGGAGATAGAGCAGATGATCTATGGAAAGCATCGGCTTCAATTTGCTAAGCGGGTTTTGTTCCGGATCCCGATCAAGCAACGACAGCTCATGTTTTCGATCTGGATAGCCCATCGACAATTTCATCAGAAAACGATCAAGCTGTGCTTCAGGAAGTGCATAGGTTCCCTCGTACTCAATCGGATTCTGCGTGGCCATGACAAAGAACAATTCGGGAAGCGTCCGAGTGACCCCGTCAACAGTCACATGACCTTCAGCCATTCCTTCAAGCAATGCAGACTGTGTCTTCGGCGAGGTACGGTTGATTTCATCGGCAAGAATAATATTGCCCATAATTGGGCCCGGTCTAAATTCAAATCGGGATTCCTTTTGATTATAGATGGACAGTCCGGTGATATCGGAAGGAAGAAGATCCGGTGTAAACTGAATGCGTTTGAAATCCGCGCCAATTAATTTGGCGATCGTTTGCACCATGATCGTTTTGCCAACCCCGGGAATATCTTCAATAAGCACATGCCCGCCGGCAAGCAGGGCTACTGTGATGAGTTTCACAACTTTTCGTTTGCCAACAACAACGTGTTCAACATGATCTAATAATTCAGAAATCGTCTGATGCGCTTCAACGCTTGGATTCATAAGTGACCTCGCTTCTCACAGATTTCTTTTTTCGATGATCTTTTATAATTTCATCTTTTATTGTACAAAAAAAGAGCCGTCCTTTCCAAAGATCGGCCTAAAAGCTTCTTTTTCCGCCGGATTCGCCGGCTTTTGCTAAAAATAATGGTTCATCGGGGATCAAAGCTGACGTTTGAGCTGATCGGCCGAGCCGACTAATGTTTCGACACCGCCGCTCAGCTGGTCGATGATCGCAGCAAGTTCCCGAATGGTTTGATCGGTTTGCTGCGACAAACTGCTGTTTTGTTCGGCGGTTTTAATGATTCCGTCGAATTTTTCCCCGGTATGTGCCGACTCTTGCATCCCTTTCTGAATAATTGCCGTGGTCTGATCCAGTGAAACGGCAACTTCATGCGAGACGTTCGTTGAATTTCCGATCAGTTCAGCGATTTGAGCCATGGCTTTGCTCGTCTGATCGGCAAGCTTCTGAATCTCCTTGGCAACAACAGCAAACCCTTTGCCGAATTCGCCGGCGCGCGCGGCTTCAATCGCCGAATTAATCGCTAAGATATGGGTTTGCTCTGAAATCTCTTTAACTAATTGAATGACCTGACCAATTTTACTTGATGATTGCTCAAGCTGGCTGACCATGCCGGCCATCTCATGTACGGAATGAAAAGCCGCCTCGACCTGCACAAGCAGTCGATCCAACTGGCCTTGTCCTGCAGCTGCATGCGCCTTTACATGCTGTGACAGTTCGTTTCGCTTGACCGCAGTCTCACGGACACGTTCAAACTGATGCATTTGATTGCTCATCAATCGCCTGTTCTCTTCCGACAGATGGACCAGTTGATGGCTGACGTCTCGAATTGCTGCGCGCAAATCTTCGCGTCCGATTGCATACTCTTTTTTTAAAGATCTTTCGTATTCTGCGTCGTACGCTTCCAGGACAACCTGCTGCTCAAAACTGATCATTTTATTGATTGCCTGAATCGTGCGTTCCGCATCCGTTCTGTCCGCGATCTGAGTCAATACAAGGGTCACTAAGCTCGAGGTTAAGTTCTGGAATGCCCCCATATAAACCGGAGGCTTCAGCCCAATCCTGTAATGGATCATTCCCACTCGATTTCTACGTTCAAGAAACGCTTCATCCAGTACGCCTGAAAAAAGCTCAAGAACATGCCGTGCAAGCGTCTTGCTCAACTTTTCAACCGTACTGTTCTGTTCAATGATCTTCTTCAGTGAATCAATTCTATAAAATTCAGCATAAAACTCATGCGCGATCCGTGCCATTTCTTCCTCAACGAATGGACGCATCATTTTTAAGATTTGCAGGTCTTCCTCATTTAAGCCTAGCATCTCTATTTTTTCCAATACATCCGGGTTTTGAATGTTCAGATTGACCTTTTCCGATTTTGCGCGAACCAGCAATGATTGCTGCTTCTTGACTTTCCGCTTCAACACGTGCATCGTCCAACCCCTTCTGCAGCCCTTTGTCATCGGGTGACGGCGTGCGGCTTATCAAAAACAAATGCTCAAATAAGACGGTCGTCTCTCGATCTCCTAAGTTTATCCGTTCTCTGCTCTGATTTGCAACCATTCACCCTTTTGCTTATGCCAGATACTTTTCGGTAAAATCACTTTCCGCGAGTGGTTGACTGTAATAATAACCTTGAATCGCGCGACAGCGGCATGCCTCAATGGCTCTGAGCTGCTCTTCCGTCTCAATTCCTTCAACGATCACGTCTACCCAAAGCTGCTTCGCCATCGTCACAATAGCCGCGACAATTGCTTGATCTCGGCGATTCCGAACAATATCGATCACAAAGGAACGATCGATTTTCAACTGGTTAATCGGCAAATTTTTTAAATAGCTGAGCGAACTGTACCCTGTTCCAAAATCATCGAGACTGACACCGACGCCAAGCGCACGAATCTCATTCAAAATACGAACGGAGCGCTCAAGATCTTCAGCCATCATCGATTCAGTGATTTCCAAGTTAAGTCTGCTCGGAGCAAGCCCGCTCGTTTTCAGTGCATACGCGACTTGTTTGACAACCGTCTCGTCACGAAACTGATTAAACGACAGATTAACTGAGATCGGAACGTTCAGCGCACCGGTCTCCTGCCATTTTTTCATTTGTCTGCATGCCTCATTCAGAACCCACCAGCCGATTTCCCTAATGATGCCCGTTTCCTCGGCCACCGCAATAAAGCCGCTGGGTGGCAATATGCCGTGAATCGGGTGCTTCCATCGCAGCAGCGCCTCTACACCGACGAGTGTGCTGCTTCCGGCATCGACTTGCGGCTGATAATACAACACAAATTGTTGCTTGGACAATGCCTTTTGCAGCTCATTCTCAATACATATCTTTTTCATCAATTGCTGATGAAGCATCGTATTATAGAAAAAATAGCTTACTCTTGTGTCCTTCTTTGCTTCGCGCAATGCGGCATCGGCACATCCAAGAAGTTGCACACTACTTGCGCCATCTTGAGGAAAGCGTGAGATACCGATACTGTATGTCGCATAGATCTCTTTGCCATCAACGAGGAACGGCAGCTCAGAAGTATGGGTCACCCGTTCGGCAGCATCAATAAGTTCGCTCCTGATCAAACGATTCTTGAACAGAATCATGAATTCATCACTGCTGATCCGGTAGAGTTCTGCCGCAAACGGTTCAAGTGCTGCATTGATACGCCTGGAGAGCATGATCAGCAATTTATTTCCAATCGCCCGCCCATACATTTCATTAATCATCTTCAGCCGATCGACATTGATCTTAAACACGGAAAAGGAATGGTCTTTGCGCTGATCGATCATCGCTTCAATGACTTCTTCAGCAACCAGCTGGTTCGGCAAGCCTGTAAGCGGATCATGAAACGCCTTAAATCGGATCGCCTCTTCCTTTTTTTGATCATTGTTATCTTTTAATTGCTGATAGTTTTCCATAATCAGCTGCAAGTTCAAGTTAACGATTTTTTCCAACGCTTTAGAAATGATGAGCGCCTGTTCGCGACGACTCACTTGTCGATTGATCGCCTCAACGATGCAATTAATGAAACCATGCGACAAAGCAATCTGGTTGGACAAATCCAGCTGATAGCGGAAGCACAAAAGCGCCTGTTCACGACAGGAATGGATAAAGCGTTGATCAAGAACTCCGCTTAATAACATTTGCGTAATTTCAATGTTTTTGTCGCGAATCGTTGCGCTTAATGATCTTGGTAAGAGCGTACTCTGAAATTTAAAAAGATCAAAAACAAACTCGGTTGTCGCCTCAGCAATATCACCACTTAAGCGAATCAGAAATGGCCGAACCCAGCGCAAGAGTTGCAGATCAAACAGGTGAATATTCAGCAGTTGAATGCGCCGGCGAATGCGATGATCGCTGATCGACAGCTCTGCAGGCTGTTCTTTTACTTTTTTCAACCAGTTTGCTTTGTTCCATTGGTCACTCATTATTTGGCGTGCTCCCTCGTCAGTTCATAATCTAGAGTTGCATGTTCATTGTTTATATCGTCAGATACGAATGAAACGTGAAGACAAATGGGTTTCATGCTTATTCGTATCATTAAGTGTTACAAGCAGCTGACTGATGCTGCTTTTCTTTTACGTATTCATCGCTTTCTTTTATGTATAGCATTGTAAGCTTTTCTTCCTGAATGTGCATGATGCTACAAGACTATTTATTGCGAAAAACGAATCATTTTGTGAAATTTATGCATTGACGGTCTATGGAATCCATGATAGTATTCAAGTTAACTTAATAAACTCTTATTAAGAGCGGCGGAGGGACTGGCCCTATGAAGCCCGGCAACCTTTCAGATTTATGAAAAGGTGCTAATTCCAGCAAGATTTTCCAATGCGGAGTCTTGAAAAATAAGAGGGTGCGGATTGTCACAAAAGCCTCTCTAACTAGAGAGGCTTTTTATTTGCCCCACTTAACCAAGCGGATAAACAGGAGGATGAAAGAATGGGTAAAGTATTGAGCGCGAATCTCGGCTATCCAAGAATTGGGAAAAAAAGAGAATGGAAGCGAGCTCTCGAAGCTTTTTGGGCAGGCAAATCGTCAAAAGAAACTTTTTTAGAAACCATTAAGGCGTTACGACTCAGCTACTTAAAAAAACAAAAGGATCTCGGTGTTGATCTGATTCCAATCGGCGATTTCAGTCTTTATGACCATGTTCTCGACACAGCGGTTCTCTTCGGCTTGATTCCTGATCGTTTTCAAACGGATGAAAGCGAAGTATCTTTAGAAACCTATTTCTCCATCGCACGAGGAAATAAGGATGCCGAAGCTTCGGAAATGACCAAATGGTTTGACACAAACTATCACTATATCGTTCCTGAGATCAGCAATGACACGAAACCGCATCTGACGAAAAATCGTCTTCTTGATCTCTTCAATGAAGCCAAAGCCGAACTTGGCATTGTTGGGAAACCGGTGATTGTCGGACCGATCACTTTATTAAAATTGGCAAAAGGCTATGATTCCGATCACTTCGACACATTGCTTGACGCGCTGCTTCCTCTCTATGTTCACGTACTTGCTGAACTGCAGGAGGCCGGAGCAGAGTGGGTACAAATTGACGAACCGATTCTTGTTAAAGCACAAAGTGAGGAAGATCTTGCCGCATTCAGCAAAGCTTACGCCTACATCAAGAAAAATGTTCCTGATCTGAAGTTGCTGCTGCAAACGTATTTCGAGGCGGTGGATCACTATCAAGAGGTGACTGCTCTCCCGGTTGACGGATTCGGACTTGATTTTGTTGCCGGTAAAGAGGCAAATCTTGCAGCCATTAAGGCGTACGGATTTCCAAAAGATAAAGTACTTGCAGCAGGAGTCGTCGACGGACGTAACATTTGGAAAACCGATCTTTCCGCAACTTTTACGGAATTACAAACCTTGCTTTCTGCGGTAAAAGAGCATAAGAATCTATGGGTAACGCCATCTTCAAGCCTTCTTCATGTTCCGGTAACGGTTGCCAATGAAACGGAGCTCGATCCTGTTTTGAAGAATGCTCTCGCATTTGCTGATGAAAAACTAGGCGAAAGTGTCATTCTTGCCCGGGGATTGAATGAAAGCGAAGCAGCAATTTACGGGGCTGTTGAGCAGAACCGGGCTGATCTAAACGCCCTGCAGCAGTCGGTTCACCGCAATAACGCGGCGGTTCAAAAAGAACTGGATCAATTGAGCGAGGAACTTCCAACGCGCCCTGCTTCCTTCGAACTGCGCCAACACGTGCAGGCGGATGCGTTCCAACTGCCGCCGCTTCCGACCACAACAATCGGCAGCTTCCCGCAAACAAAGGAAGTTCGCCAAGCACGCCGCAATTGGCGCAAGGGCGAATGGTCGGACAGCCAATACGATCAATTTATTAAGGAAGAAACGAAAAAGTGGATTGACATCCAAGAGGAAATTGGTCTGGATGTACTGGTACACGGCGAATTCGAACGCAACGATATGGTTGAGTATTTCGGTGAAAAACTCGACGGCTTTGCCTTCACGCGCTTCGGCTGGGTCCAATCGTACGGCTCCCGTTGCGTGAAGCCGCCGCTGATCTTCGGTGATGTTTCATGGAAAGAACCGATGACCGTAAAGGAAAGCGCCTATGCACAATCCTTAACCAATAAACCGGTTAAAGGGATGCTCACCGGTCCGGTCACCATTTACAACTGGTCGTTCGTTCGAAACGACATTAGCCAAGCCAGCGTCTTTAACCAGATTGCGCTTGCACTAAAAAAAGAAGTCCAGGCACTTGAAGAAGCCGATATCCGTATGATTCAGGTCGACGAACCGGCGCTTCGCGAAGGGCTTCCACTTAAGGAAGAGAAGAAAGCAGGCTACCTGCACGATGCTGTTTATTCGTTTAGGCTTGCGACCACCTTCGTTAAAAACGACACACAGATTCATACGCATATGTGTTATTCCGAATTCGATGAAATCATCGATACCATCGACGCTTTGGATACGGACGTGATCTCAATTGAAGCGGCACGCAGCCATGGCGAAATCATTGCAACCTTCGAGGACTTCCATTACAAGAAGGGGATTGGCCTCGGTGTCTATGATATTCACAGTCCACGGATTCCTAGTGTCGCTGAAATGAAATCATATGCCGAACGCGCATTGAACGTTCTTGATCCAAAAGTTGTTTGGATCAACCCGGACTGCGGATTAAAAACACGCCGTACGGAAGAAACCGTTCCTGCACTTAAAAATATGGTTGAAGCGGCGCAGCAAGTGCGCGCAGAACTCAGCAATACCGTTTCTCGATAAATCAAAGCGTACAAACAAGCCGCGACACGAAGTCGCGGCTTGTTCGGTTTCATCACACGTTTATCCCCTTATCGCGTCTAATATCAACGCTTCGATTGTCTTCGCCGCGGGCGTCTTGTTTCGTTGACGGAGACCGCTGCTTATCTTAGTAGGATGAGTAGCAGCAAATTCATATCGATGCTTCACTTACAAAAAAAGAGCCTTCGCAAGGCTCTTTTTTTCTGTACCACTCACATGTTATGGGACGAATCGCGCAGTACAACATCCGGATGCTTTTGCTGAAACCAGCGCAGTGAGAAATCATTTTCGAAAATGATCACCGGACGGTCTTTATAATCGGTTACAACCAGATTGTTGGAATTGCGGCGAAGTGCTTCTGCGTCCTCACGACTTGCAATCCATTTTGCTACCTGATGCGGCATCCGTTCAATGTCTAGCGCAACACCGTACTCGGCTTGCATGCGGTAGACAAAGACATCGAACTGCAACGTTCCGACAACGCCGAGAATGGTCTCTTCATAAGGCGTTTTATAGACCTGAATCGCACCTTCTTGTGCCAGCTGACTGACCCCTTTGAGAAAGTGCTTTTGCTTCATTGCGTTTTTGGCGCGCACTTTGGCAAAATGCTCCGGAGCAAACTGCGGCAATGCACCATAGTTAAACGTATCTTTCGCTTGGCATACCGTGTCGCCAATCTGATAGAAGCCTGTATCATAGAGCCCAACAATATCTCCTGGAAATGCATCATCGATCATTTCACGGCTGTCGGCAAAGAATTGCTGCGGCTGTGCGAGTTTCAACGGTTTACCGGTTCGATCGAGATACACGCTCATGCCTTTTTCAAATTTACCGGAACAGATCCGCAGAAAGGCAATTCGATCGCGGTGCGCCGGGTTCATGTTTGCTTGAATCTTGAAAATAAACCCTGAAAAGCTCGGGTCATCCGGTTGAACGATGCCTTCACTCGAGTGCCGTGGCTGCGGCTGCGGGGCAAGTTTCAAATAGTGTTCCAAAAATGTTGGCACACCGAAACTTGAGACTGCACTTCCGAAAAAGACCGGTGTCTGCTTGCCGGCTTTCACCGCTTCAAGATCAAAGCTGTTTCCCGCTTCATCCAGAAGCATCAGGTTTTCTTCCAGCTGACTTAAGGTATAATCGTCAACCTGATCCTTTAAGATATCCGTCAGTTCTTCAACCTCGCCCAAATTCTGAACCTGGCGCTCTCTTTTTTCGTTGTACCATTCGATTTTATGCTCCTGCCGGTCGTAAACACCACGGAAGGACTGACCCATCCCGATTGGATAGTTGATCGGATAGGATTCAATACCGAGCACATTTTCAATTTCCTCAAAAAGTTCCAATGGATCCTTGCCTTGACGATCCAGTTTATTGATAAATGTAAAAATTGGAATCCCGCGGTCACGACATACCTTAAATAGTTTTATTGTCTGCGGTTCAACGCCTTTAGCGGCATCAATAATCATGACAACGCTGTCGACCGCCACTAACGTTCGGTACGTATCTTCACTGAAGTCCTGGTGCCCCGGGGTATCCAAAATGTTAATCTTATACCCATCATACTCAAACTGCATCACACTGGACGTTACGGAGATCCCTCTCTTTTTCTCCAGTTCCATCCAGTCTGAAGTCGCAAATTTTTCAGCCTTTCGTGATTTGACCGCGCCAGCCGTTCGAATAGCGCCGCCAAGCACCAGCAGCTTTTCAGTCAGCGTCGTTTTACCGGCATCCGGGTGAGAAATGATGGCGAATGTACGGCGCCTTTTTAATTCCTGCTGTAACTGATTCATGGTTTCCTCCTACTAAGATCAGATCCGACGCAGTCTGTCCCAAGACCGCATTCAAGAAAAAGGCACTCGCCCTGTCGAATTCAGTCGACAATTCCGTGCGAATGCTTTTTCAATCATTCTTACTTAATTATATACCTAATTTATGTGAATCATAAATGCCTGTGACTTATTGGCTGACTAATCCGTGAACACGATCCATAACCGCTCTTTTCAAAGCGTTGAATTTCTTATCACGATCCGCTGCATCGGCGCCTTTAACGCCAAAGTAGAACTTAATCTTCGGTTCCGTGCCGGATGGACGCAGGCAGAACCATGACCCGTCTTTTAGTTTATATTTCAGTACGTTCGACTTCGGAAGCGTAATCGCCGAAGTGCTGCCTGAATCCGTTTCAACTGCCTCAGACGTTTGATAGTCTTCGATGACAGCAACCGCAACACCAGCGACTTCATGCGGCGGCTGCGTGCGGAAATTATTCATAATCGCAGCAATTTCTTCTTTACCGGTGATCCCTTTCAATGTCAGCGATTCCAGACCTTCTTCAAAGTAACCGTACGTCTTGAAGACATCCTGAAGCGCGTCATAGAAAGACTTGCCTTGCGATTTAAAGTAAGCGGCCGCTTCGCAAGCAAATAGCGCGGCTTGAACAGCATCTTTGTCTCGGACAAAGGAGCCGATCAAATAGCCGTAGCTCTCTTCGTACCCGAACAGGAAGCTGTATTTGCCGCTTAATTCATAGTCATGAATCTTCTCACCAATGAACTTAAATCCGGTCAAGGTGTCGATGGTAGGAATGCCAAAAGCTGCGGCAATCGTTCGACCAATTTCAGAGGTGACAATTGTTTTCACAACGACGCCGTTATCGGGCAGCAATCCTTTTTCTTTCTTTTGCGTGAGCAAGTAATCGAGCAGCACGGCGCCCGTTTGATTCCCCGTCAGAACGACATAGTCGCCTTGATCATTCTTTACGGCAACGCCGAGACGGTCAGAGTCGGGATCCGTTCCAATCAAGAGATCCGCATTAAGCTTTTTGCCGTATTCCATCGCAATTTTAAACGCCGCATGTTCTTCCGGATTTGGTGATTTTACCGTTGAAAATTCCGGATCCGGCTCTTCCTGTTCTTTGACAACCGTCACATTTGTGAAGCCCCATCTTTTCAAGCCGTTAATAATCGGGTAGCGGCTCGTCCCGTGCAGCGGTGTATAGACGATTTTCAAATCAGACCCAACACGCCTAATCAGTTCAGGATTCAACGAAAGCGTCTGTACCTTTTCTTGATAAGCTTCATCCACTTGATCGCCAACAACTTCTAAGTCGCCGCTTGCCTTCAGCTGATCCACATCGCCGACTTTTACGGCAAGTTCGTCTTCAACCGATGCTACGAAGCGGATCACTTCATCTGCTTCTTTTGGCGGAAGCTGGCCGCCGAATTCATTGTAGACCTTATATCCGTTATACTGCGGTGGATTGTGGCTCGCCGTGATGACAATCCCGGAAAAAGCATGTAAATCGCGCACGGCAAAAGAAAGAACCGGTGTTGGCCGCAGTGAATCAAAAATATAGGTCTTAATCCCGTGAGCGCCTAATGTCTTCGCTGCTTCCAATGTGAATTCAGCAGAGAAATGTCGCGGGTCATGCGCAATGACGACCCCTCGTTTCTTCGCTTCCTCACCGGCATTTTCGATGTATCTTGCTAAGCCTTCTGAAGCTTTGCGAATCGTGTACAGATTCAGGCGGTTGGTGCCAGGACCAATTTCACCGCGCATCCCACCGGTACCGAATTCCAAATTAGTATAAAAGCAGTCTTCAAGTTTTTCAGGATCATCGGCCATCGCGTCCAGCTGTTTTTTCAGCGCAGGATCAAGCTGCGGGTCTGCAATCCATTTTTTATATACGGTCTCCCAACTCATGTGCTCACCCCATCAGATAGTTAAAAACCTTGATTCCAGTACATTTAAAATGTCTTTTTCTATTATATACCAAATGAACGCTGCCAGCACTAAGGGAGCGAACCTTTGTCGTTTAAATTTGCCGTTTGTTAGGCGCCAGAGCATCTCCGCTTTGATTCTTGTCCAAGACACTGGTCTATTGGTTTGAAGACGGGGCAAAATCTTTTACTTTCTTATTCTGTAAAAAAAAGGTTGTCCCCTTATGATTCATTCAGGGACAGCTTTTCTTCGAACCCTTTATCGCTTGCTTCTCAGTTCAGGGGAAAAATACTTCACAAGCTTCTCCAAAGAAATACCTTTAAGCGAATTAAAACAGCCGTCCACATGACCGAACGGCATCTGATTGGTGACGGCATTCGGTACAACGATGCAGTACATACCCGCTTTTTTTGCAGCCAGCGAGCCGTTGAACGAATCCTCAATCGCAATCGCTTCTTTCGGACCGACCCCAAGCGCATCCAGCGATTTCGTGTACAAGGCAGGATCCGGCTTTACCTTGAGCACATCGTCCCAGGATTTAATGCTTTCAAAATAATCAATTAATCCAAAGCGCTTCAAGTGTTTGCGCGGCCATTCACCCTTGGAACTGGTCGCAAGCCCGATTTTCAAACCGAGTTCTTTTGCCTGAACTAAGATCGATTTCACACCGGGCAGCACTTCTTCTTCATCAACAAGTTTATTGAAAAGTGCATCGCGCTCACTCTTGAACGCTGCCCTGTCTATTTTCACCTGTGCGTGTTCTTCAAGATAATCAAGGGAATTGAAGCCGTTTTGTGTTCCAATGGCCTGGCTCCAAATACTGAGCGGCAAATCGACATGATAGCGGTGGAACATCTTCTGCATGACCAGATACATAATGCGTTCGCTATCCAAAATAACGCCATCAAAATCAAAGACAATTGCTTTAATCATCAAATACAACCCTTCTGAGTGATCTCAGTCTTCATTTTACCATGTGTCGCATTTATTTCTAGCCTTGCTTCCTGACAACTTTGTGGAAAGTCACCAGCCAGCAGCTGAATCCTTGGAACAGATCCGTTCATTATAACCTCTCAAGCAACCCAAAATTCACTCTTTTCGTAAAATCAGTCAAAGTTCATCATTGAAAGCATACATTAAATTAATCAACCATCGCTGTAGTCCCGATTGTCCGATTTTATCGTACACATTAAAGGAGGGATTTTACATGAGCAATTTCTTAATATCAGAAGAGGATTGGGATCTTCATCACAAAGGCGAAGAGGATCAGCGCCGCCACAAGGAAAAAGTCAAGGATGCGATCAAAAACAACCTCCCTGATCTGATCAGCAGCGAAAATATCATTCTTTCCGATGGTAAAAAAATGACACGGATTCCAATCCGATCTCTGGATGAATACAAATTGCGCTATAACTTTGATAAAACAAAACATGTCGGTCAAGGTAATGGCAAAAGCAAGGTGGGCGATGTCATTGCGAAAGCGCCCGGAAAGCAGCAGGCGCAAGGGGGCGGCAAAGGGAAAGGAGCCGGCGACCGCCCAGGCATCGATTACTATGAAGCCAACATTTCAATTATGGAAATTGAAAAGCTCTTTTTCAAGGAATTGGAACTCCCTCATCTTAAAAGAAAACAGGAGCCGGATATTACCGTCCAGAGCATTGATTACCGAGATATTCGCCGTAAAGGACTTATGGGAAATATTGATAAACGGCGAACGATTCTGTCGGCGATCAAACGAAATGCACGTTCCGGAAAAACCTCGATTCATCCGATTATTGAGGATGATTTACGCTTTAAAACTTGGGAAACGATCGTAAAACCAGAAAGCCGCGCGGTCGTCCTCGCACTCATGGATACAAGCGGTTCCATGGGCATTTGGGAAAAATACATTGCTCGCAGTTTCTTCTTTTGGATGACTCGTTTCCTGCGTACCAAGTATGAAAAAGTATCGATTCAATTTGTTGCCCACCATACTGAGGCAAGTGTCGTCAGCCAGGAAGACTTCTTCACAAAAGGCGAAAGCGGCGGGACGATTTGCTCATCTGCATATCTCAAAGCTTTGGAATTGATTCATGCTTCCTATCCACCGGCCAAATACAATATTTATCCGTTCCACTTCTCCGACGGCGATAATTTATCATCGGATAATCCGAAATGTGTTCGTCTGGTCAAAGAAATTATGGACATCACGGATTTCTTCGGTTATGGCGAAATCAATCCCTACCATCGGTCAAGCACATTAATGAGCGCTTATCGAAGTATCAAGAATGATGCCTTTCATTCGTTTATCTTAAAACAAAAAAGCGATGTCTATCACGCCATGAAGTATTTCTTTCAAAAGGAACAGGAAGATACGGTCGCGCGATAAAGAAGACTGGGCATTTTTAATTAGCGGAAGTTCCTTTTGCTCTGAATGCGGCTTTCATTCATCACCAATATGCTTGAACGACACTTCAGCTGCTCGCATCAACAGAGCACCTCCGCTTTGATGCTCAGCCATGGACCTGTTTTATTGGTTTGAATACACGGCAAATTCTATACGTTCTTTACCTGTAAAAAAAACAACCGGTAGTAGAAGATACACGACGCACCGGTTGTTTTTTTTATTTTTCCCTTATTTATTCACGATGGATGATCCCGAAGCGATTAATCGGCCAATAGCGCAGGTCAACTTTTCCAACGACCTTTTTTTCGCTGATAAAACCGATCTCCGGAACGCGGCTGTCGGTACTGTTCTGACGGTTGTCGCCCATCACCCAGAGCTTGCCTTCAGGGACACGGGACTTGCCGGTCAGCTCTTTCAGCGAGAAGTCCCAAGTCAACTGACCAACCAGCATGCTGCGTTTCTCTTCATCGAGGAAAGGCTCTGCGACTGCTTTTCCATTCACATATAACTGATCATTCTTATACTGAATGGTATCTCCCGGAAGACCAATGACACGTTTGACGTAGTCATCCGTTTTCGTTGCATGGAAAATCACCACATCAAATCGTTTCGGGTGCGTGAACTCGTAGTTAAGTTTATTGACAATGAGGCGATCTCCGTTATACAAAGTCGGGTTCATTGACGGACCGTCAACAATATAATTGCCCAAGATAAAGGTCCGAACTAAAATCACAATGAGCACAGACAATGTGAGTGCCCGTATCCAGGCAAAGGCTTCACTTCTCTTTTTTTCTGACTCATGAAACACCGACTCCCTGAAAAACATCATTCGCTCGTAAAAATGAATGGTAACATCCAAATTAAGGAAGCTCTAAATATAATACACGATTCGTATACGGATCACAAGAGATGGTGGTGCCGTCCGTTATTTAAGCAAAATCGGTTTTCTTGCTGGATGGGATAAGAAAAACCGGGCTACGTTTGGTTCTTACTTCCGCAGGATGCGGTTTTGAACCATCTTGTGCCTGATGAGCATTCCAGCCGCTTTGATGTGCTGGTTCAGCATCTCGCAACGAAATGAGGGGTCCTTGGGTATTTTTGAGATAGTAAAAAAATGATCCCCATCCCTCCCACTTCTTTTTCATTAAGCATTCTGGTCCTTAA
>NZ_BJMS01000006.1 GCF_006539285.1 Sporolactobacillus inulinus
CTTGGTTAAGCAGACAGGTCATCCGACGAGAACCATAAAACGGGGATTTGGTGTACAACGCATCAAGACGATGCTTGATCATGAGCTCCCTAGGCGAGGGCAGAACGGGCTTGTAGTAGAGGTTTGAACGATTCAGCGAGAGAAGCTCCGACTGTTTCTTGATGGGCAGTTCTGGATCTTCGCAGTCGACTAAAATCAAGCGGTCATCGCGTGACATCGTCGTAGCAAGATTTTTTTTTAAGCTACGAGAGTTCCGTGGTTAAACGTCCAACTTCGCCATAGAGTCGTTCAATTCTTTCTTCGTATTCCTCCTGCATCCGGCTCTGATCATTCCGCTTACGATCGAAGAGCTGTGGGAGCTGGTCTAGGGCTGTCTTTTTCCATTGCCGAAGCTGATTGACATGAACACCGTACGTAGAGGACAATTCGTTTAACGTCTTTTCCTCTTTCAGAATTTCGAGCACGACTTTGACTTTGAATGTTTGAGAGTAAGATTTTCGTTTCATAGATCTACCTTAACACATCCTTATTTTGTGTCTTAATTCTTGGGTCCATTATACTGGAACAATTAGTCCGCAAAATACTGTTAGCGGTGATGGTGGTAAGTCATGGGTTTATTTAAATTATGTTAATCATTTGACGTCTCAAACATCAATGGGCGCAAAATCAAGTGTTGGGAACATGCTCCTTGTAAATTGGCTTCTCACTTATTCTACAGGGAAAACAGCTAGCGGTACAGATACTCCATTCAATAGCACGTGGAAGAGTACTCACATCAAAAATTACGCTAGTACTGGATGGAAGGGGGTTGTATTGAGCGGAACGGCACATACTTGGAATATGAATCTGGTATTACTTAATCCATCAGATAGTGTTTATGTTTATTAATTGCCCGACCCATTCATTCTCAATAACTAACAGAAAATGAATGGGTCATACATAAAAAGTTTGTTGTTGGGAGGATTGAAGATGATCGAATTGAAAAATGTGAGTAAGGCATTTCGAAAACACGTGATACTTCGCCCAACTCATTTAACGCTACACTCAGGAATCAATGCAATGATTGGATTAAACGGAACAGGAAAGACGACTTTATTAAAAATGCTGTCCGGAATCATTAAGAGTGATGAAGGACAAATTGCTTACAATCAGCAAACGATCCGTTCAACAATTTCAAAAATCGGTGTTGCATTTGACCTGCCTTCTTTTTACGGACATTTGTCTGGGTGGCAGAATATGGTCTATTTTAATCAATTTCAACAATCACCCGTTTCTGTCGACGATCTTAAGAAGATTGCTACTGAATGGAACGTCCCATTGGATAAACGCCACACGTCAAAGTACTCACTTGGTATGAAGAAAAGACTATCGTTAGCACTTTCGCTTATTGGTAATCCAGAATTTTGGTTTTTAGATGAACCGTTTAACGGACTTGACTTTGAGTCGAAGGAACAACTGACTGCTAAAATTGAACAATTTAGAAGGAAGAAAAAGACTATTCTACTCATTTCTCATGACCTTAATCTCTGTCTTAACCTCGCCGATCAACTTTTATTTATGCATCATGGCGAACTTCACTATTTACCAAACCAAGAACCCTTGTTGAATCAAGTAATTTTCACCATTATTCATATTGAAAAGTGTCAAATCCCATCCTCAATTCAGCGTTTAATCGTTGAACAAGCGGAAGAGCATAACGGCTTGAGATTAGTCATTATGAAGCAGGACGAACGGCAAATACTTTGCGCTCTAAACGAACGACGCATCTCTATTCTCGGCTTAGAGCATAAGATTCCTTCAATCAGTCAGGCGATCAAAATACTGCACAATAGAATAGGAGGAGAAAACAATGTTGAGTACTGAATGGTTAAGAGTGAAATCAAAGTGGTCACTTTTTATTCTGCCCATTATTCCTGTACTTTGTATCCTAGCGACACTATTTCAACACTATCAGTTAGCTGTGGGCTATCATCACATGCCTTCGGGATCAGACCCATTGGCGGGGCGCTCGTATGCGGTTTTAATGGAATGGTTAACCCCGGATCATCTCTATTATTACGCAATGAATCAGACGATGCAGACGATTTATTTTTTTCCACTGATTTTTTCAGCGGTTATTTGGACTTATGACGATTTAAAACAAGGCATTCTTGCCTATGTTGCAACGCTCCATCGAAATCGCACCCGCTTTTTCGTGACAAAGCTCTTATCGTTAACGATTTATTATGCGCTCATTTTGTTCTTCTATTTTATTTTTTACACGCTGATTTCTTTTTTTATTCCGCATGTCCCGATCGAGCATTGGTGGCATATCTTTTCATGGCAAACGCTCTGTGCCTACTTAATTTATCTGTCCAGTTTGCTCTTTTGGGCAGGCTTCGCCATTGCCATCACCTATGCATTAAATTCTGCGATTGCGGGAACAGGGATTACCGTTTTCTATTTGCTGTTTGAGCGATTGTTCACGAGCATGAGTTCAACGCTTGTTCATCAGCCGTTATTGATGAAAATAAATGAATTCCTTCCTTGGGCAAACTTTCAATCTCTGTTTCTTTATGCAATAGGCTCAGAGCAATGGACCAATCAACTCCATCATAAAATTGATCTTAATCTTTCATCGATGATTCCCGGTATGTTCCGTTTAACGAAAACGCAGCTCAGTGGGGTTTCCGTACCTTTCCCATTTTTGACTCCTTTATATGTGCTTATTATTGTTATTACTGTCTATTTTAGTGTCATGCTCTATGCATGCTGGACACTGTATCATTATCGAATAAATAAATCTTGAAAGTGATGGTGATCACGTTTGCGACGTAGAATCTTTTTTATCTTGCTCTCGGTTATCCTTTTAGGTGCAGCATGGTTTTCCGGAAGGGTGATCTATCAAAAAATGCTCCGTCATCGTGCTGCCCAATCCGTTGCGTGGTTTGATCACACTTGGAGCCATTGGCGATCGAATCCGCAGCTTCATCAGACCGTTGCGAACGTGGGTAATCAGCGGATCACGTATCAAGATTTATGGTCACAGGCAGGATTGGCTATGATTAATCAAGCTTCCTTTGATCCTGAGACTAAGCTGAACGATGCAACTTTTTCAGAAAAAGCGCTTCAGGCTGCTTTTGATCATTGGGTGCTAATTGCTGCGCTAACAAATTATGCACAGGATCATGGGATGGAAGTTAAGCAAAAAGAAGCCATCAATTGGAAGCAGATGGTTCTTGACAGCAACATTCAATCGCCTGTTTCGAAAGACTCCGTGAATGTTTTGGTGACGAGTCAAATTGAAAAGAAGTACTCTTCGATATATAAAAAGGAATGGGTATTCCATTATGCGAATAATGTGATTAACGAAACAATCAGAGTACAAGGAAAACATAAAGCCATTAATGAAATGAAAATCACGACCCAGGCACTAAAAAAATATAAACCGATACTCACGAAAAATGCCCCAAAAGAATTGCAAATCAGAGATTAATAAAAGCGTTTTCCGACTGCACAAAGAGATGGCGATTTGTTGCGTATAGACAGGATGTCATCTCATTCGTCATCCGAAAAATAACGAGTAGCTTGGACACAAAAACATAAAGATCCCCTTTTTTAAAACGTAATCCCAAGTTGTGACACCCCAGATACAACCGTCCGCCATTCCCCAATGCTCTTCTTCAAACGACGTAAAATGGTCTATACGTAGCCTTCATAAACATCAGGAAATATTCCATGCGCCGATTTCATCAATTCATAGCCGTAACATATACTCCTTTTTTCATTTGTGTGTCGACCGGGATCAGCTACGATTCTTTTTCTCACACGGCCTCTCTTAAGAAATCCTTCATTTTTTTCCATTGTCTTTTTTAAGAACTGCCCTTTACAATGAATGAAGTAAGATATAGCGCGGGGGAGCGAAGCGATTGGAAAAATATAATGTGCTTGTTGTTGATGACGATAAAGAAATACGCGATGTTATCGGTATTTACTTATCGAATGAAGGGATGAATGTACTCAAGGCAGAGGATGGGCTGAAGGCGATCGAGCTTCTGCGCAGTCAGACGGTGCATTTAATATTACTTGATATTATGATGCCGCATATGGACGGGATTCAGACAACCTTTAAAATACGCGAACAAAAGAATATACCGATCATTATGATCAGCGCAAAGAGTGAGGATATGGACAAGATCAATGGCCTTCAAGTCGGAGCGGACGATTATGTGACCAAACCGTTCAATCCATTGGAGCTTGTTGCTCGCGTGAAATCGCAGCTGCGCCGTTATGTCACGCTGGGGACCTATGAAGGGAAGAAGAAAACGATCAATTTAAATGGGCTAGTCTTGGAGCAAGCGGAAAAAAGGCTAATGGTCAACGGTGAACCCATTCGCCTGACGCCGATTGAGTATCGGATTGTTGATCTTTTGATGCGCCATGCCGGACGCGTGTTTTCCATTCACGAAATCTATGAACGGGTTTGGCAGGAACCGAGTTACCATGCGGAAAATACCGTTGCAGTACATATTCGTAAGATTCGTGAGAAGATTGAAATTGATCCGAAGAATCCAAGATTCCTGAAGGTGGTGTGGGGCATTGGCTATAAAATGGAAAAATAATACGGTTGCGAAGCTCGTTACTGGTTTATTGATTGTTGGTCTTTCTTTGTTAATTTTTGTTTTTTCAACAGGTCACAACGCCATGTTTGGTTCTTTTGAAAAAACAGATGCTTTTATGAGTAGCTATTATGACTTTCAACACCATTTGGCTTTGCTGAAGCTTAATTATCCGTTTAAGGCAACTGTTGAAAAGTTGCCGGTAACCGATTCGGATATCCACGAGTTCCGCTACCGGTACGGAAGCCTGGAAAAACAGTTGGCCAACGTGCACGGTCAATATGAAGATGTGATTGCAAAAGCAGAGAAAAATAATGATAAAGACGTGGTCAGTTATTATAAGAAAGAACAAAATCGCAAAGTTAAAGCGATTCAACAAAACTTTAAAAGCGACCAGCATGTGATCAAACAAATACGCGATGAACGTGCGGAAAAAATGGATGAGTATGATCAATCGCTCAATGAAGAACGGCAATACTTTAATCAATTGACGAAGGTGTTTCACTACGATTTCGTCAATAAACGGACAGGTGAACGAATCACGAATGTTCGCGCTTCCGACGACAAAGCGCATGTTCAGTTTGAGAAAAAGTTTACGGATTTATCCGCTTATCAAAATTCTGGGAACAGTGATAAAATTGTTGATCGCGTGTTGAAGCTTTCTGCTGATGACTATCAGGGAAGGATCTTTGTCGCAGAAAATGCACCGTTGAAACCGTTGCGTGGATATGCACAGTACCAGTCTGAAAAAAATACAGGTTTTAGCTTACTTGTATTAGGGGTGCTGATGATTGCTGCGGCACTTTTCATTGGCTTCAAACGATCAATCCGTTCACTTGCTGATATTGAGCCAATCCATCACTGGTATGCGCGCATGCCAATCGAACTCAGATTGATCTTCTTTGCCATAGAAAGCTATATCTTTCTTGGCATCTTGGAAATGATTAAGGGTCAAAACTATTCGAGTAGTTATTATTTTGGGGTCATTGGCGGCATCGGCTTCTCAGCTGGGTTTTTCTCGATTGGGTTAGGAATTGCTGTAGCTGTCGCAACGTTGCTCTATCAGGTACAATGGCTGGCACAGATGCTGCGCGATCCATTAAAACGGCAGGTGTGCTGGAACAACAGCATCGTCAAGCAAACCGGTATGATTTTTCAAGAACTGCTGCGGCCGCCATTTACTGTTTTAAAAGTACTCGTGTCCCTTGCGGCGCTGTTCCTTCTTGGCATGTTTACAATGTTCTGTTTCTTCAACAATGTGTCTGCTTTTACTCTGTTCATTCTCTTCTGCACCGCAATGCCGTTGATGTGGTTCATTCTGCATCGCGCTGCTCAGCTTAATCGTATCATCAAACAGGCAGAGGTTGTAGCTGCAGGTGGTGATCCAATCGACTTTTCGACACATGGAAAAGGGACAGTAGGCAGACTGAGCCGCACAATCAATCAGATGCAGGGCGGCATCAGATCTTCACGGCATGCGCAGCTTAAGAGTGAGCGCTTGAAGACCGAACTGATCACCAATGTCAGTCACGACCTGCGTACACCGCTGACGTCGATCATCACCTATAATGATCTATTGAGAAAACCAGGTGTAAGTGAATCGGAACGGCACGATTATGTAGCGATCATTGACCGCAAAGCGAAACGATTGAAACGCTTAATTGACGATTTGTTTGAGGCCTCGAAAATGGCGAGCGGGGCGGTTGAGTTGACAAAAACAAAAGTTGATTTAAGTGAATTGCTTACTCAGGCGCTTGCTGAATACGATGAAGCCATCGAAAAATCGTCGCTTAAATTCCGGATAAAGACGCCGGATGATCGAATCCCGGTTAACGTCGACGGTCAAAAAATCTGGCGCGTGTTTGATAATTTAATCGGCAATATCTTGAAATATTCAATGGAAGGAACGCGCGTTTATATCGAATTGGAAAAGAAGCAGAATCAGACGGTGATTACGTTTAAAAATATCACAAAATATGAACTTGGACGTAATGTCGATGAACTCTTTGAGCGCTTTAAACGCGGAGATGCGTCAAGACATACCGAAGGATCGGGACTCGGGTTTGCCATCGCCAAGTCGATTATCGATCTGCATGATGGAATTTTCGAACTGGATTTAGACGGGGACTTGTTTAAAGTGATGATCAAACTCCCGCTTGTTTCATGATTGCTCAGCCTTGACGCATAGGCATTATGAGTGAGACAATGGAATTCGATATTTAATCGGAAGTTGAAAAGCGAGGGCTCTGCCCCGCTTTTTTTTGAAAGTGAGGAATACGCCATGGCTTATGACGGTATCGTTACGCATGCTGCGGTTGAAGAACTTCAGGACT
Source organism: Sporolactobacillus inulinus (assembly GCF_006539285.1). GTDB lineage: Bacteria > Bacillota > Bacilli > Bacillales > Sporolactobacillaceae > Sporolactobacillus > Sporolactobacillus inulinus. Next base: position 6,932 of record NZ_BJMS01000006.1, read on the forward strand.
TTACAGGCGGACGGATTGCCAAAATCTATCAGCCTACACCCACAGATCTGATCTTTCATCTCCGCTCGCGACACGCGCGCGGCAAGTTGCTCATTTCGATAAATGCAGCATTTGCTCGAATGCATTTGACGGAACAGTCTGCCGACAATCCGCAAGAACCGCCGATGTTCTGCATGCTGCTTCGCAAGCATCTTGAGGGCAGTGTGATCCAGCGGATTGAGCAGCTGGGATTTGAACGGATTGTACACATTGACGCGCGGTCGCGCAATGAGTTCGGTGATTTAACGGAAAAACAACTCATTATCGAATTGATGGGCCGCCACAGCAATGTCATTTTGATTGATAAAGAAAGCAAGCGGATTATTGATTGTATGAAACATTTGACACCGGCAGTCAACCGTTTTCGTACCGTGCTTCCTGGTGAAACCTACGTGTCGCCGCCCGACCAGGCTAAAATAAACCCGCTTGAGATGACGGGCAGCGATTTAACGAGCAGAATTGAATGGAACACAGGAAAAATTGATCGACAGATTGTCGGCATTGTCAGCGGTTTTTCACCGCAAATCGCGACTGAAGTGGTTCGTCGAGCAGGTCTCCCGCACAAGGATGCGATTGCAGCAGCCTTTGAGAAGATCCAGTCGGAAATCCGAGGGCACAAGTATCAGCCAACAATCTTCTTCAATGAACGTGGAAAAGATGACTTTCATGTTCTGCGTCTCAGTTTGAATTCAGATCGAACGGAGACTTTCAAGTCGGTGCATCAAATGCTTGACCGCTATTATATGGTTAAAGCGCAGACGGACGCCGTTCGGCAAAAGGCCGGAGATCTCAGTCATTTTATTACAAACGAATTAAAAAAATATAAAACGAAATTAAAAAAACTAAATAAAACGCTGCGGGATGCTGAGGATGCGGACAAGTACAGGTTGTATGGCGAGCTTTTGACCGCAAGCATGCATCAGATCAAACGCGGCGATCAGCGCGCTGAAGTCGTCAATTATTATGATCCGAATCAAGAAAAAGTGACCATTAAACTGAATCCGAACCGTACACCTTCTGAAAATACGCAAGCTTATTTTAAAAAATACAATAAGGCGAAAACGGCGAAACATGTGGTTGCCGAGCAGGTGGTCGAAACCCAGCGTGAAATTGCCTATTTTGAAGGGTTGGTGCAGCAGATCGAATCCGCTTCACTAAAAGATATTGAGGAAATTCGTGAGGAATTGGTTGATGGGGGCTATTTGAAAAAGAAACACAGGCAGAAAGAGCGGAAAAGCAAGCATAAACCGGTGCTCGATCACTATTATGCTTCCGACGGAACTTTAATCCTAGTCGGGAAGAATAATAAACAAAATGATTATTTGACGACTAAAGCAGCAGCGCGTGACGAGATCTGGCTGCACACGAAGGACATTCCAGGCTCCCATGTTGTGATCCGGTCTCAGGATCCGAGTGAAGAAACGTTGTTGGAGGCCGCTCATTTAGCTGCATTTTACAGTAAATCACGAATGGGCAGCGGTGTTCCTGTCGATTATACAAAAGTAAGGTATGTGAAAAAGCCAAGTGGTGCAAAGCCAGGATTTGTGATCTATACGGATCAAAAGACGGTTTACATCACTCCGGATGAATCATTGGTGCTAAAAATGCGCAATCAGCCGGCACGCGAAACGAAATAAATGGCTCGTACGGTCGTTTTGGGACTTGCTTCATTTCTATAAAGTTGTATACAATAAACAAGTGGAAGTGATCGGATGATTAAGAGTATGACCGGATTTGGGATGAGCGAAAAATATGCAGGTTCTGCACAAGTGCATAGCGAGATTAAATCGGTCAATCACCGCTATTTTGAGTGTACGTTCAACGCACCAAAGCCGCTCCTTTATCTTGAAGATCAAGTACGAAAGATCGTCCGCTCCTACGTGCATCGCGGCTCGCTTTCATTATTTTTATCTGTGGCGGGCAGTTCGGCAATCGCTTCCCGAGTTGAAACCAATTGGGACGTCGTCGACCAATATATCCGTGCAGCAAAAAAAATTGAACAGCGCAGCGGCTTATCCATTTCAGACGCAAATGCGTTTCTTCAGCTCCCTGGCGTCTTTTCACTAAGGGAAGCGGATAATCAGTCGGCAAAAGCTATTGAACCGGTTATTCTGGAAGCCGTCCACGAATCTTGCGAGCGTCTGATCCGTATGCGTGAAAAGGAAGGGGCGGCAATGCGGCTGGATCTGTTGCAGCGCGTGCAGACGATCCATCACGCTGTCGCTGCACTTGAGGCGTTTGTTCCACAAATACGCACTCAGTATGAACAGAGGCTGCGTTCTTCTGTTGCTGCTTTTCTAGAAAAGAATCAAGCGATTGATGAAGACCGATTAATGAATGAAATTGCTCTATTCATAAACAAAACAGCGATTGACGAGGAAACGACACGATTGAAAAGTCATTTGCATCAATGCTCCGATCTCTTGTCTGAGGATGAGCAGGATCCGGTTGGAAGACGCATTGATTTTTTGATTCAGGAAATGAACCGAGAAGTGAATACGATTGGTTCAAAGGGCAATCATGCTGAAGTGACGCGTTTTGTTGTGACGATTAAAAATGAGATTGAAAGATTACGCGAACAAGTGCAAAATATAGAGTAAATGATTGTTTGATCGACTGCTTGGAGGCAAAGTGATGAGTTTTAAAGAGAAAGGCTTGCTGGTGGTTCTTTCCGGACCATCCGGTGTCGGCAAGGGGACCGTGTGCCGCGCATTGCGTGAACGCGGCACACAATTAAACTATTCCATTTCAGCGACAACGCGTAAGCCGCGCGAAGGCGAAATTAACGGCGTCCACTATTTTTTCAAGACGCGTGAGCAGTTTCAAAAGATGATTGAACAGGAAAAACTACTTGAGTGGGCCGAATATGTTGGCAACTGCTATGGAACACCGGTGGACTATGTACACAAAATGATTGAATCGGGGCAGGATGTTATTCTTGAAATCGAAGTTCAAGGGGCCCTTCAAGTAAAGAAGAAGTTTCCCGAGGCACTGTTTATTTTTCTCGCTCCGCCGAATTTGAACGAACTAAAAAATCGGATCGTTGGCCGCGGAACCGAAACGGCCGAATTAATTGAAAGCCGGATGAGTGTTGCCAAGTCGGAAATGGAACTAATGCAGAATTATAATTATGTTGTGGAAAACGATCAGGTACTGAAAGCCTGCGACCGTATTGAAGCGATTGTACTCGCCGAGCATTGCAGGGTGGACCGTCTGATTGAGAAATATATGAACAAAGAAGGAGTTGACGGGAAATGATGATTTATCCGTCCATTGACAACTTACTTAAAAAGATTGATTCAACGTATACACTTGTGACGCTTTCTGCAAAACGTGCGCGCCAGCTGCAAGAGGGAAACGGTCATTTAATGGTAGAACATCCGCGTTCGGTTAAGGAAGTTGGCCAGGCATTGGAAGAAATCAATGCGGGTCTGCTGACGTGCAAACGCTAATGTTATGCTCTGCACACTTAAGGCAACAACCGTTTTAAGGTTGTTGCCTTTTATATATAACACAAACCTTGAGCGAACTCTGTGCGTTGCTGTTGCAATCCGTATACATCATTTATGATTGAGGAGGAGAGCGCAACATGGACACTTTTGCAGACTATTTGGCACGTATCGATCATCCGCAACATCAGGCACGATTAAAAGAAATTTTGGATTGGGTCACGAAGCAATTCCCACAGCTAATGCCCAAAATTGCATGGAATCAGCCGATGTATACCGATCACGGCACCTTTATTGTTGGCTTTAGCGTAGCCAAACGTCATTTGGCCGTTGCTCCAGAGAGGATCGCGATTGATCGTTTTTCTGATGAAATTGTACAAGCCGGTTATACGCACAGCAAAGAATTGGTACGCATCCCATGGGATCATCCGGTTGATTTCTCATTGCTTCAGAAAATCATTGCATTCAATAGTTCAGATAAGGCGGACTGTACAACGTTTTGGCGCAAATCTTTATAACAGAGCGTATTTAGAGATCTCATAGGAATTAACCATTCAACCTTTTATCAACACATAAAAGTAACGGAAGTGATCAAATGACTGTGGAAGGAAAAAAGATCTTACTTGGTATTTGCGGCGGCATTGCCGCTTATAAATCGGCTGATTTAGCAAGTCGGTTAAAAAAAGCCGGCGCAGATGTTTCCGTTGTAATGACTGAATCGGCGAAGCAATTTATTGGACCCGTCACGTTCCAAGGCCTAACGAGGCATCGGGTCTATGATCACGTTTTTTTAGATGAAAAAGAAGGACAGATTGCTCATATTGATTTAGCGGATGAAGCAGATTTAATGATCATTGCACCGGCAACAGCTCAAACCATTGCGCGATTGGCGCAAGGATTCGCTGATGATATGCTTACCACTGTCGCGCTGGCAACAAAGGCTCCGATATGGGTTGCACCGGCGATGAATGTTCATATGTATGAACACCCTGCTGTTCAGCACAATCTTCAGTTGCTTGAGAGCTATGGCTATCATGTGATCGGTCCGGCTGAAGGTCATCTTGCTTGCGGCTGGGTAGGAGCAGGGAGAATGACGGAACCTGCCGATATCATGCGTGAAATTGAAAGCCAATTTTCAATTCAAAAGCTATCCGGAAAGAAACTATTGGTGACCGCTGGACCAACGAAGGAAGCACTCGACCCGATCCGCTTTCTCAGCAATCAATCCAGTGGGAAAATGGGTTACGCAATTGCTGAGGCGGCACGCCAAGCCGGTGCCGAGGTGACGCTTATCAGCGGCGCATCGCTCGCCGACCCAAAAGGGATGACGGTTGTTCATGTGACTTCAGCACAGGAGATGCATGACGCGGTAATGCAGCGGTTTGCAACCTGTGATGCTGTCATTAAGGCAGCGGCAGTGGCCGATTATCGCCCTGAGCATACGGCATCTCGGAAAATTAAAAAGTCGGACGGACCGATGACCCTAACGATGGTACGCAATCCCGATATTTTGAAAGCACTTGGTGAGCACAAGAAGGATCAGCTCTTGGTCGGATTTGCAGCGGAAACGGATCATTTAGAGGACAACGCAAAGAAAAAGCTTAATTCAAAGCACTTGGACATGCTGGTGGCAAACCATGCTTCTGATGGGTTTGGCTCAGAAACGAATAAAGTAACCCTTTACTTTGCTGACGGAAGAAAACAGGCGTTGGAAAGGATGCAAAAACAGCAGGTTGCTCGGCACATCTGTAATGCGCTCTCAGGTCTGTTCGAAATGAGTGTGTCAAAGTGATTGCTGAAGTCTATATTGATATTCCTGCGAAGCCGGTAAATCGCCCGTTTGACTATCGTATTCCGGACAATTTGACTGAACTTGTCAAACCTGGGGTGCGGGTTACCGTTCCGTTTGGGAGGACGCGAAGGCTCGGCTTTGTCACCGCCTTAAAGGAGAAATCCGAATTTAAACAATTAAAAGGGCTTGATTCGGTTGAAGATCATGTTCCGGTGCTTACGCCGGAACTGATTGAGTTAGGCGGATGGCTTGCAAACCAGACCCTGTGTTCGACGGTGACCGCCTTTCAGGCAATGCTTCCGGCTGCGATGAAAGCCGACTACAAAAAATTAATTGTGATCGATCAGATTGAACGGCTGCTTGAGGAGGACCCTGAACTTGCCGCATTTCTCCAGTCGGCCAAACAGCCGATTTGGTCCGAAATCATAAAGGCTCATCCTGAATGGGCGAAACGGATGCAGCGGGCAATCAAGCATGGGCTGATCTCCGTTCAACAGCTCGTTAAGAATCAAGCAAAAGCAAAAAAAGCAGCTGCTGTTACGGTGGAGGCCCCTCGTTCATTGTTGGAGGACGAACTGAATCAATTAGACAAACGCTCCCACCGTCAGAAAGAAGTGCTTGAATTTTTGCTGAAGCAGCCTGATCTTCAGCACTTTCATGAAACCATCCAGAAATTAGTCAAGCATGGCCTAAGTCGTGAAGCAATCATGAAATTGGCGGAAAAAGGGCTGCTTAAGCAGGGCTACATCGAACAATTTCGCGATCCCTATAATCGACCGGTTGACAGAACGCAGCCGCTTGCTTTAACGGAAGAACAAGCGCATGCCCTTGAGCCGATCTTAACGGCGATGCAACGTGAAGAACACAAGGTCTTCTTGTGTCACGGGGTTACAGGAAGCGGTAAAACGGAAATCTACTTGCAATCGATCCAGCGCGTCATCGAACAGGGAAAACAAGCGATCGTCCTCGTTCCTGAAATTTCGTTGACCCCGCAAATGGTGAGCCGATTTAAAGGCCGTTTCGGCGATCACGTCGCCGTGATGCACAGCGGATTGAGCCGAGGCGAGAAGTATGATGAGTGGCGCAAGATTCGTGAAGAAAAAGTTCAGGTGGTTGTCGGCGCGCGATCCGCGGTATTTGCTCCCTTTAAAAAACTAGGGCTGATCATTATTGATGAGGAACACGAATCCAGCTATAAACAGGAGGACATGCCGCGCTATCATGCACGGGACGTGGCAATCCATCGCGCTAAAAAACACCATTGCCCGGTCGTGCTTGGCAGTGCAACGCCTGCATTAGAGTCATTCGCTCGCGCACAAAAGAATGTCTATACATTATTAAGTTTAAAAGAGCGGGTGAATCATCGTCCGCTTCCATCGGTGCATATCATCGATCTGCGTGAAGAACTTCGCGAAGGGAATCGCTCTGTCTTTTCAAAAGAACTGCTTGAAAAAATAAAAGATCGGTTAGCTAAACAAGAGCAGAGTGTGCTGTTTTTAAATCGACGCGGCTACTCTACATTTATGATGTGCCGTTCCTGCGGTGCGGTTGTCAAATGTCCGCATTGCGACATCTCGCTCACGTACCATCGTGCCCAGCAACTGCTTAAATGCCATTATTGCGGCTATGAACAAGCGGTTCCTGCGGCTTGTCCAAATTGTAGCAGTGATGCCATGCGCTTTTTCGGTACGGGTACGCAAAAGGTGGAGGCAGAACTCAATCGGCTGATTCCGGAAGCGCGTGTGATTCGAATGGATGTTGACACAACGAGAAAAAAAGGCAGTCACGAAAAGCTGCTGCGTCGTTTCGGCAAAGAAGAGGCCGATATTCTGCTTGGCACCCAGATGATTGCAAAGGGACTGGATTTTCCCAAAGTGACGCTGGTCGGCGTGCTGGCGGCTGATTCATTACTGCATCTTCCTGATTTTCGCGCCTCTGAGAAAACGTTCCAACTTTTAACACAGGTATCCGGTCGAGCAGGCAGGCATGCGTTACCTGGCGAAGTGGTCATTCAGAGCTATGCGCCCGATCATTATGCAGTGACAGATGCAGCCCATCATGACTACGGAGCCTTTTATCAGCAAGAAATGCTGTTGCGAAAGCGAGCCGGATATCCGCCGTTTTACTATTTAGTTCTGATCAGCCTGTCTCATCCGGAACCGGCGAAGGCTGCTGAATCTGCAGAACGCATTGCATCGATATTGAGGCGAAAATTGTCCCATACTTCGCAAATTTATGGACCGGTCGTCCCTTCTGTGGCTAAGATAAAGGATAGATATCGCTATCAGTGCATGGTAAAATACAAAAGAGAACCTGAACTTATGCCTGTGCTGCATCAAATTATGCAGCATTTTCAGGATTCAGGCAAAGCACAATTGCAGCTGACGGTTGATCTTAATCCCGTCACCTTAATGTAAGTATAGATGCAAGCAGTGGCGCAGATGGTTACGATCGTGTGCAGTAACGAAATGATCATAATGTGATTGAATAATAAAGAGGATGATTTAATGAGAATCGTTTTTATGGGAACTCCGGATTTTGCAGTTCCTGTTCTTCAGCGTTTGATTGAGGACCCGAATAATGAAGTCGTATGCGTGGTCACGCAGCCGGACCGCCCAAAAGGAAGGAAACATCAATTAACCCCGCCGCCGGTTAAGCTTCTTGCTCAAAACTATTCCATTCCGGTCTTACAGCCGGAACGTGTGCGTAATCCGGAGGCGGTTCAGAGCATTTTGGCTTATCATGCGGACCTTTTCATCACGGCTGCCTATGGACAGATTTTGCCTGAATCTTTATTGAAAGAACCAAGGCTTGGTTGCATAAATGTTCATGCTTCCCTTCTTCCGGCTTATCGTGGTGCAGCGCCAATTCAACAATCAATTATTGATGGTCAAAAAGAGACCGGCGTTACCATTATGTACATGGTTAAAAAATTGGATGCCGGTGATCTTTTGACTCAAGTCCATGTACCAATCGAATCAGCCGACACTTTCGGTAGCCTGCATGACAAATTGAGCGCTGCTGGTTCCGATCTTCTCATGGAGACGCTTCCGAAACTTGCAGCAGGAGAACTGACACCGCAACCTCAAGATGAGGCGCGTGTTACCTACGCACCGAGTATTCAGCGTGAGGACGAGCAAATTATATGGACGCGCAGCGCCGAGCAGATTCGCAATCAAATTCGCGGTCTAAATCCGTTTCCCGGCGCATTTACAAGCTTGTATGGAAAAAACTTTAAAATTTTCGCAGCTGAGCTGACGGACGGAGCGACTGACGAATGCCCCGGTACCGTTGTTGCATGCCACACCGATGCATTTTTCGTAGCAGCTGGTGACAAATGTGCTCTAAAAATAACGGAGTGTCAGCCATCGGGAAAGAAAAGAATGCATGCGGCAGACTTCTTACGCGGGAAGCCGTTGTCTGTGGGCGTTGTGCTTGGGGGACAGTCATGAGTCATCAAACGGCGAGGGAGACGGCTTTGGACCTGCTCCTGTCGATTACAACAAAGCATGCGTATAGTCAGATTGCATTGAACGAAGCGCTAAGTGCGGGGCAGCTACGCGAGAATGACAAACGGCTGGTTACTACACTGGTTTATGGGGTTCTGCAGCAGAAATCTGTGCTGCGCTTTTATTTATCTTCATTTGTCAATCGTAAACGGAAATTAGATGCATGGGTAGAAATGCTGCTCTTACTGTCCATTTATCAAAAAGTATTTTTAGACCGTATTCCGGATCATGCCATCGTTAACGAATCGGTAACAATTGCAAAAAAACGCGGACATCGCGGGATCTCCGGGTTTGTTAACGGGATATTGCGCAGGCTCATGCGTGAAGGGGTACCGAGCTTATCCTCAATTACCCCGGAACAAAAACGGCTCTCCATTCAATACAGTCATCCCGAATGGCTGCTCAAACTTTGGCGGGAGCAGTGGGATCTGGATACGGCAGTTAAAACCGCCCAAGCAGATAATCAACCACCGAATCTCTGTCTGCGCGTCAATCGGTTGAAACTTTCGCGTCAAGAATTAATGGAGCATCTCGCTCAAGAGGGAATCCAAACGGTTCCCGGACCGTTGTCTCTAGACTGCATCGTTGTTACAAGTGGTAATGCCGTTGCAACGGCCGCTTTTCAAAAAGGATGGTTCACTGTTCAAGATGAGAGTTCGATGCTGGTCGCCGATTGTGTGGGAGCAGAAGACAATATGCTGATCTTGGACGCTTGTGCCGGGCCGGGAGGGAAAACAACGCATCTCGGCGAGCGGATGAACAATAAAGGCAAAATCATTGCACTTGACCTGCATCCGCATAAAACAAAGCTGATTGATCAAGCGGCCAACCGACTGGGACTTGAGAACATTGAAACACGTGCGATGGATGCGCGGGCGGCTCGAGATACCTTTGGCGAAGCTGCGTTTGATCGCGTTCTGCTTGACGTCCCCTGTTCCGGTTTAGGTGTCATTCGGCGAAAGCCGGAAATTAAATGGAGCAAAACGGCTGAGGAAATCAGCGGACTCATCCCCATTCAACGCGCAATTTTAGAGGAAGCTGCACCTATGGTTAAACCGGGTGGTCGCTTAATTTATAGTACCTGTACGATTCAGAAAGAAGAGAATGAACAGCAAATCCTTGCGTTTCTCAGGCGGCATCCAGAGTACAGAACAGATGCTGCTTTATTCGAACGCTTGCCAAGTGTTTTAAGCGATGATCGAGAATCGCTGAAGCCGGGAATGATTCAGATTTTCCCGTATCAATTTGATACAGACGGCTTTTTTATCTGCTGTCTTGAACGTAAGGATAACTGATTTGCGGTAAAGAGGTGATTCAGGTGGAAACAGCTTATTGCACGCATCCCGGCAAGATTAGATCTCATAATGAGGATAGTGTAGGCGTTTATAATGGCGAGAGCTGCTTATTGGCGATTGTTGCAGATGGAATGGGCGGTCACGCTGCCGGAGAGGTTGCCAGCAAGATGGCTGTTGACTTATCGGCTCAGCGATTTATGGAACATGAGGGCATCTTTACACGTGAGAAAGCGGAAATTTGGCTGAATCATCTGGTTCGCGGAATTAATTTGCGATTGTATGAACATGCAGAATCACATGATACGTGCAAAGGGATGGGCACAACCTTTGCGGCAGCCTTGTGTACGAATGAATTTATTGCTGTTTCGTCTGTTGGCGACAGCAGGATATACATATGGAAGCATCCTCAACCGGTGAAGCAGATTACTGAAGACCATACTTTTGTCAATGAATTGCTTAAAACAGGTCAAATTACTGAGGATGAAGCAGCAGGCCATCCCAAACGGAATATATTAATGCGGTCGCTCGGGACAGAACCAACGATTGCCCTAGATACAGCTATTGTCGAATGGTCAAGTTGGTCGCATGTGCTGCTCTGTTCGGATGGTTTGTCAAATAAATTAACGGATGAACGATTAACAGAAATCATGAACAAGTCAATGAATTTGGAGGAGAAAACGGGGATGATGGTCAAGGAAGCAAACCGAGCCGGTGGCGAGGATAATATTTCAGTGATTCTCATCTCTAATGACAGAGATGGTGAAAAACAATGATTGGTAAACGAGTAGGTGGGCGCTATCAAATCATCTCCCGTCTGGGCGAAGGCGGGATGGCCGTGGTATACAAAGCGAAAGACTTAATTTTGGACCGCCTTGTCGCAGTGAAAACACTTCGCCCGGAGCTGGCCGGCGATGAAGAATTCGTGCGTCGCTTTCATCGAGAAGCGGAGTCGGTTGCGAGTTTATCGCACCCCAATATTGTTGCGATCTACGATATTGGGGAGGAAGATTGTTACTACCTTGTCATGGAATACATCGAGGGAATGACGCTCAAGGAATTTATTAAGAATTATTCGCCGATTTCTATTGATGATTCCATTTATATAATGAAACAAATTCTGCTTGCAATTGGTCATGCGCATGAACACGGAATCGTTCATCGTGACATTAAACCGCAGAATATCTTAATCAACGAGTCAGAATCAGTAAAAGTGACTGATTTCGGCATTGCGCTTGCAGTAAGCGGAGCGACAATTACCTACACGCATTCAATTATGGGATCAGCACATTACTTGTCGCCTGAACAAGCGAAGGGCGGCACAGCGACGATTAAATCCGATATTTACGCATTAGGTATCGTCATGTTTGAACTTTTGACCGGGAAGCTTCCATTTCCAGGAGCGTCACCGGTTTCTGTTGCTTTAAAACACCTAAATTCGCCGATGCCTTATCCGCGCGATTTTCGTTCGGATATACCGCAATCCATTGAAAATGTGATGATTCGTGCGCTTGCTAAAAATCCGGATGACCGCTATGAGTCGGTTACAGAGATGCTTAACGACTTGATGACGGCACTAAATCCGGACCGTGCCAACGAGGAGCGGCTGATTATCGCTGAGCCATTGCCGGATAAAGAGCGTACTGAAGAAGATTTAGAAAAAACAATTAAGATGGCTCCGATTAATAACGATATGGGCTCGCTTCGAGAACAGAAAATGACGCATTCATCCAAAGAGACGCATGATGAAGTGGAAAAGAAATCAGGAGCGAAGAAATGGCTGACCATTTCAGGAATACTGATTTTATTAATTACAGCTGGATTAATTATTGGGATTACAGTTCTTCCGAAACTATTCTATGTGTCAAATGTTCAGGTCCCTGATGTTACCGGACAAACTTATGAAACAGCCAAGCAAACGCTAATGAATCGAAAGTTAAAGGTGATTCGTACGGATCGTGTCAGTGAAACCATTGCATCGGGCAAGGTGATCAGTCAAAGTCCTGGAAAAGGTGTTGAGGTAAAGGAGAACACAGAAATATCGCTTTCGGTAAGTAAGGGAGCTTCTAAAGTCGCGATGGATAACTATGTCGGCTACAGTAAGGAAACCGTTGAAGAAGCATTGAAAGACGCCGGCTATAAGGACATTGTCTGGCATGAGGAAGAGTCGACAAGCATTCCCGTTGATCAGATTATCCGTCAAAATCCTGTTCGGGGAACAAAAGTGATTCCGTCAAAAACAATTTTAGAGCTCACGTATAGCACCGGAGCACCGCAAGCAACCGTGCCGAATTTGCTGGGCAAAACCAAAGCGGAAGCCTCTGAACTCTTAGAAAACCGGGGATTAGTCGCCGACTTTACCGAGGGGGACTATTCCGATGAGGTTGCAGAAGGCAGCGTGCTTGAACAGGATCCGGATGCGGGAAGTAAGGTGAACCAGGGAGCGGAGATCAATGTTTCCCTTTCTAAAGGTAGCGAGTTGAAGCCTAGAGAGATCGATCAGCCAATCAAAGTGGTTTATCCGAACAAGGGTGATCACTCAGAAGAGCCGTCACCGATTCGGGTCCAAATCTACTATACCGATGCAAACCATACTGAATTTCCATTCGTTGATGAAGAAATTACGGAGACGAAAACCTATACAATCCCGTTTACCATCAATCCTGATGAAAAAGGGAGTTACCGTGTATTAATTGATGAAAAAGAGCAAAAAACAGGAACAGTTGACTATCCACGTTCACGTTAATGGAGCGTAAGCAACAAGTTAGGAGATTACCGATGCCTGAAGGAATAATCTATAAAGCCTTAAGTGGTTTTTATTACATTAAGAATGGAGATCAGGATATTCAATGCCGGGCACGCGGCATCTTCAGAAAAAGAAAGGTCAGTCCGCTTGTCGGTGATCACGTTACGTATGAGGCAAAGAAGCCGAGCGATGGCTATATTTTATCGATTCAAGCACGAAAAAATGCATTAAAGCGGCCACCAATCGCAAATATTGATCAAGCCATTCTTGTTTTTTCGGTAGAGGAACCGTCTTTTGATTGTCAGCTGCTCGACCGATTTCTCGTTACTATGGAAGCACATGCGATTCATTCGCTGATCTGCTTTACAAAAAAGGACCTGTTAACCGCGAATGATTTATCTAAATTTAAGACGCAGATAAATATTTATGAACGTATCGGTTATCCTGTTTTTTTTATCTCAAGTGTCACTAATGAAGGAATTTCCGAGCTGAAGAAACAAATGGCTCACCGAATCAGCGTGGTCACCGGGCAATCCGGTGTCGGCAAATCAACGCTGCTCAATCATCTTAATTCCTCATTAAGCATTGAAACCCAATCGATTTCACAAGCTTTGGGAAGAGGAAAGCACACGACACGTCATACCGAATTAATCCCAATTGTAGAAGACGGTTACATTGCAGATACACCGGGATTCAGTGCCCTCGAAATTCCAGAGATCGTATCCGTTGATTTGGAAAACTGTTTCCCCGAATTTTCCGCTTACCGGGACGGCTGCCGCTTTAGGGGCTGCACGCATCTGGCAGAACCGAATTGCCGCGTGAAAGAAGCGGTTTCTGCGGGAGAAATCGATCAAAAACGCTACGCGCATTACAGTTTGTTTTTTCAGGAACTTAAAGAGCGTGAACGAAAGAAATATCAATAATTTCTCGTTTTTTTCGAATTTGCGATGAGGAGATGCAGACGCGTATGAAACTTGCAATTGTTGCTGGCGGACCGGATGTGCTCGTGCCTGATTTACATGCACCGGAATATTCGGATTATGAATGGATCGGGGCGGACCATGGGACGATCGTCTTATTAAGACAGCAAATCAAACCGATGATTGCATTTGGTGATTTTGATTCGCTCAGTGATGAGGAGCGGGAGGAAGTCAATGGACAACGATTGCTGCTTCGTTCCTATTCTCCGGAAAAAGACAAAACAGATCTTGAGCTGGCACTTGATTGGGCATTAAGCCGAAAGCCTGAGCACTGTTTAATCTTCGGTGCGACTGGCGGACGAATGGATCATACACTGGCAAGTGTGCAATTATTGATGCGGGCGGTCAGTCAATCGGTTGATGTGGCGATTGTCGATAAGAAAAACAAGATCACATTATTGACTCCGGGCACATATCCTATAAAGAGCAATTCATCATATCGTTATCTTTCATTTCTTGCGCTGACTGAAAAAGTTATGGGGCTGACATTGTCCGGTTTAAAGTATCCGCTTCAAGATGCTGTACTTCCTTTGGGATCAAGCCGATGCATCAGCAATGAGGCTGAAAAAGATTCATTTACCGTTTCCTTTTCAAAAGGCTGTCTGCTGATGATGCAATGTCGTGATTAGATGAGCAGCCGATCCGGGCATACTTTTTCTCATCCATTCATATAGTTTAGAAGCACGTGATTATGGATGTCGGCGCTTGAGACAAGGAGGAGCAGTGCAATGAAATTTTATACGATTAAGCTGCCAAGATTCTTAGCGAGTATTGTGAGAGCCCTCCTCGGTTCTTTTAAGAAGGGATAATCGGCTCGCAGAGCAAAAAAAGACATCTCAAACGAGGTGCCTTTTTTTGCTAAAGCAAATCAGTCAAAAGAGCCGAATCTTAGATAAGATTCGGCTCTTTTGATGTTCATCAATACATTATTGTTACGGATCAAGCGCGTTCAACTTTGCCTGACTTAAGCGCTTTTGTCGAAACATAAACTCTTTTTGGTTTTCCGTCAACCAAGATACGTACTTTTTGCAAGTTCGCTTTAAATGTTCTCTTCGATTTATTTTCAGCAAATGAACGGTTTTGACCAAACTTCGTTGTTTTGCCGGTTACAAAGCATCGACGTCCCATTAATATGACCTCCTTGACCATAGCAATTCAATAAAGCAATAACTTCATAGTAACACGATTGCAGGTGTCACGCAACCGAATTTGTTCGGTTGTTTTCGATGATGAAGCGGGTGCTTGGGACCTTCGCTTTAAAATTTGTCTAGGCTAGTGTAAAATAACGTTAAGTTAAATCGGTTTGCGGATGAAACGCACCAACCAAGGTGGACCGACGCATTTGTTTTAGTGCAAAATGAATTTGGAGGCAGCGTATATGAGTGTTTCGATAACAAATAACTTCGGCCAGATCGACATTTCACTTGATGTCATTTCAAAGATTGTCGGTGGTGCAGCAATGGATTGTTACGGTATTGTCGGTATGGCATCAAAGAACCAATTGAAAGATGGTTTTACAGAACTTTTGAAAAAAGATAATTTAAGCCGCGGGATTGTTGTCCGTTTTGACGAGGAACAGAATTTATTAATTGACATGTACATTATTGTTAGTTATGGAACGCGAATCTCAGAGGTGGCAGGCAACGTTCAGACGAAAGTAAAGGCGAGTTTGAACGAGATGCTTGGTCTCAATGCGGCCTCCATCAATATCTTCGTTCAAGGGGTTCGATTGGTTGAGGAGAAAGAACAGGCAGAGAATCAGACTCTACAAGTATGAGGAGCGTCAAACGAGATGAACTATCGAAGTGTTTTTGATATTATCGGACCTGTAATGGTGGGACCATCAAGCTCCCATACTGCGGGCGCTGCAAAAATAGGGCGAGTTGCAAGAAAGCTGCTTGGCACGGTACCGATTGAAGCAGCGGTGACCCTTTATGGATCTTTTGCTGAAACTTATCAAGGACATGGAACGGATGTGGCTATTGCCGCCGGTCTGCTCGACTTTGATGAGCGTAACCCAAATCTTCCTGATTCATTAAGTATTGCTGAGAAACTGGGGATGAAGATTACATTTACAGCAGATAGGCAAACACCTGTTGACCACCCGAATACCGCGCGAATTTCATTAACGGACGGCAATGAAATGATGGAGATCGTCGGTGTATCAATTGGCGGCGGGAAAATAGAAATACATGAAGTAAACGGATTTTCCGTTTCCCTTTCCGGAAGCAACCCGGCGCTTCTTGTCCTGCATCATGATCGGTATGGTGCTGTAGCAGAAGTTGCCGGACTGATCGCAACTTATGAAATGAATATCTCTTATATGCAAGTGTCACGGAAACAAAAAGGAAGTTTAGCACTCATGGTGATTCAAACAGATGAAGAAATCGGGGATGATTTAGTTACCGGGGTTTCGCATCTTCCCAATATATTAAATGTTGCTGTTTTAACTTGATCATGAGTTTTATGGGGAGGGGGAGATGTTTCAATGTTTCAAACGGTCGAAGAACTAGTAAAAGAGGCAAACAGTCGAAGTCTGCCTCTATCTGAAGTGATGATTCAAACGGAGATTGAAACAACCGGTAAAAGTCGTGCGGAAATTATCGAAAAAATGTCCGGACATTTAACCGTTATGGAAAAAGCAGTTCAAAGAGGGCTACAAGAAGAAATCAAGTCGCGCTCAGGTTTATCCGGAGGTGATGCGCGACTCCTGAAACATTATATCGAGCACAATGAATCGTTATCCGGATCGGTTGTACTGGATGCCGTGAGTAAAGCGATGGCAACCAATGAAGTCAATGCGGCCATGGGGACAATCTGTGCAACCCCTACAGCGGGTTCAGCCGGTGTTGTACCTGGGGTTCTATTCGGTCTGCAGCCTAAACTCAATCCAACCAGAGATCAAATGATCGCTTTTTTATTTACAGCAGGTGCGTTTGGTTTTGTTGTTGCAAATAATGCCTCCATTTCCGGTGCTGCCGGCGGTTGTCAGGCAGAAGTCGGATCGGCAACGGGCATGGCTGCTGCTGCGGCAGTCGAGATGGCTGGCGGAACCGCGGAACAATCCGCCCATGCAATGGCAATCGCATTAGGCAATCTGCTTGGACTGATTTGCGATCCGGTTGCCGGATTGGTCGAAGCGCCTTGTGTGAAACGTAATGCAATCGGTGCGTCAAGTGCTCTCGTTGCAGCTGACATGGCACTTGCTGGAATTAAAAGCGTGATTCCTTGTGATGAAGTGATTGACGCGATGTACCGGGTGGGCCGAATGATGCCTACCGCTTTGAGAGAGACGGCACTAGGAGGGCTTGCCGACACCAAGACCGGCCGTGCTCTGAAAGAACGAATTTTCGGGTTAAATGCCAAGCGGTCTGTATCAAAAGAATAATGAAAGCGTTGCGTTCTAAAAACCCAATTACAGAGCTTCGCGGTGTCGGGGCGCGGCTGGCGGAAGACCTGGAACAACTCGGAATCAGGACTGTTGACGATCTTTTTAATTATTATCCCTATCGCTATGACAATTATGAAATCAAAGATCTTGCTGAAGTTCAAGATCAGGAGCAAACCACGGTCTTAGGAAAAGTGCAGAGCAGCCCGTTGCTCAATTATTACGGAAAGAAAAAGTCACGATTGAGCGTTCGCGTCTTAACCGGGCGCTATTTAATATCGGTAATCGTGTTCAATCGGCCTTATCTGAAACGAATGTTATCCATCGGTGATCAGGTAACAATTACCGGTAAATGGGAGCGCAATCGTGCAACGCTGGCTGCTACTGATTTTCACAAAGGCGAACCTGATCAAAACGCCCAATGGGCTCCGGTCTATCCGGTAAAAGCAGGAGTTTCGGTTAAACGAATCCGCACTTTAGTGAAACAGGCGTTTAAACAATTTCCGGACATCATAGAGGAAAATCTTCCTGCTTCACTACGCACAGCCTATAAATTGGCAGGAAAAGCGCAGGCGGTGCATACAATCCATTTTCCCGAAGACCAGCAGCATTTACATCAGGCGCGGAGACGACTTGTTTATGAGGAGTTTCTCACCTATCAGTTGAAATTGAAAGCCTACAAGCGATTAAAGCGAGCTTCAGAAACAGGAATTCCATTTTCGATCGATTCAAAACAGCTGCAGGCATTCATAAAATCCCTGCCTTTTCCCTTAACGCAAGCACAAAATAAGGTGCTGTCTGAAATACTGCAAGATATGGCCCATGCTGCACCGATGAATCGTTTGCTTCAAGGCGACGTTGGATCAGGGAAAACAGTCGTTGCTGCAATAGCGCTCTACGCGGCGGTATGTGCCGGATATCAAGGGGCTTTAATGGCGCCAACTGAAATACTTGCGGAACAGCACACAGAAACGCTGCGTGAATTGTTCCGTCCCTTTTCCGTTTCTGTCGGTCTTCTGACCGGGAGCGTTCGCGGGAAAAGGAGACGGGAACTGCTTGAACAGATAAGTTCCGGAGCGGTTCAAGTTCTGATTGGTACCCATGCCTTGATCCAGCCGGAGGTTCATTTTCATCAGTTGGGACTTGTAATCACTGATGAGCAGCATCGATTTGGCGTGGGCCAGCGAGGGGCTTTGCGGCTTAAGGGCAAAGAGCCGGATATTCTATATATGACTGCAACCCCAATTCCGCGCACGCTTGCCTTGTCGGTGTTTGGCGACATGGATGTTTCGACAATTGATCAATTGCCTGGCGGGAGAAAGGAAATTAAAACATACTGGGTTCAAGACAATGCGATGGACCGAGTGATTCGTTTTATGAAACACGAGCTCGATCAAGGCAGACAAGCCTATGTGATTTGCCCATTAATCGAGGAATCAGAGCAACTCGATGTACAGAATGCACTCGATGTACATGGGTATCTGACTCAGGCGCTGCCTGAATATTCGGTTGCCTTAATGCATGGAAAACTGACTTCTGAAGAAAAGGATCAAGTTATGGAAGCGTTTAAGGAACATCGCGCGCAAATTCTTGTATCAACAACTGTCGTTGAAGTCGGTGTCAATGTCCCAAATGCGTCACTTATGATCATTTATGATGCCGACCGTTTTGGCCTATCGCAGCTGCATCAGCTGCGTGGACGCGTTGGACGAGGCAGCGTGCAGTCCTATTGCGTTCTGCTTGCGGATGCCAAATCTGAGACGAGCAGAGAGAAGATGCGTATGATGACCGAGACAACGGATGGGTTTAAACTTTCCGGCTATGACTTGAAGCTGCGTGGTCCGGGAGATTTCTTTGGAACAAAGCAAAGCGGCGTGCCATCCTTTAAACTTGCAGATCTCGTACATGATTATCGAACATTGAATACGGCACGGGATGATGCTGCCAGGTTGGTTCACTCTGAAGCTTTTTGGAAGTCGGACACCTTTCGTTTGCTGCGCGAGCCACTAATAGAAATGGGTCTCGGAGAATCAAGCCATCTCGACTAATCCCATGCGTCGATTGATACGTTCCGGTTTAATTTCTGCTTGCGAACGTGGAAAACTTTTTTGACTCACAACGGAAAAATGAAACCGATAGGGGGGCGTGTATCGTATATAGGTGATCGATTTTCTTGTTTAAGAGAAATCTGTCACCCGTACACCTGTTATGATATACTAACTATTATTATCTAGTCTTAATTCCGAGTTGCTGGCGATTAGGACGAGACGGCGGTGGCCAGTTGATGAGAAAAAGCAAGAAAGACAGACAGGAAACGTTAAAAAAAACAATTGATGAGAATCCGTTTATTACTGATGATGAACTGGCAAAGAAGTTTTCGGTCAGTGTACAGACGATTCGCCTTGATCGGATGGAACTATCTATCCCTGAGCTCAGGGAGCGGATTAAACACGTCGCCAAACGGCAATTCGATGATGTTAAAGCACTTCATAAAGAAGAAGTGATTGGAGATATCCTTGATTTGCAGTTGGATACAAGTGCCATTTCGATTCTTGAGATTACCCCTGATTTTGTTTTTTCAAGAACAGGTATCGCACGCGGACATCATTTGTTTGCACAGGCCAATTCGCTTGCTGTAGCAGTGATTAATGACGCATTGGCACTGACATCGAAAGCTGAAATTCAATTTATGCGGCCGGTAAGATCCGGTGAACGCGTGGTCGCGAAAGCCAAGGTCATGCGTAAGGAACGGGTGCGGACAATCGTTGAAGTAAATAGCTATTCTGGTCGGGATCATGTTTTTAAAGGTGTATTTACGATGTTTCGTGCGCACGGAGGAAAAGAGCGGGTGGAAGGGTAAGCGGTCGGCTGCTCTTTCGCTTGTTTTGCCGTGATGAATTATTTCTCGTGGAGGTTGATGTGTTGTGAGTAAGATTGCATTTGTTTTTCCAGGACAAGGATCACAGTCAGTGGGTATGGGTGCCGATTTGCTGGATGTTTATCCAGAAGCTAAATCGATGTTTGAAGCTGCTGACAAGCGTTTATCTTTTCCATTAACCGAGCTGATTATGAGCGGTTCTGATGATCAATTAAAAAAAACTGAGAATACGCAACCGGCACTGCTGACTGTAAGTGCGGTGCTGTATACATTGCTGGAAAAGCAAGGCATTAAGCCGGATTACTTAGCCGGTCACAGTCTAGGGGAATACAGTGCGCTGTTTGCCGGCGGAGTTCTTGGATTTGAGGACGCCGTGCATGCGGTAAGAGAACGTGGACGGTTAATGGAGGCAGCTGTACCTGCAGGTCAAGGAACAATGGCAGCCGTTTTAGGACTTGATGCAAATCAATTATCCACCCTTTGTGCCGATGTATCAAAAGCAGGAGAATCCGTACAAACGGCGAATATTAACTGTCCGGGACAAATTGTCATTTCGGGAACGGTTTCAGGCGTTGAGCAAGCGTCCAAACGTGCAACTGAAGCCGGCGCTCGTCGCGTCGTTCCCCTTTCAGTAAGCGGTCCCTTTCACTCTGCTTTAATGAAACCGGCAGCCGAAAAAATGCGTGTCGTTTTGGACCAGCTTCCGGTTCAGAATGCGAAGATCGCTGTTATTGCAAACAGCACCGCTAAAGAAGAATCGGAAGCGGATGAGATTCGTAATCATTTAATCGAACAGATCTATTCACCGGTTCGCTGGACGGAAAGCGTTGAGCGGCTGATTGAATTGGGCGTTGACACATTTGTTGAAGTCGGTCCTGGAAAAGTACTTTCCGGTTTAATTCGTAAGATTAATCGTAAAGCAACGGTCATCCAAGTTAATGACGTTCAAAGCTTGCAAAATGCAGTTGAACAACTGAAGGAGCGTGTATCATAAACATGGCACTTGAAGGAAAGGTTGCCCTTGTCACCGGAGCCTCTAGAGGTATTGGTAGAGCAATTGCGTTGAAGCTTGCGCAACTCGGTGCTTCTGTAGTTGTCAATTATTCAGGAAGCAAAACAAGGGCGGAGGACGCAGCAGCAGAAATCCGCAATACCGGCTGCGAAGCGCTCGTCTGGCAATGTGACATATCCGATGAGCAAGCTGTTCAAAAAATGATAAAGGCAGCGATAGAGCACTTTGGAAAGATCGATATCCTCGTCAATAATGCAGGAATCACGCGCGACGGATTGTTGATGCGCATGAAGGAAGAGGATTGGGATGCTGTTTTGAATACCAATTTAAAAGGTGTATTTTTAACAACAAAAGCGGCTATTCGACCAATGATGCGCCAAAAACAGGGAAGAATTATTAACATAGCTTCTGTCGTCGGCATTTTAGGAAATGCCGGACAAGCAAACTATGTTGCCGCAAAAGCGGGCGTCATTGGTTTAACCAAATCTACAGCGCGAGAAGTCGCGTCTCGTGGGATAACGGTTAATGCCGTCGCACCTGGTTTTATCGTAACGGACATGACGGATCAATTGCCTGAAGAAGTAAAAGACAAGATGAAACAGGAGATTCCGCTTGGCAAACTTGGCACGCCGGAGGATGTCGCTAATGTAGTCGCCTTCCTTGCATCAGAAGACAGCAAATACATGACGGGGCAAACATTAAGTATTGACGGCGGTATGTCAATGCAATAAAATAATTGAGGTATGCTTTAAAAAAAGAGGCTTGGGCAACAGAAGAAATGTCGCACTGAAAGAAACTGCAGATGTTTTCCAGGTGGAAGATGCCCCTCGAGAGGAGGTGAAGACATGGCAGCAGAAGATGTTTTGACACGTGTCAAGAAGATCGTTGTCGATCGATTGGGTGTAGACGAAGCAGACGTGAAGACGGAAGCTTCATTTAAAGAAGATCTCGACGCAGATTCACTTGACATTGTAGAACTTGTCATGGAACTTGAAGATGAATTTAATTTGGAAATCTCCGATGAAGATGCGGAAAAGATTCAAACCGTCGGTGACGTCGTATCTTACATAGAGAACCATAAATCCTGAGATTCTCTAAACCCATGGGTCCCGTTTTTATAAATCCGTTTATAAGGGCGGGACTTCTTATTTTTTATTGAATTGGGAAGAATGGATTTTGCGTTTGTTATCGGAGGTGATGTGTGTGCCAAGTTCAAAAAAAGAACTGAGCCACGAAAAAGAAGTAACGAAAAGGTTGCATCATTTTCTTGATGATTTTTCCTTTTCCTTTCAAAATGAAACACTATTAAAACAAGCATTTACTCATTCATCTTATGTGAATGAGCACCGTCGAGAGTCTCAGGATGATTACGAGCGACTCGAATTTCTTGGGGATGCGGTATTAGAACTTTTGATTTCGCAGCATTTATTTAAGAATTATCCTGAATTGTCTGAGGGAGATATGACAAAACTTCGCGCTGCAATCGTCTGCGAAACGGGCTTGTTTCAATTTGCCTCTTCACTTTCCTTTGAAGAAATGATTTTCCTTGGCAGAGGTGAGGAAGTAACCGGGGGAAGAAAGCGTCCGTCGTTGCTTGCGGATGTATTCGAAGCATTTGTTGGCGCTCTATATCTCGATCAGGGACTTCAAGAGGTTGAGCGGTTTTTAGAGAAAGTCGTTTATCCAAGAATCAGCGACGGTTCTTTTTCCCATGTGATGGATTACAAGAGTCAGCTTCAAGAAACCGTTCAACGAAAAAATCTTGGTGAACTGGATTATGAACTGATTTCAGAAAAAGGCCCGGCCCATCATCGCGAGTTTACGTCCCATGTGTTGCTCAATAGCGAAGTGATCGGGAAGGGAAAGGGACATTCAAAGAAAGACTCGGAGCAGAGCGCGGCATCAAAGGCGCTGAGAAATCTCGCCGAGTAACAAAAGCAGCCGGGAGACTTCGGCTGCTTTTGTTACAGGATAAGCGAGAATCGGGTATGATCAAAGGAGCAAATGATTGTGAGTCCAACTCGCCCTGTCACATGGAAGAAAGAAGCAGATTGAAAAGAAAAAGAAATGAAGATGAATGACGGAATGAAACGGAGGGATTGAGATGTTCCTCAAACGATTGGATGTCTCAGGTTTTAAATCGTTTGCCAATAAGACAACGGTTGCATTTGTTCCAGGCGTGACTGCAGTTGTCGGGCCGAACGGAAGCGGGAAAAGCAATATTACTGAAGCAATCCGCTGGGTGCTTGGGGAGCAGTCGGCTAAATCTCTGCGCGGATCGAAAATGGAAGATATCATTTTTTCAGGAAGCGATGCAAAAAAAGCGGTTAATATGGCTGAGGTTACCCTTACTCTAGAGAATAGTGATCGCTATATTCCAATGGATTACAGCGAAATTAGTGTGACACGCAGAGTTTTCCGGTCGGGGGAAAGCGAATTTCAACTCAACCGCCAAAGCTGCCGCCTAAAGGATATTGTTGACTTGTTCATGGATTCCGGATTAGGTAAAGAAGCTTATTCAGTGATCGGTCAAGGAAAAATTGACGAAATACTAAATAGTAAAGCCGATGAGAAGCGGCGCATTTTTGAAGAAGCATCAGGTGTACTTAAATATAAGTTACGCAAGCAAGCGGCAGAAAAACAACTCAATGAATCCGAAGACAGCTTGAATCGTGTTGAGGATATTTTGCATGAATTAGCGGAACGACTCGATCCTCTTGAACAACAAGCATCTGTAGCCAAGGATTATTTAGCGAAAAAAAGCGAGCTTGAAGAGGTCGATATTGCGCTGCTCGCTCATGATATTGAAACGCTTCACAATGAATGGACACAAACAAAGCAGCAGGTTGACGAATTAAAGACAAAAAAAGAATCGTTAAGTACTGAAATCGACCAGCATGATCAAATGTATCGAGACAATCGCATCGCCCTCGAGCAAATTGATCGAACGATTGAAGCGAAGCAAACCGCATGGGCAGAAGCAGGTGAACAACTGGAAAAGCTGCTTGGAAACCGGCAAGTATTAAATGAACGGAATAAACATGCACAAAGCAGTGCTGAAGAATTGAATGAGCGGATCGCCCGGTTAACGGAACAATTAGCATGCGAAAAAGAACATGTAAAAGAGGCTTTTGCAAAGGATCAACAAGAAGCATCGATTCAGAAAGAACTTCAGAAGCAGCTGTCTGAAAAACAAAAAAAGTTTCATGGCTTTGCGCAAAATTTAGATGAACGAATCGAGAAACTGAAAAGCGACTATATTGAAATCCTGAATGAACAAGCATCGATGCGCAACGAGCGCCGCTACCTAACGGACCAAATCGAATCTTTAAAGACGAAAAAAACGCGCATTCAAACGAATACTGAAGAAGTAAAGAAGGTCGCTGAACAAGCAGGGAATCGAAAGAAGGCACTTGTTGAGAAACTGGAAGCGATACAAAAAAATGGGAAACAGCTGCAAGCGGACTATGAGCTGTATCAAGCGCGACTTGACAAAGGGCAAAAACGCTACGCGAAAGAGCGTGACGCCGTGGAACAAATCAGCCGGTTTATTGATCAGGCAAAGTCGCGCCGGGAACTGCTCGAATCCTTAAAAGACGACTATGCCGGCTATTACCAAGGCGTCAAAGTGGTCCTAAAGAACCGCAAACGCCTTTCGGGTATTCATGGCGCCGTAGCTGAATTAATTCAGGTGAAGAAAGCACATAGTACTGCTATTGAGACGGCATTAGGCGGTTCTTCACAAAATGTTGTGGTTGCAGATGAAGCGGCGGGCAGGCAGGCGATACAATTCCTTCGGCGCAACAAATCCGGCCGTGCAACCTTTTTGCCCTTGTCGGTGATTCGCCCGAAATCAATTGGCCGGTCAGAGCACGCAAATCTGCAACAAATCGATGCCTTCATTGGTTCGGGTTCGGATCTTGTAACTTGCGCGCCGCAGTACCAAAAAATTATTGACTTTTTACTCGGAACGGTCATTATTTCAAAAAATTTGGAGGGCGCAAATCAGATCGCCCGGCATGTGAATTATCGTTATCGAATTGTGACCTTGGAAGGCGATGTTGTTTCGCCAGGAGGTGCGATGACCGGGGGGAGCGCGAAACAGCGGCAAGGAAGTTTGATCGGCAGAAGTACGGAACTTGATGAACTCAGCCGTCAAATTAAAGAAATGACTGAGAAAAGAGCCCAATTACATAAAGATTTCTCAGAACTTAAAAATCAAATGGCAGCCGATGAACTTGAAACAAATAAAATTCGTGCACAGCTGCAGAAGGTATTGGATCAGTATCGTGAGATCGAGGTTCAGAAACGAGAAGCAGAAGCAGAAGAAAAAGCAGGACAAGAAAAATACCACTTGCTGACTAGAGAGAATGGCGACTTCAATTTGGAACATGAGAAAGTCAATGCTCGGTTAGCTGAAATTGACCAATTGTCTGTCGAATACGAAAAAAAAGGTACTGATCTTACAGCAGAGATTAGCAGCTTGACAAAGAGCCGTGAAGATATTGATTCCTCAAAAGAGGCCTTGCAGTCGGAAATTACGGCGCTTAAAGTGAAACTTGCGGAACAGATTCAGATTGCAGCACATCAAAAAGAACGCGCCGCACAATCAAAGGCTAAAGTGGACGAACTTGAGGCATCGATTGAAGCGTTGCGTGCATCGGTACAAGGGATCGATTCTGAACTGGCCGATCAGCACATAGATGAAGATAAACTAAAACAACGTATCGCCACCGCAAAAGAAGCAAAAACAGCTCTGGCTGATGAATTAACGTCGATGCGCAAAGACCGCGAAGTACGTCAGAGGGCGCTTGCGGATGACGAGACAATGATCGCAAGCCGGCGGGATACACTGAATCGAATCACTGCGTTATATCAAGAAAAGAATGTAAGTCTCGGTCGAATGGATGTTCAACTGGATCATCTTTTAGATACATTAAGAGATGAGTACGAACTTACGATCGAAGCTGCAAAAGAAAAATACACATTAACGATGGATGTTTCCGAAGCGCGCAAAAAAGTCAAACTGATTAAACGGGCGATTGAGGAGCTTGGGACAGTCAATATTGGCGCCATTGAAGAACATCGAGCAGTTCAGGAGCGGCATCAGTTTTTGACCAGTCAGAGAGACGATCTGTTGAAAGCGCGGGAGACGCTGAACCATGTGATGACTGAGATGGATCAAGTGGTTGAACAACGTTTCACAGAAACCTTCACACAGATTCGTAAACATTTCCGAAGCGTCTTTCAAGAACTGTTCGGCGGTGGGCGCGCTGATCTTCAGTTGATTGCTCCTGAGGATATGCTGAATAGCGGCGTCGATATTCTTGCTGAACCGCCTGGCAAAAAGCTGCAGAGACTCTCGCTGCTCTCAGGCGGTGAGCGCGCACTAACCGCGATTGCTCTTCTTTTTGCCATTTTAAAGGTTCGTCCGGTACCTTTTTGTGTCTTAGATGAAGTGGAAGCAGCACTTGATGATGCTAATGTGGACCGCTATGCCGCATTTCTGAAAAAGTTCAGTGCCGAAACACAATTTATCGTGGTGACGCACAGACACGGGACAATGGAACGCTCTGATGTGCTCTACGGCGTTACGATGCAGGAGTCCGGCGTATCGCGGCTTGTTTCGGTACGCTTGGAAGATACGGAGGAATTACTTACAGTGGGAAGCTAACACGTTTTGGCACGCGTTGCATAAAGCACGCATATAACGAGGAGGAGTAAAGATGGACTTCTTTAATAAACTGAAAGATAAATTAACAGGAAAAAGCACAGCGATGAACGACAAGTTCAAGGATGGATTAACGAAAACAAGGAAAACATTCGCAGAGCGCATGAATCAGCTTGTCAAAAGATATCGCAAGGTTGATGAAGACTTCTTCGATGAGCTGGAAGAAGTACTCATTGAATCCGATGTTGGTATGAATACGGTAATGGATTTAGTGGATCGGCTCAAAGACGAATCGCGCTCACGCAACATTAAAGATACGGACAAATTGAAGGATGTTATTGTTGAAGTTCTTGCTGAGTTCCTGGCAAGAGACAACGAAGAAACCAAACTCAACATTAATCCGAACGGTTTGACGGTGATCCTTGTGGTCGGTGTAAATGGCGCGGGAAAAACGACCACAGTTGGCAAACTCGCCGGACGATTGAAAGATGAGGGAAAACATGTGCTGCTTGCTGCTGCCGATACATTCAGGGCAGGAGCAATTGAGCAGCTTCAAGTTTGGGGCGACCGAACCGGTATTGATGTCATTAAGCATCAAGAAGGATCCGATCCGGCATCGGTTGTCTATGATGCCATGCAGGCAGCGAAGTCGCGAAACGTCGATGTGCTTATCTGCGACACGGCCGGAAGATTGCAAAATAAAGTGAATTTAATGAAGGAACTTGAAAAAATTAAACGCGTCATTACACGAGAGTGCCCCGGAGCGCCGCACGAAGTACTTCTCGTGCTGGATGCGACGACCGGGCAGAATGCATTAAGCCAAGCGAAACTTTTCCGCCAGGCTTCGGAGGTCACCGGAATTGCACTGACAAAGCTAGATGGAACAGCAAAAGGTGGCATTGTGCTTGCCATTCGTAATGAGATGGATATTCCGGTGAAATTAGTTGGGCTCGGCGAACAGCTGAATGATTTACAGACGTTTGATGCAGATGCTTTTCTTTATGGACTATTCTCGGAACTTTTTCAGAATGAGAACGAAGATACGGAAGACCAATAATCCACTCCTCATTAAGAAAACTTGACACGAATACGAAAAAACTGTATGATTTACCAGTAAAGTAAAAAGCCTTTACAGTCAAGGGGATTTGCTATGCTTGAGAAGGTTTTACGCGTTAACGCCCTATATGATTTTTATCAGCCGCTTCTCACCCCGAAACAACAGGAGTATCTCAATCTTTACTATCTCAATGATTTTTCTCTTGGGGAAATTGCGGAAAAAAGTCAAGTAACGAGACAAGCTGTTCATGACAACTTAAAACGGGCGGAACATGCTCTCGAAGCGTTTGAGGAAAAACTTGGGTTATTTCACAAACATGAGGTTCGCCTTTCCGTAATTTCAGAAATGAGAGCACTATCCGGTCATTTAAATAGTGAAGAACGTGAAAAACTAGATTCTTTTCTCAGTGAACTGGAGAATTTAGATTAGGATGTGAGAAGTATGGCATTTGAAAGTCTTTCGGACAGATTACAAGCGACGATGAAGAAGATTCGCGGCAGAGGCAAAGTCTCCGAGAATGATGTCAAACAAATGATGCGTGAAATACGCCTTGCACTTCTTGAAGCCGATGTCAATTTTAAGGTTGTAAAAACCTTTATTAAAAAGGTTCAAGAGCGGGCGGTTGGTCAGGAAATTATGAAAAGTCTGACCCCGGGTCAGCAGATCATAAAAGTCGTTCAAGAAGAACTTACCGAGCTGATGGGCGGCGAGCAGACCAAACTGAACTTTTCTTTGAAACCGCCAACGGTGCTTCTCTTTGTTGGCCTTCAGGGGGCAGGTAAAACGACCTCTGCAGCAAAACTTGCCAACCATATTCGAAAGAACAATAATAAAAAGCCGTTGATGATTGCAGCAGATATCTATCGTCCTGCAGCGATAAAGCAGTTACAGACGTTAGGGTCACAGTTGAACATTCCGGTATTTTCACTTGGCGATCAAGTCAATCCGGTTGATATTGTTCGTCAAGGTATGGATCAGGCAAGAGCGGATCACAATGATTTGGTGATCATTGACACTGCCGGTCGACTTCACATCGATGAAGGCTTAATGAATGAACTGGAACAGATTAAGGAAGTCAGTCATCCAGATGAAGTTTTTCTTGTCGTTGATGCGATGACCGGACAGGATGCTGTGAACGTTGCCCGTGCGTTCAATGATCGTTTGGATATCACAGGGGTCATTATGACCAAACTTGATGGTGATACACGTGGCGGGGCAGCTTTATCGATTCGCTCAGTCACCGGTAAGCCGATTAAGTTCGTCGGTATGGGCGAGAAGATGGATGCACTTGAACCTTTTCATCCGGATCGCATGGCTTCGCGGATTCTTGGTATGGGCGATGTGCTCTCGCTGATTGAAAAAGCTCAGGCAACAATTGATGAAGAAAAAGCACGCGATATGCAGCAAAAGCTGCTCTCGGTGAGCTTTACGCTTGACGATTTTCTTGAGCAAATTGGTCAGGTTCGTACTATGGGACCACTCGAAGATCTGCTTGCGATGATGCCTGGAGCAAATAAGTTCAAAGGCATGAAAAACATGCAGATTGACGAGAAAAAGATTGATCAGACAGAGGCCATTATCCGTTCCATGACCTCCCATGAGAAAACGGAGCCGGAGATTATTAATGCAAGCCGCAAAAAGCGGATTGCGCTCGGGAGCGGGACCTCTGTCGCTGATGTCAATCGCCTGCTCAAACAGTTCAAGGACATGAAAAAAATGATGAAACAGTTTATGGGCAAGGCAAAAGGCAAGAAACGCAATCCTTTTAATTTACCATTTATGTAAGTCCATTAAATTTGATTAAAATTAGGAGTTGTTCGATTATGTCAGTTAAAATTCGTCTCAAACGCATGGGTGCTAAGAAGCGTCCTTTCTACAGAGTTGTTGTTGCAGATTCACGTTCACCTCGTGACGGCCGTTTTATCGAAGAAATCGGTACGTACAATCCGGTAGCAACACCGAAATCGTTCACGGTTGATGAAGAAAAAGCACTGGATTGGCTGCAAAAAGGTGCTCAACCGTCGGACACGGTGCGCAATCTGTTCTCTAAGGAAGGGCTTATGGAGAAATTCCACCTTTCGAAACTACAAAAATAATGATTGAGGGCGGCAGATGAATGGAAGAGTTAATTAAAGCCATTGTATTTCCGCTCATTGATGATCATGAACATGTTCAGATTAAGAAACGGGTAACGCCGGATCATGGTACTACTACCTATGTGCTTACAGTTGCCAAACAGGACATGGGAAGGATTATCGGTAAACACGGTCAAGTTGCTGAGGCCGTGAGATCAATCATTTCCGCGGTTGGCAATGCGAACGGTATAAAAACCCGTTTCTTAATCCGAGAATAACCAAGAAAAAGAGAAGGGGAATGAGCCCTTCTCTTTTTCGCCATACATAACCCCGCAGCATTATACCCAAGGAGGCTCATCAATGGCTGATCAGTGGCTTTATGTCGGAAAAATTGTTAACACGCAGGGAATCCGTGGTGAGGTGCGTGTAATCAGCGCGACCGATTTTGCGGACGAACGCTATGCAAAAGGTGCTACGCTCTATGTACGCGATCAGAAAAACGGTGATTATAAGCCGCTGAAGGTAAGCAATTACCGGAAACACAAACAATTTGATTGTTTGAAATTTGAAGGCCTTCCATCGATTAATGATGTAGAAAAGTATAAAGGGTGCTCACTGTTTGTAACAGAAGCACAATTATCTGAGCTTGAGGAAGGCGACTTTTATTATCATCAAATCATCGGTATGGACGTAATCACCGATACAGGAAAAGAACTGGGAACCATTAAAGAGATTCTGTCTCCAGGTGCCAATGATGTCTGGGTTGTGGATACCGGTGCAGCGGATGTTTTAATTCCTTATATTCGTGATGTTGTGAGACGAGTCGATCTGAAAACGAAAAAAGTGATCGTTCACTTAATCCCGGGGTTGATTGACCATGAAGATTGACATCCTTTCCCTTTTTCCAGAAATGTTTGACGGTGTCTTGCAAAGCTCAATCATCGGTAAAGCAGCGGAAAAAGGTGCTGTTTCTTTTAGGGTAACAAATTTCAGAGATTTCACGACGAACAAACATAATAAGGTTGACGACTACCCGTTTGGCGGCGGAGCAGGTATGGTTTTGATGCCGCAACCACTGTTTGACGCCGTTGATGCGGTATGCAGTAAGCAATGTGCAAAACCGCGCATTATTTTAACCTCGCCACAGGGCAAACCGTTTAAGCAACGCGATGCAGAGTTGCTTTCAAAGGAGTCTGGCCTTATTTTTATTTGTGGTCATTATGAAGGCTTTGATGAGCGAATTCCGCAACACTTGGCAACCGATGAATATTCGATTGGGGACTTTGTGATGACCGGCGGTGAACTTGCAGCAATGGCCATGATCGATAGTGTTGTTCGTCTGCTTCCTGGAGTACTGGGAAATGATACATCGGCAGTAACAGACTCATTTTCCACCGGCTTATTAGAGCATCCGCATTATACCCGGCCGGCCGATTTTCGAGGAATGAAAGTCCCTGATCTTCTGCTTTCGGGGAATCATGAAAAGATTGCGGAATGGCGCTTAAAAGAATCCCTTCGCCGAACCTATGAACGAAGGCCGGATCTGCTTGAAGGCCTCAGTTTAACCGATCAAGAAGAAAAATGGCTGCGCGCATGGAAAAAAGATGCTGATCATAGGTAACCGATTCATTGGTACAAAAAAGCTTGCAACTAATCTTTTAATTATGTTATGATTGAATGCGTGGCAATTGCCAGTGAATACGATGTTCCGCTGTGTTCTATAAGGATGCATGAGCATTTGTACGGAAGGAGGACATTCCTCATGTCTCATATTATTGATGAAATTACCAAAGAACAACTGCGTTCAGATCTCCCGGATTTTCGTCCTGGCGATACGCTCAAAGTGCACGTAAAGATTGTTGAAGGTTCACACGAACGTATTCAGGTCTTTGAAGGTGTTGTGATCAAACGTCATGGCAGCGGCATTAGCGCAACGTTTACCGTACGTAAGATTTCTTACGGTGTCGGTGTTGAGCGTGCGTTCCCGGTGAACTCGCCGAAGATCGATAAGATCGAAGTCGTTCGTCATGGTAAAGTACGTCGTGCGAAGTTGTACTATCTGCGTGCTCTGCGTGGTAAAAAAGCACGTATTAAGAGCAGATAAGCGATTTGAACGTCAAAGTACACAGAAACAAAAAGGAGAGGCTTGGGGTGACCGGGCCTCTTCGTTTTTTTTACAAGATAAGAAACTAAAGGAAATGTAGATTGGAGGATTGTGTGATGTCTATTCAATGGTATCCAGGCCATATGGCCAAAGCGAAGCGGCAGATGATTGAGAAAATCAAGCAAATCGATGTTGTGATCGAACTGGTTGACAGCCGGGTCCCAATGTCTTCAAGAAATCCACTCGTAGACGAAATTGCATCAGGGAAACCGAGACTTTTGCTGATGAATAAAATCGATATGGCGGATCGACGTGCAACGAAGGCATGGCAGAATTATTTTGAAGATCATGGTTTAAAAGTTCATTTAGTGAACAGTCAAACCGGACAAGGCGTTTCCATGATTCCAGAAGCTGTCCGTCAGTTGACTGCTGCAAGGAGGAAGAAGTTGGAGGATAAAGGCTTCCGTCCACATGCAGATCGCGCCTTGATTTTAGGTATTCCTAATGTTGGGAAATCGACCTTGATTAACCGTCTTGCTGGAAAAAGGATCGCGAAAATTGGCGATCGTCCAGGGGTAACAACAGCTCAACAATGGATTAAGGTTGGAAAGACAATGGAGCTGCTGGATACACCGGGGATATTATGGCCGAAATTTGATGATCCGCAAGTTGGCCTCCGTCTTGCGGCAACCGGTGCAATTAAGGAGGAATTGCTTGATTTTCAAGAAATTGCGTTCTTCCTCATAAAAACAATGCTCGTTCATTATCGCGAAGCTTTCGCAAAGCGTTTTCAACTAGCCGATCTTCCTGAACTTGACGGAGTGGACGATCAGGACCTAATTGTTAAGGTGTTTGATCAGATTGGCAAAAAAAGAGGTTGTTTAATGAGCGGCGGTATAATTAATTATGATCGCGTCTCTGAGCTGATTATTCGCGATTTTAGAGGACAAAAAATTGGACCGTTAACGCTAGAATGGCCGTGAACGGTGCCTAAAGTGCTAAATAGATAGGCAACTGCGTCCGATATAGAGAATACAGGGGAAGAAGATAAATGAGACGAATGACGATTGCTGAACTTAAAACGAGATTGTCGGATGGTGTTAGTCTAAATGAAGAGGAGCAGCAACAGCTTCGTGCCGATTCGCGTGCGGGTGTCCAAAGGCTCTTGGTTAAATGGGAGAAGAAACGCGCACATCTGCAAGCCCTCGTTGAACGGTACCATCAAATGAATCACTTTGAGAACGAAGCCCGGCTGGCTGGTGCGCAACGTGTTGCCGGTATTGATGAGGCAGGTCGCGGTCCGCTGGCCGGCCCGGTTGTGGCAGCCTGCGTTGTGCTCAAACCTGAGACGGTGATTCCGGGAATAAACGATTCAAAACAACTCACTGCGGCAAAACGGGACTTCCTATACGACCAAATACGTGGATCTGCAGCGTTTTATGGGATCGGAATTGTATCGGCTCGGGAGATCGATGAAATCAATATTTATCAAGCCGCAAAAAAAGCAATGGTACGGGCAGTTAAGCAAATGGATCACCAGCCGGATCATTTACTGATCGATGCAATGGAGCTTCCGCTAGACGTTCCGCAAACGTCACTGATCAAGGGTGACGCGCGCAGCAACTCTATTGCAGCAGCGTCCATTCTGGCTAAAGTAACGCGGGATCGTCTGATGTGTGAGCTTGATTCCGTTTATCCCGGATACGATTTCGCATCTCATAAAGGATATGGAACAAAAGCTCATTTAAAAGCAATCGAGCGCTTAGGCACATGTCCGGAACACCGAATGACCTTTGCGCCGCTTAAATCGTGAACATGTCTATGAGAAGGTGATTGTGTGAACTTCCAGCCTTATGCAATCAGTCAAAGCCAAATGATCGGTGCCTATGCTCCGGAACAAATACTGCGCGGCAAGGTTCTCGAACTGCTTCCCGACCGAACAGCGATTGTCCGGCTTGGTGCGAAGCAAATCGTGGCAAAAGTTGCAGCTGTTGAACCGCCATTGGAAATGGGAAAAGAATACTTATTTCAGCTTCTGCAAAAGACAAATGAAGTGCGCGCGAAGCTGGTTGCGCACGCACCTTCTGCATCGGTTACGGAATATATACATAATGCAGCTGATTCGGTTGCTCAGGCCCTCGACTTGAAAAA
Organism: Sporolactobacillus inulinus; assembly: GCF_006539285.1. GTDB lineage: Bacteria > Bacillota > Bacilli > Bacillales > Sporolactobacillaceae > Sporolactobacillus > Sporolactobacillus inulinus. The sequence goes on from NZ_BJMS01000006.1 coordinate 41,075, forward strand.
CGATGCATTGACCCGAAAAATTGTTCAATTCTTTCTCGAGCACAACATGCCGGTCTCGCGAGAACCGATTCAGAATGCGAGTGCGTTATTATCGATGAGTCGGAACTTAGCATCAGACTTGCAAGCGATTCGCTGGCTGCAGCAGAAGCAGCTGCCGCTTTCAGAATCCTTTTTTAAGGCTGCGCAGGCATTGTCAGGGCCAGATCCGATACAGACACAGCTCAATCAGTTGATGCAAAGGATTGAGCAGACGCACTCAGAGCATCCATCCATCCAAAAGTTGAAAGCAACGCTACATTCTTTTATCGACTTCTTTCCGGAACAGGCGAGTGCAAGACTCCTGCATCAAATTGGTGCTGAGAAGAGCGGTGCGCTGTTAAGGGAGTATCTGTCCGCGCACATAGACACCGTTCACTCAAACGATCTTAGATCATCTGTCGCTGCATTTATCGATGGAGCCAATGATCCTCAAGCACTTGCTGCGCTGTTAAGCAAGACGGGTCTGAGGCAATCCCCACAACAATTTTCCGAAAATTTTTTCACATTTGTCACAGAACATTCAGAAATTAAACCACAGCTTCATACAGGTGAAGGGGAAAACTTATTTTTCACGATGCTTAAGAAATTGGGATTCGACTACGAATTTCGGATCGGTCAACAGCAAGAGGAGCAGACAAAAGGAAGCGGCTTGGCTTTGGATACCCTGAAGGGGCATTTGATTGCAGTTTCCCAAAATCAGACGATTCCACAATCCGTTCGGGAAACAGCGCAGATGATTGTTCAAAAGATTACCGGACAACAATTGCAGCTGGCAGCAGCTGATCCATTTGTTGCACAGTTTTCTTTACAGATTCCCGTTCCCCATAATCAATCGCTGACCGATGTGTCGGTCTATCTCGAAAGCAAACGGGACAGAAAAGGAAAACTGGACCCAGATTCATGCACCATTGCACTATTACTTGACTTAGCACATCTGAAAGAAACCCTGATCACGCTCCATAGTCAAAATCGTTCTTTATCAATTAATATACAAAATGATCACATGGATGTGCGCCCCTTTTTAAAAGCCAGAGAACCTGCGCTTAGCGAACGGCTCGCGGCGATGGGCTACCGATTGCTTTCCTTATCTCAGTCTGCCCAAGTTGATGAACAGCTAAAAAAAAGAGTAACCGAACCGCTCACTCAAACCACTTATCGTATGGATGTGAAAATATAATGGAACATTCTGAACGAAAAAAGAAAGCTGTTGCACTAAGCTATCAAAGAGGAGAAGATCAAGCGCCACGGGTCGTTGCTAAAGGAGATGATCAACAGGCGGAACGCATCATTATGGAGGCGAAACAGCATGATATTCCCATTCAAGAAGACCCAGAACTTGTCTCCGTTCTAGGGCAGCTCGACTTGGAACAGACGATTCCTCCTGAACTCTATCAAATCGTTGCGGAATTATTTGATTTCATCTATACTGTGGATGAACAAGTTTCAGAAAAAAAAGAATAACAAAATCGTTTGACCTTCGTTTCGACGGTAACTCGTTTCTTCCGTTCAGCTTTCCTCATGGCCGAATCGCTTACGTGATTTTGCTTAGCCCCCTCATCTTATTTGTTTCAACGTTTGTTGTACACTACTTTTTTGCATTGGAAGGTGTGTCCATGGATCATTTTACACGAGAATTAATTGTGCTCAATCATTGCCGCGGAGTAGGCAGAAAAATGATTTGGCGGCTGTTGCAACGAGACCCGGATTTAAGTCGATTCCGCAACTATTCAGCACGTGATATCCAGCGATTTTTCCATATATCCCAAGCAAAAGCAAATGTTTTTATTGACGATCTTCACCAGTTAGACCCCAAAAAACTGCTGTCAATGCTTCACGCGCAGCAGATTACCCCCATAACTTTTCACCATTCATCGTATCCTAAATTATTGAAGCATATTTTTGACCCGCCGTATTTAATCTATGCCAAAGGAAATATTTCGTTATTAAATGAAACAAAAATGCTAAGTGTCGTAGGTACGAGGCATCCGAGTCGTGAAGCGCTTCAGATTATCAACAAAATTGTCGTTCCGTTAATGAAAAGTGGATGGACGATTGTCAGCGGAATGGCAATGGGAATCGATGGTATGGCGCACCAGCAGGCATTGGCGCATCAAACGATTGCCGTGCTCGGTTCCGGATTGAACCACCCGTACCCAAGGCAGAACTGTCCCCTGTTCAAACAAATGTGTGCTTCGCAGCTTGTGATCAGTGAGTACCCACCTGATGCACGGCCGGAACGTTGGCGTTTTCCAGAACGAAATCGAATCATAAGCGGAATGACATTGGGAACATTAGTGATTGAGGCGAAAGAAAAGAGCGGTTCATTAATTACTGCTGATCAAGCCCTTGATCAAGGTCGTGATGTGTTTGCAGTTCCGGGTTCTATTTTTAAGGAAACATGTGGTGGAACGCATCGTCTAATTCAGCAAGGCGCGAAACTGGTCTGTGATTGGCAGGATATTATCCAGGAATTAACTTGGAGAATGGAGTAATTTTAAGAAAAGAGCAGTTAATTCGGCTTTCCTTACGAATCCTTGATATTGCCGCTCTGTTAATGTTTGACAAAGCCTTCATCAATCATTACTATTAGTGAAGATTTGACTATTCACAGAAAGGGGGAGAACAATCATGAATGATTATCTCGTCATTGTCGAATCTCCCGCTAAAGCGAAAACAATAAAACGTTATCTTGGTTCAAAATATGAAGTGAAGGCATCAATGGGGCATGTACGCGATTTACCGAAAAGTCAGATGGGCATTGATGTGAATGATCACTTTAAACCGCGTTATATTACGATTCGCGGGAAGGGACCAGTGCTCAAAGAACTGAAAAGCGCCGCAAAAAAAGCGAAAAAAGTATACCTTGCAGCCGACCCCGATCGAGAAGGAGAAGCGATTGCATGGCATCTCGCCCACAGTCTTGATATTGATGATCGCTCCGCCTGCCGCGTTGTTTTCAACGAAATTACGAAGCCGGCGATTAAGGCAGCGTTTAAAAAGCCGCGTACGATCAACATGGACTTGGTTGATGCGCAGCAAGCAAGACGTATTCTCGACCGGCTTGTCGGTTATAACATTAGCCCACTTTTATGGAAAAAGGTGAAAAAAGGGCTGAGTGCTGGGCGTGTTCAATCGGTCGCGCTGCGTATGATCATGGAACGCGAAAAAGAAATAAAAGCATTCGTTCCGGAAGAATACTGGTCGATCGGCAGCTCCTTTCGAGTCGGCGACGAATCGTTTGAGGCTGCATTCTACGGCATTGAGGGAAAAAAGAAAGAATTGAAAACTGAGGATGATGTAAAAAACGTCCTCGCAAAGATAAAGGATCAAACGTTTACCGTTCAAAACGTTCAGAAGAAAGAACGGCTGCGCTATCCGGTTGTGCCGTTTACGACCTCTTCGCTGCAGCAGGAAGCTGCGAGAAAGCTGAATTTCAGAGCGCGAAAAACCATGATGATTGCCCAACAGCTTTACGAAGGAATTGCGCTTGGCAAACAGGGCAGCACCGGGCTCATTACGTACATGAGAACCGATTCTACACGCATTTCCGAGGTTGCTAAAACGGAAGCAAAGTCCTTTATTTTTGAGAATTACGGCGAAAACTATTATAATAATAAACCTCAGAAAGCCAAAAAATCGGAAAACACACAAGATGCACATGAAGGTGTGCGCCCAACGTCGGTATTGAGGCAGCCAAAAGAAATAAAAGACTATTTGAGCCGTGATCAATATAAGTTGTATAAACTCATTTGGGAGCGCTTCGTTGCAAGTCAAATGGCACCGGCAGTCCTGGATACAGTACGTGCGGATCTTGAACAGAATGGGGTTGTGTTCCGAGCAACAGGCTCTAAAGTTAAATTTCAAGGGTTTATGAAGGTTTACGTTGAAGGCAGTGATGAGCCGAAAAAGAAGACCGCGGCAAAGGCGAAAGAGAATGATCTTCCGGAACTGGAGAATGGAATGCAAGCGCTACAAGATCAAACAGATCCGAAACAGCATTATACCCAGCCGCCGCCACGCTATACCGAAGCAACACTCGTGAAAAAAATGGAGGAAATTGGAATCGGTCGCCCGTCTACCTATGCACCGACGATTGACACGATTCAGCGACGCAACTATGTGACCATGGATGCGAAGCGATTTGTGCCGACTGAACTAGGCGAGATCGTATTGAATCTGATCGTTGAATTCTTTCCTGAAATTATAAATATTGATTTTACGGCTAAGATGGAAACGGATTTGGACGAGGTTGAGGAGGGCTCAAGAAACTGGATTACTCTGATTGACCATTTCTATGAGGACTTCTCAAAGCGACTATCCAAGGCGGAAAAGGAAATGCAGTCGGTATCCATTAAGGATGAGCCTGCAGGCATTAAATGTGAGAAATGTGGGCATGAAATGGTTTATAAGATGGGAAGGTTCGGCAAGTTCCTTGCCTGTTCCAACTTTCCGGAATGCCGCAATACAAAACCGATATTGAAGAAAACAGGCGTACCGTGCCCGAAATGCGGCAAAGGTGAGGTTGTTGAGCGTAGAAGCAAAAAAAGGCGTATTTTCTACGGATGCGATCGTTATCCTGAATGTGACTTTGTCTCATGGGACAAACCGATTCAGCGCAAGTGTCCGAAATGCGATTCATATCTGGTTGAAAAAAAGACGAAAAACGGTAAATCCGTTGAATGTCCGAAATGCGACTATAAAGAAGAGGTACAGTAATCGTTTGAATTGCTTAAAGAAATGAGGAAGATTTATGGCAGGACAATCAGTCAATGTTATCGGTGCTGGGCTCGCAGGAAGTGAAGCGGCATGGCAGATCGCAAAAAGAGGCATTCCAGTTACACTATATGAAATGCGTCCGAAAAAACAGACACCGGCGCATCATACGGATAAGTTTGCTGAACTTGTATGCACCAACTCGCTTCGGTCAAACAGTCTTACCAATGCGGTTGGCATTCTTAAAGAAGAGATGCGCCGCCTTGATTCATTGGTTATTGCCGCTGCCGATTCTGCAGCAGTTCCGGCAGGGGGAGCCCTTGCTGTTGATCGTCATGATTTTTCTGGGATCGTCACAAGAAAACTAAAAGAATTGCCGAATGTAACCGTAATAAATGATGAGGCAGTAACGATTCCGCAAGTGCCGACGATCATCGCCACCGGTCCGTTAACCTCTGCAGTGCTGTCAGAAGAGATAAAGCGTTTGACTGGTGAAGATTATTTTTATTTTTATGATGCGGCGGCACCAATTATTGATGGGGAAACGATTAATCGTGACAAGGTTTATTTAAAATCGCGTTATGACAAGGGCGATGCGGCTTATTTAAATTGTCCGATGAACAAGGAGGAGTTCGAGGCATTCTTCCGTGAGCTGACGACCGCTGAGACCGCTCCTTTAAAAGATTTTGAACAAGAGAAGTATTTTAGCGGCTGCATGCCTGTTGAAATTATGGCAAGACAAGGCGCAAAAACCCTATTGTTTGGTCCTTTGAAACCGGTCGGCTTAGAGGATCCTAAGACCGGCAAGCGGCCGTACGCGGTTGTGCAGTTGCGGCAAGACAATTCTGCGGGTACACTTTTCAATATGGTAGGGTTCCAAACGCATTTGAAATGGGGCGAGCAGAAACGTGTCTTTCATATGATTCCAGGTTTGGAAGATGCAGAGATCGTGCGTTATGGTGTGATGCATCGAAACACATTTCTTAACGCTCCATCTATACTAAAGCCAACGTATCAGACAAAGGTGGACGATCAGTTGTTTTTTGCGGGGCAGATGACCGGTGTTGAGGGCTATGTGGAATCGGCGGCTTCAGGACTAATTGCTGGAATAAATGCAGCGCGTCTTGCAGTAGCCGAACAGCCAATGAATTTCCCTGAGGAAACTGTCATTGGCAGTATGGCCCACTACATTACAACGGCCAGTTCAAAGAATTTTCAGCCGATGAATGCAAACTTTGGTTTATTGCCACCGTTGAACGAACGAATTAAGGATAAAAAAATACGTGGAGAACGCTATGCGGCACGAGCGTTAGAGCGCCTCAATGATTTTGTTATAAAATTATAAATATTATTGCTAATTTAAATACCGTGTGCTAACATGAATAAGCAGGATTTGTCGGTTTAGTGAGTTTTCCTTGATCATAATAACTTAGATGTTTTAATACGAGAATTTTTGATCATTTATAGATTTTATAAAAATAGTAAATTCGGATGCCGCAGACCGAATTAGGGGGCTCAGTACAATGGGAGGTGCCTGCCCATCGTATTGCGGCTTTATTTTATGAAAGCGTATAAAGATTCAATATTCTGACGAGACTGCAAGCGATGCCACTTTGCATTGCAGATTAGGTACACGGTTCGAAAACTTCTTGGTTGAGAAGATTGACTACAATTTTTGGAAAACTAATTATGTTTAACCCAATAGAACAGATTCAATTCGTTTGTTACGGCCTGAATTTAAAAGCGGATGGCAAATGGATTCATTAGGATTGTACAAGTAGTTGTTTCTCAGCCAAACATTTTAACTCAGTATTTGTTGTTTTTAGGAGGAATTATGATGACGTTGCTTGAAAAAACAAGAAAGATTAATCAATTATTACAAGGTACTAAGACACAGGTTGATTTTAATGAAATGGCGCAAACGCTGCGCGATGTCATTCAGACCAACACTTTTGTTGTCAGCCGTCGGGGAAAAATTTTGGGGATGTCTTTGAAACTGGAATTTGATAACGAACGGATTCAAAAGATGTTTGAGAGCAGGCAGCTGCCTGACGATTATACACAGAGTCTGTTTTCTGTAGTCCAAACTTCATCAAACATTGATGTGGACAGTGAATTCAGTATTTTCCCTGATGAAAATAAGGAACTGTTCAAAAGTGGTTTGACAACGGTCGTTCCGATTGTTGGTGGCGGCGAACGTTTGGGAACTTTAATCCTTTCGCGCCTTGGTGAAACATTCGCCGACGAGGATCTCATCCTTGCAGAGTATGGGGCAACCGTTGTTGGAATGGAAATCCTGCGTGAAAAAACCGATGAGGTTGAAGAAGAAGCACGTGAAAAAGCGATCGTTCAGATGGCCATCGGATCGTTATCGTACAGCGAACTTGAAGCAATTGAGCATATTTTCGAAGAGCTGGACGGCAAGGAGGGTTTGCTGGTCGCAAGTAAAATTGCCGATCGAGTTGGCATCACGCGTTCGGTCATTGTCAACGCACTGCGCAAATTAGAAAGTGCCGGCGTAATCGAATCACGTTCACTCGGAATGAAGGGCACTTATATTAAAGTCCTGAACGATAAGTTCCTTTATGAACTGAACCGAATCAAGGGCGAATAAGCTTCGAAAAATTATAGCTTTGGTGTCATCAAAGGACCTTTGGCAATTTATAAATTGCCAAAGGTCCTTTTTTCAATTTTGCCCCTTCTTCAAACCAATAGACCAGTGTCTTGGCCAAGAATCAAAGCGGAGGTGCTCTGGCGCCTGTGGGATCGCTCACTGTTGATGCGTGCCAGCAAGACCCCGCAGATCTCAGCATGTCTGAGGAGGCTCGTGGACTGCCCACGGTCGCACCCTGTTGATGCGAGCAGCTGAAGTGTTGTTCGTGCACAACGCGGAAGTCACCGCATCCTCCGGAAGTAAGGACCGGGCGCTTTTTGCCTAGTTTTTCTAACGAGTCAATAAGGCTTATGACTTTGGTTTTGCAGACCGGATATATAAGCGCTCGGGCGCCTGTGGAGCGGAGCTGTTGATTGCGAGCTCGGTGAGAATTCACAAATTTTTGCTTACAGTCATCCCAGTAAACGCAATGGGCAGTAAGGGAGAAACAGCAGTTTTGCTACGCTTTTATACTAAATTCAATAAAATATATTATCTCATTATTAAAAATAAATAAAAATTGGGACTGATAGTCCATAAGACCCTTTTTATCTTTTTAAAAAAAATAGAAACCGCATACATTGAATGTCTTTTATATTTAATATGGAAATTAGTGGTAATTCAAGGGGCAAAACGCCCACAAAAAAATGATTGTGTCTGTCGAATTCAGTCGAATAGTAGAAAACATCGTGAACTTTGGTCGAATAATTGATAAAATAGGTAGAGTAAAGATTGTGTCTTGTCAGTACTTATCTGCAAGAAATGAAAGGGTGAGATGATCATGCAAATAACCCCCATGACTGCTTTGGAACAAGGGTTGAACAGATCAATGGCCGCTCAAAACGCAATCGCTCAAAATATTGCTAATGTTGATACGCCAGATTACAAAGCAAAGAAAGTGTTGTTTGAAGACGTTCTTGACAGCAAAATGCAAGCGAATCGGACAAATCCGAAGCATCTAAGCTTCACTTCTGCTGGCGAACCAGGTTTCCGGATCGTGAACGATTCATTTGGTTCGGTACAAAATAATGGAAACAATGTTGACCTCGAGCATGAAATGTCTGAACTGGCACAAAATCAGTTGCTTTATCAAACGTTGAGCCAAGCTGCAAGCGATCAATTTCAAAAGTTTAACATTGTTTTAGGGGGTGCTAGATAATGGGGATGTTCAGCGGACTTGATGTTTCGGCTTCTGGATTGACAGCACAACGCTTTCGGATGGACGTCCTGTCGGCGAATATTGCAAATCAAGATACAACACGGGGACGCTACGTGAATGGACACTGGGAACCGTACACGAGAAAAGTTGTCAACCTAAAGACGCTTGATTCGCATTCGTTTGACACTCATTTTAATCAAGCGCTCGGCAACGCTTCTGGTGGGGTTGAAGTAGCCTCGGTAAGTGAAGATCCGACTGCTTTCCCAGTGAAATACGACCCACAAAATCCGGATGCGGACGCTGCCGGCTATGTACGTCAATCCAATGTTGATCCATTAAAAGAAATGGTCGATCTGATGGATGCCAACCGTGCTTACGAAGCCGGGGTTACAGTGATGAATGCAAATAAAAACATACTGTCCCGAGCATTAGAAATAGGAAGGTAGGCTGGAGCTTTGACACTAAATGCAGTTAATCTAAATCACACATTTTCCAATGCATCGAATCAATCGGTTAAATCGGTTTCTCAAACGCAAAATGATTTTGCAAAGATGTTCAAAGATGCGTTAGGTTCTGTGAATGACGCGCAGCAATCGACAAATCAATTGGTTAGTGAAGTGGCGAGCGGAAATAGTGATATGGACTTACATAACGTTATGATTGCCATGCAAAAATCGAACGTTCTATTGAAAACCACGGTTCAAGTCCGTGATCGGGTTGTTGAAGCCTACCAAGAAGTTATGAGAATGCAAGTCTAATTTTGGTATGTGCGGACGATGAACGGAGGTAGCGGAATGAAAGAACGGCTCGTATCATGGTTTAATCGATTAAAGACATTTTGGAGCAGGATACCGAAGAAAAATAAGATTTGGATGATCAGCGGTTCAGCCGTCGTTTTCGCTGCGCTGATAGCGATTCTGCTCATAACAAATATAAAGCATTACACGCCGCTGTACAGCGACCTTTCGGAAAATGAAGCAGGGCAAATTACAGATGACTTAGATAGCAAGAGCATTCCTTATAAACTATCAAATGGCGGAACAACGATTAGTGTACCTGAAAAGCAAGTTGATCAGCTTAAAGTTGAACTTGCTGCTCAAGGATTGCCGAAGACGGGACAAATTGACTATTCTTTCTTTGGCCAAAATGCCGGATTTGGGATGACAGATAAACAATTCGATGTGCTTCAGCGTGCCGCAATGCAAACGGAGCTTGCCAATTTAATCGCGAATACAAAGGGCGTGAAGTCCGCTAAGGTAATGATCAGTTTGCCGCAAAACGATGTATGGGTGAGCGATCAAGACAAGAAAAGTGGTACATCGGCATCAATTGTACTTAATGTAACACCTGGTGATCAGTTGAGTGCTGATCAGATCAATGGACTCTACCATCTTGTAGCCAAAAGTGTACCGAACTTATCTGTAGATAATATTGTCATCATGGATCAGTATTTCAACTATTATGATTTGAAAAATAATAATGCCAACGGATCAACATTATCTGCTTATGATCAGCAGCAAGCGATTATTCGTGATGTTGAAAATAATGTTCAACGAAGAGTCACACAGATGCTGACGATGATGATGGGTGAAGGCAAGGTAATGGTTAATGTAACGGCTAACGTTGACTTCACGCAATCGAAGGAAAAACAGGAGCTTGTAGAGCCTGTCAACCAGCAGACAATGGAAGGTATTCAAACGAGTACGGAACATATAACGGAGAACTATACCGGCCAAGGGGCAGCAGGACAGGCCGGGACGGGAACCAATGATTCTCAAACACCTACATATCAAGATGGAACAAGCGGCAACGGGAACTATCAGAAAGTTGAAGACCGAGTCAATTATGAATTTAATCGAATTCATCGGGAAGTAACAAACAGCCCATACAAAGTGAACGATTTGGGCATCCAAGTGATGATTGAACCTCCGACAGCGAGTAACAATGCCAGCTTATCGGCGCAGAGCGTGAATGATGTACGGCAAATATTAAATTCAATTATTAAAACAACCATTTCCGATCCGCAAGGCCAAGAATTAATGAACAACGCGATTAACCAGAAGACATCGGTAACGGTTGGACGATTTAATGGAAAGCCGACCGCACAACCACAAGGCAGCAAAATCAATTGGCTCTGGATTGCGGGAGGTAGCCTACTCGCACTGCTCATGGTCGGGCTCATTGTATGGCTGATCCGGCGCAGAAAAAATGATGAGGATGCTGAGACGGTCGTTGAGGATATTCCGCAGCAAGAAGATTACCAAGCGATGCTTAATCAAGAAAATCCGGAACAGAGGAAATTCCACGAACTGGAAGAGATGGCAAAAGAGAAGCCTGATCAATTCGTTAAGCTGCTGCGTGGCTGGCTAGCAGAGGATAAGTAAGGGAGGCGATAATATGCCTGATCGAAGAAGCAAATTAACAGGAAAACAAAAGGCCGCTATTTTAATGATCGCTTTAGGAACCGACGTTTCCGCACACATTATGAAGCAATTTACAGAACAAGAAATTGAAGATATGACCTTGGAAATTTCCAATGCACGGAAAATAGATTCCGACACCAAAACGCAAATAATCGATGAGTTTTTTCAAACAGCGGTTGCGCAAGATTACATTGCGCAAGGCGGAATCGGCTATGCGAAACAGGTCCTTGAAAAAGCGCTGGGATCAGATGAAGCCAATAAAGTGATCCAAAGGCTGACGTCAACGCTTCAGGTGAAACCATTTGATTTCATGAGAAAAAGCGATCCACAACAAATCCTTAACTTTATCCAAAACGAACATCCGCAGACGATTGCACTGGTTTTATCTTATTTGGAGCCTGATCAAGCGGGCGCTGTGCTTTCAGCACTGCCCGTAGAGCTGCAAGTACAAGTTGCACGCAGAATCGCTCAAATGGATCGCACCTCACCTGAAACAATCGCACAAGTGGAACGGATTTTGGAGAAGAAAGTTTCCAGTTCATCGGTGACCGAGGACTATACACAAACGGGCGGCATTACGTCAATTGTCAGCGTCTTAAACGGTGTAGACCGTACAACTGAACGGAATATTCTTGAAAAACTGGAACAGCAGAATCCTGATCTTGCCGAAGAAATTAAAAAGCGAATGTTCGTATTCGAGGACATTATCATTCTGGATGATCGTGCGATTCAGCGCGTTATCCGTGAAAGTGAGAATGAAGATCTGATCTTAGCGATGCGTACAGCAAGTGATGAAGTGAAGGATCTTTTGTTTAAGAATATGTCGGACCGTATGGCTGCAAGTTTTAAAGAAGAGCTGAATTATATGGGTCCCGTGCGGTTGCACGATGTCGAAGAAGCTCAGACGCGTATCGTAAATACGGTTCGAAAATTGGAAGATGCCGGTGAACTTGTAATTGCACGCGGAAATGGGGATGACGTGATTGTCTAACCTGCTCAAGAATATTCGCCTTGATGGACAAACAAAATTTGTGCATCGCATGGCAACAATCGATCCGAAACTTGATTCGTTGAATGAATCCTCGGATGCACAATCCGTTGAAAAAACGTTGCAACAAAAAATTGAGGCGGCAAAACACGAGGCAGAACAGATCATTCAAAAAGCGCAAGCAAGAGCAGAAGCAGTTGAACAACAGGCTGTTGTCAAAGAGCAGGAAGCAGAACATCGGCGTGCTGACGCTTTCCAGCAGAAGGTTCAGGAAGGTTATGAAACAGGATTCAACAAGGGCACCAATGAAGCGGCAGCACACTATGCTGCATTGATTGAACAGGGAAATCAGTTTATTGATCAGGCGCATACCGTTTATGACGATGCGATTCAAAAGGCAGCGCCGGATATTCTTAGAATGTCGATCGCCATTGCCGAGAAAATTGTTAATGTTTCGCTTGCAGAAGATAAAAAGAAGTGGCAGGGACTGGTTGCTAAAGCAATTCAGGAAGTTCGCGATCAGGAAAAAATCAAAATAATCGTTGCTCCGCTTCATTTTGATTTTCTTAACCAAAGTCGGCAAATTCTTCAACAATATGTTCAGGACGGCAAACTTTATATTTATGCTGATCCTGATTTTGCTGAAAATGATTGCATCATTGAAACAGCGTTTGGAAAAATTGATGCCGGAGTGGACAGCCAATTACAGGTCATTAAAAAGAAATTGACGGAACTGATGGAGGAAAAGGAACAATGAATGCGGACACACTGATTGAACATCTCGCGGATATTGATAGCTATCGCCGTTATGGAAAGATTCATCGTGTTGTTGGGCTGCTCATTGAGTCCAAAGGACCATCGGCATCCGTAGGTGACGTCTGTCTGATACATATTAAGAGTGGCAAGAAAGTATTGGCGGAAGTGGTGGGGTTTAAAGGAGAGAACATATTACTTATGCCTTTTACTTCGGTGGCAACGATTGCGCCGGGGTGCTTGGTAGAAGCGACAGGCAAACCGCTTGAAGTAAAGGTAAACGAGGAATTGATTGGTCAAGTTTGCGACAGCTTGGGCCGACCGCTGTCTGACATGCACTTTACGAAACCGTTTGATCGCGTAACAACGAATCAGAGTCCGCCCAACCCTATGACACGGCCGCGAATTTCAGAGCCTATTGAGCTTGGGGTTCGCTCGATCAATGGATTACTGACTGTTGGAAGAGGTCAGCGGATCGGGATTTTTGCCGGAAGCGGTGTGGGAAAGAGTACGTTAATGGGGATGGTTGCCAGAAATACATCGGCCGACCTCAATGTGATTGCATTGATCGGTGAACGGGGGCGTGAAGTCAGAGAATTCTTGGAGAAGGATCTGGGACCTGAAGGAATGAAACGCTCAATTATCATTGTCGCAACCAGTGATCAGCCGGCTTTAATGCGCATAAAAGGTGCCTTTACCGCGACATCGATCGCCGAGTATTTTCGATCAAAAGGAAAAGACGTATTGCTGATGATGGATTCATTGACGCGTGTTGCCATGAGTCAGCGTGAACTGGGGCTAGCAGTTGGCGAGCCCCCAACGACAAAAGGGTATCCGCCCTCGGTTTTTGCCATGCTGCCGGAATTGCTTGAACGAACGGGGACAGATGCCCATGGAACAATTACCGCTCTCTATACGGTTCTCGTCGACGGTGATGATCTTGATGAACCGGTATCCGATACAGCACGTGGAATCCTCGACGGACATATTGTTTTGGATCGCGCATTAGCGCAGAAAGGGCAGTATCCCGCAATTAACTTGCTGAAGAGTGTCAGTCGAGTGATGAATGAGATTTGTACGCCTGAACATTTGAAAGCGGCCCAACATTTTCGGGCACTGCTTGCTCAGTATACGGAATCCGAGGATCTGATCGCTATTGGTGCTTACAAGCCGGGAAGTTCTGCGTCAATTGATGAGGCGATCCATTTCCATCCCAAACTCATCAGTTATTTGCGGCAGTCGGAAAATATTGGCGTGAGCCTTCACGAGTCGATCAAGCAATTAATTGCCGATTTTGGTCAGGAGGTCGAAGACAATGGAGTCTGATTACCGCTTTGAACGTGTGATGAAACTTGCAGATCACGAAAAACAAAATCTGGAAATTGAATACAAACAGCTCTATGAGCAGTTTGATCAGATCGCGCATCGCTTAATTGATCTTGTTGATCAAAAGGAGTCCATACAAATGGATATTCAAAAAAAGATGGTGCAAGCGATGCGCGTTGATCAAATGACACTGAAATTTTCCGATATTAATAAACTGGAACTTCTGATTGAAGAAACGCGCAAATACTTTCTGTCTTTAAAAGAACGGCTTGAAGCGCTTCAGACTAAACTGCAGGAGAAAACGATTGAGGTCAAAAAGTACAAGAAATTGAAAGAGCGCAGACAAAGCTTTGAACGGAAGCAGAAAATAAGGGCCGAGATGAAGGAAATGGATGAAATTGCCGGCAGACGTGCTGCCAATCGATGAAGGGAGGGTGACGCGGCATGGAAGAAACGAAAAAAACGAGCTTTGGGATGAAGCTTTTTAAGGTACTACTGGCAATTCTAGTTCCCTTGCTTTTTGTCGTGCTGCTTGCTGCATTATTTCTTAAACTCTCTGGTGCGGATCCGATCAGCGAAGTAAAGCATCTGATTTTTCCGGAATCGAGAACTTCTCAGCAATCCGATTCGTCTGGAACCGAAGAGACAGCGCAACTAAAGCAGGACTTATCGAACGCTCAGGCACAGAACAAACAATTGAATCGTGACAATAAAAAATTAACAACTCAAATAAACGATTTGAAAGACCAATTAGAACAACAAAAAAATGATGCCGATACAAGCAGCAATCAAATGAAAAGTCAGTCGGAAACCGCCACACAGGCGATGTATGCGCAAACCTATCGATCAATGGATCCGGCTAAGGCCGGAGCAATTCTCAGCAAGCTGTCCGTGAAGCAGGCTGCAAAGTATATCAATTACTTAGATGATAAAACCAAAGCAGCAATTCTCGAAACAATGGATCCGGAGAAGGCGGCCGAACTGACCAAGTTGCTCGAGGCAAAGCTGCCAAACACAAATACTACTGAAAGTGCCGGCACTTCGGCTTCAACTGCAACGACATCAGCGCCATGATCCTCGTCTATTCCTTTGAAAGGAGGTGAAAATCATGAACGTAACGGGACTGAAACAGGGAAAAGCGATCGCTGAGTTTGCAGACCAGCCAGCAAAAAAGAAAAAGAAAGCAGCAGCTGCGGATTCTGTTTTTCTATCATTGATTCAGGTGATGCAAGCAAACGAGAAGCTGAATCGCGGTGCGCATGCGTTTGACTCTGGACAAAGGTCCGGCTTCAAGAAGCATGTGGCCAAGAGTATGGGTACAGCTAAAGCGAACGAACATGGCATCGGTCTAAACAACAGATCACAAGTTTCTGATGGGGCAAAGAAACTTGATTTGAGGAGCACGATACCGGTGGCCGACCCATTATCCGATCAATCACGAACAGATTCAATGAAACGCAGGAACAAATTTAAGAAATCAGCACCCGAAAATAAAGCGGTTGATCAGGCACCGGCACAGAGGAAACATCAATCTGCGGCTACGCTGGATCAAACGAACAGAATGGCGAAGCGAATTTTTTCTGTCAATCAGAAATTGAACGAAGATTATTCACCCGAGCAGTCAAAATCTTCTACTTCTGCTCATGAGACGAACCGATTACCGGCGGATCTACTGCAGATTTCCGAAAGGCAGCCGAGACAAGTAAAAGAAAGCGATGAAAGCCCAGTGATCAATCGTTTTAAGCGCAAACAAATAGCGGCTCACGCTGAATTGGCTAAAGCCAGACCTAATACGGACGAAATGGATCTGTTTCAGCGCGTAAATAGAGGTCACTCTGCAGGGGAAACGTTACGAAGCGCGAAAACAGCGATGGCTGCAGCGGATCGATTGCAGGATAAGGATCACTTAAACTCAGAAACCGGAAAGCAGAAGAAAAACGTACAGGACACACATTCCCCACTGTCTGTGGATCAAACGTGGATCGGGTCAAGAAAAATGAACAAGCTCGAGATGCTGCATCTTTTTCGAAGCCATCCTCAGCAATCAATAGAAAAGCCAGTGCATGAACAAGTTGCCGATCATTTGAACGAGTGGCTGGGAAAAGCTTCGTTCAAAATTGATGAAAGTGGAATGAAGTCCTATACGATGACTCTTTATCCACAGCATCTCGGAAAACTGACGGTTTCAATTCGACAAGAGAAACAAATGGGGCTAACTGCCGAGTTTACCGCGGAAACACAACAGGCAAAAGCGCTGTTGGAAGGCGATTTGGGAAAGCTGAAACATCAATGTATGGCACACGGCATTTCATTAACGCGTGTAGACATTCATCGGTTGGATCAGCAAGTCGTCGATCAACCCTATAACCAAGATCAGTCGAATCATGAATCGGGCCAACAGGATGACCATCATCAGAATCATTCCGAGGACGAGCAACAGCAGAATCTGCAATCAATAAATCGTAATAGTGAAAATAACGAACATTCTTTTAATGAATGGATGACGGGAGAGATGATATGAGATGAGCGGTCTTTCGGTTCAAACAAAAGCGAATACGAACACTTCGTCTTCCACATCTTCGAATGTCAATCAGCCACTGGATAAAAACTCTTTTTTAAAACTGCTGATTGCACAGCTAACGAATCAAGATCCAACTTCACCAATGGATAGTGCGCAGTTTGTATCGCAAATGGCAACATTTACGACACTCGAGCAGACGCAGAATATGAGCAGTGCGATTGATAAACTGGTTGCTTCGCAATCGAATCAGTCCTTGTCGGAACAAGCAGCAATGATTGGTAAGAAGATTAATTGGGATGAAACGGTCACCGGCAGCGATGGAAATACGGGAACAAAGTCATACTCTGGCGTGATCCAAGCCGTCAGTCTAAAGGATGGTTCGCTTAGCTTTCAAACCGATGATGGTTCACAAGTTGATCCCTCATCGGTTACGGGAATCAGTCAAGGTGGAGAGGCGGAGCAGAGTGTCTGATTTTCAGCCGATCACTTATTCGCCACTCATTCCGGTAACAGAATACGGCAACCACAATGCTGCATTGAAAAAGAAAGCGAATCATTCGTCTTTTGCAAATGCACTTGAGCGTGAGTATGCCGCGACGCAAATCACTCTTTCAAAGCACGCACGTGATCGAATCAATCAGCGTCACATTAATATTAGCGACCAAGAATGGCATCTAATCGATGCAAAGGTGCAGGAAGCAAAAAAGATGGGGATTGACGATTCATTGGTTTTAACCAAAAAGGCTGCCTTATTGGTCAGTGCGAAGAACAACACAGTGATTACGGCAGTGGGACTAGATGAAGCAAAGTCGCGGATTTTCTCAAACATTGACGGTACGATTATAATCAATCAATGATAAGGCTGGACCCTTAAAGGGAAGCCGGACTGTGGATGGACAGAAGCAGTCAGATCAAAGGGAGGATTTATTATGTTATTACGTTCATTAGGGTCAGGCGTTTCCGGTTTGAAAAACTTTCAGACAAGCTTAGACGTGATTGGCAACAACATCTCGAATGTCAGCACGACAGGGTATAAGAAAGCAAGAGTCAATTTTGAAGACTTGTTTTCCAACAATGTCCAATCAGCAAAAACCGATCAGAATGCGATCCAGGTCGGCCTTGGCGCACAGGCGGGTTCGATTGACAATATCATCACAAACGGAGTTGCCAATCCAACCGGTAATCCTTATGATGTTGCCATTAATGGTGAAGGATATTTTCAAGTGACAAATGGTGGAAATACTTATTATACCAGAGCAGGAGATTTTAAATTAAGTTCAGACGGAGAAAGTCTTGTCAATGCACAAGGTTATACGCTCTCTCTAGATTTCACTGCTCGTGGCACGGTTGATGGTCATCCTGCAACGTTCAATGACGTCAGTGCCTTTACGATTAATAATCAAGGCGTCATTTTAGGGACGCCTAAATCTAATTCAGAGACTAGTGTTAATTTAGGAAGAATTCAAGCTTATACGTTTAATAATCCTGCGGGACTTGAAAAAGTAGGGAATTCACTTTATCAGACAAGTCAAGCATCTGGAGCTGCAAACGGCAATCGAGACACAAATGGTCAAGGCGACTTCGTTCAGAACGCGCTTGAAGGTTCCAATGTTGATCTGACCGATGAAATGACGGCATTGATTGAAGCGCAGCGTGCCTACCAGGCGAATGCGCGTACGATCACGACAGCCGATCAGATCTTGCAGGAACTCGTGCAATTGAAGCGATAATTAAGTA
Source organism: Sporolactobacillus inulinus (assembly GCF_006539285.1). Taxonomy (GTDB): domain Bacteria; phylum Bacillota; class Bacilli; order Bacillales; family Sporolactobacillaceae; genus Sporolactobacillus; species Sporolactobacillus inulinus. The sequence goes on from NZ_BJMS01000006.1 coordinate 59,387, forward strand.
AAGGAGTTAAATGAGCTGGGGCAGCATTGCTCCCAGCCCATTTTATTGCACTTATGATTACATTAACTCATTTTAATAACCGGTCCTTTTTGCTTAATCCATTTCTTATCGAACAGGTCGAATCGCTTCCCGATACGACAATTACACTAACGAATGGGAAAAAGCTGATCGTTAAAGAATCTCCAGAAGAAGTTGGCCGGATCATGGCCGCATTTCTTAAGAAAATTTCTTTGATCTCAGGATTGGCTGCGGAAGAAGGTGTGCACCGATGTTCAAAAGCAGAGCAATGAATTTGCTTTTTACACTCATGGTGCTAGTCATCATCGGAACGATCATTGTTTTCTTTTTTATTTTTCGTCAGCAAAGTGATGGGAAAAACAAAGGAACGGATATCGATGAAATTGTGAATCATTTGACGGTTGATACCGGTGAAATCACAACCAACATCAAAGGTGATCATTTCATTAAATTGGACTTTAATATTCAGGTCTCAAGCAAGGAAGCGAAAGAGGAACTTGAGAAACGTAGCTTCCAAGTGAAGAACGCGGTGATCTATACAGTGTCCGGCATGACGCCGGAAGATCTTCAAGATCAGCAAGGCATTGCACAACTGGAAAGCTTAATTAAAAAGAGAGTTGATGGATTTCTTCAGAGCGGAACGGTGACGCATGTCTATACGACCGAGAAGATTGTGCAATAGCTCTAGTAGAAGGCAAAGGTGGTGAGAAAAAGTGGCCGAAGTTCTTTCACAATCTGAAATTGACGCACTGCTTTCCGCACTTTCAACCGGTGAGATGAATGCGGATGAGCTGAAAAGCGAGGAAAAGAAGTCAAAGGTGCGAGTCTATGATTTTAAACGTGCCCTGCGCTTTTCAAAGGACCAGATTCGCAGTCTCACAAGGATTCATGAAAACTATGCGCGACTGCTTACGTCTTACTTTTCAGCACAGCTCAGAACGTATGTGCAAATATCCGTTGCTTCTGTCGATCAGCTTCCTTATGAAGAATTCATTCGCTCAATTCCGTCGGCAACGGTGCTCAATGTTATCGAAGCCCCTCCGCTTGAGGGTCATTTGATTGTTGAAGTGAACCCGAATATTGCGTACGCGATGCTGGATCGATTGCTTGGCGGCGCAGGAGAGAGTATGAATAAAATCGAGCACTTGACAGAAATCGAGACGGACTTAATGAAGGGCCTGTTTGAAGGAGGATTGCCGCCATTAAAAGAAGCATGGTCGTCAGTCGATCAAGCGATTGATCCCCATTTAATGGAACTGGAGACCAATCCGCAATTTCTTCAACTGGTCTCGCCGAATGAAACGGTTATTGTGATTTCATTGTCGGCAGTGATTGGAAAATCGAGCGGGATGATCAATCTTTGTTTGCCGCATGTTGTCCTTGAACCAATCATTCCAAAGCTGTCCATGCATTATTGGATGAATGAGAAGAAAAGCGAGACAACCGCTGAGGAATTTCATGCATTGAAAAAGAATGTAGCGCATTCAGCGGTTCCTTTAACGGCGGTCTTAGGTCATTCAAAGATCACGGTTAGAGAATTAATGAATTTGAGTGTTGGCGATGTGATTAAGCTGGACGAGCACTTAGATGAGCCGATGATCATTCAAGTCAGTGGGTTTCCTAAATTTATCGGGCAGCCGGGGAAACGTAAGCATCAGCTTGCAGTACAGATCATTAAAAAGATAACAGAGGAGGTTGAAACCGATGAGTGACGGGAAGCTTTCACAAGAAGAAATCGATGCATTGCTCGGTAATCATGAAGACGCTGCAGCTTCTTCGGAGCAAGAGACCCAGAAAACGGATCAAGGTAATCACGGTCCTGAAGGCAATTTTTCAGATTTAGATAAAGACGTGCTTGGAGAAATCGGCAATATTTCCTTTGGCAGTGCGGCTACAGCATTATCCACAATCCTAAACAGAAAGGTTGAAATTACGACGCCGCAAGTCAGACTTGTCAATCGCGGCAATCTTTCTCAGGAATTCCCTGTTCCACATGTTTCTGTTCTCGTCAATTATACAGAGGGGTTTCAAGGATCATGCTTGTTGATTATTAAAGTCCACGATGCCAGCGTCATCGCAAATTTGATGATGGGCGGAGACGGCACCCAACCAAGTGATCAAATCAGTGATATGGAAATGAGCGCTGTTCAAGAAGCGATGAATCAAATGATGGGTTCTTCATCGACTGCGATGTCGACTGTATTTAACCGCCGGATCGACATTTCACCGCCAAAGCTCAATCTTATGGATGTCAAATCGAAGAAGGGGATTGAACATCTGCCTTTGGATGAAGAAATGTTTGAAATCGCCTTCCAGCTGAAGATTGGAGACCTTGTTGATTCACAGATCATGCAGCTGGTGCCCATTAATTTTGGCAAACAGCTGGTTCAGCTGCTGGTTCAAGAATCCAGTGGAAAAGCTGCTAACGATTCGCAAGCAGATCAAACGGAAGCAGCAGCTGCACGAGACGGTTCTAATGAGCGAGAAACCGCGGCGGCTGTTGCAGAACCTGAGTTGACTTTCTCTGAGAAGGAACAAGAACACAATGCTCAGACCGATGTTTCACCGGTGGCTTTTTCTGATTTTGACGAGGAAGAACAACCACACACCGAGCCGACGCCACGAAATATGAATCTGCTCATGGATATTCCACTTGATGTGACCGTAGAACTTGGTCACACCAAGAAGACAATTAAAGATGTCCTTGAGCTGGGACCTGGATCAATTATAGAACTCGATAAACTTGCTGGTGAGGCGATCGATATTCTTGTCAATCAAAAATATATCGCGAAAGGCGAAGTTGTTGTCGTCGATGAGAACTTCGGCATCCGAATTACAGAAATCCTTAATCAGAGCGATCGAATCAGTCAACTGTGAACCCGCGTATGATGGGATTGGGCTCTGGGTCACGTTGATCGTTAATTAAAAAGAGAACATTGGAGGTATTCATATGTCAGGACGAATTCTTGTTGTTGATGATGCTGCGTTTATGCGCATGATGTTAAAAGATATTTTGACGAAAAACGGTTATGAGGTTTGCGGTGAAGGAGCAAATGGTAAGGAAGCCGTGGCTAAGTATGAAGAATATAAGCCGGATCTCGTAACTTTGGATATTACCATGCCTGAAATGGACGGAATCAATGCATTAAAAAAGATAAAAGCTTCTGATCCGAATGCAAAGGTGATTATGTGCTCGGCAATGGGGCAACAAACGATGGTGATTGACGCCATTCAAGCCGGAGCAAAAGATTTTATTGTGAAACCATTCCAACCTGACCGAGTGATCGAGGCAATCAAGAAAGCGATTGGATGAATAGTCGTGAAAAGTTCTTTTTCAATAAAACGAGTGGTGGCCGTTTTTCTTATCGTGCTTCTTTCATTCGGCTGTTCATCCGTTGTTTACGCTGATTCAGAGAATGGTACGGTTGCGGATTGGATTAAAGAAAATCAACAGTCTCAAGAAAAGCAAAAGACACCATCAAAAAATGAAAAAAACGGCGCATCGACACAAAAGGCACAAACCGATTCCTCGGGCAGTGTAACCATGTTTGTGACATTCATTAAATTGATTGTTGCTCTGCTGGTGGTTCTTGCCTTAATCTATTTGCTTTATCATTTAGTAGTTAAGCGGTCGAAACGTTTTGCTCAAGTCAGTGCACTGAAAAATATGGGCGGTGTTTCTTTAGGGGCGAATCGTTCCGTCCAGCTCGTTCAGATTGGCAATGAGGTTCTGGTTGTCGGTGTAGGCGAATCGGTTCAGCTATTAAAAGAAATCAAAGATCCTGAGGCAATAAAATCGTTGCTGACCCGGGAAAGTGATCAAACGACTCCTGTTGAGGAACAAGTCCTAAAAGCATTGAAATGGACTTCTGATCATGCATTTCACCGTCCAAGTTCTCGTCCGGAAAAGGATAAGCAGGCTGCTGCTCCTGAGGTATTGAGGCAGCAGCTGAACGCGGCAAATCAAGAGCGATCTAGTCGATTGCGGGACATGCTTCGGAAGGTTGTGAGAAAATGAATGCTATTCCAGGAATTTCTGCCGACTTTTTCACAAGTCAGCCTCAGGATGTCGCAACGACGCTTCAGCTAGTGTTCGTTTTGACCGTACTGTCTCTCGCACCGGCGATTCTCGTGCTGATGACCAGCTTTACGCGAATCATCATTGTGCTTTCATTTGTTCGAACCTCTTTATCTACTCAGCAGATGCCGCCGAATCAAGTACTCGTTGGGCTTGCACTATTTCTGACTTTCTTTGTCATGGCACCGGTATATGGCCAAATCAATACCGATGCAATCCAGCCGTACATGAAGAACGAAATGACGCAGAAACAAGCATTGACTAAGGCGCAAATACCGATTAAAACGTTTATGGCCAATGAGACACGCGAGAAAGATTTACAACTGTTTCTCAATTATGGAAAATACAAACAGCCAGCCAAAGTCAGCGATATTCCATTAACGGCTTTAGTACCGGCGTTTACAATTAGTGAACTGAAAACGGCTTTTCAAATGGGATTCATGATCTTCATTCCATTTCTTGTCATTGACATGGTGGTTGCAAGCATTCTGATGGCGATGGGGATGATGATGCTTCCCCCGGTCATGATTTCATTACCCTTTAAGCTATTGTTGTTTATCATGGTCGACGGCTGGTATTTAATTGTGGAGTCCTTATTAAAGAGTTTTTAAACGGGGGTGAGTCCGAATGAGTTCCGAAATGATCTTATCCATAGCAGATCAAAGTGTTATGGCGATTTTAATGATCGGGGGACCGATTTTGCTTCTTTCACTGGTCGTTGGTTTAATCATCAGTATCATACAGGCAGCAACACAGATTCAGGAGCAGACGTTGGCCTTTATTCCAAAAATAGTTGCGGTCTTGTTCGGATTAATCTTGTTCGGACCATGGATGCTCGCGAAGATGCTGACTTTTACAGAGAATATCTTTGCAAACTTGCCCAATTTCATTCGATAGAAAGGGATTTGAAGAATCTTGTCGTTATTCAATGCCGTTCCATTGTTCTTGCTGATCCTTGCGCGACTGACCAGTTTTATCGTGACGATGCCGATTTTTTCGTACCGAACCATTCCGGCTCCGGTAAAAATTGGACTGGCAACAGTTCTTGCCGTGCTTGTTGAAGTGACCTTGTTTCAGAATCAAGGTCAAGCGATTCCGCTTGACGGGCGCTATATTTTACTTCTGCTCAAAGAGGTCCTGGTTGGATTAATGCTGGGATTTGTCGCCGGAATCATTACTTATGCTGTTCAGCTTGCTGGCGCGTTTATTGACATGCAGATGGGCTTTGCCATCGCGAATGTGATCAGTCCGGAAAGCGGCGTTCCAACTCCTTTGACGGGGCAGTTTCTCTATGTCTTGCAGCTGCTTTTCTTTCTTGGCGTCAATGCGCATCACATGTTGATCAACGGAGTGCTGTACAGCTTTCAAGTGATTCAAATTGATCACGTGACCGTTGCCTTTGGTTCGGGAACAACGGCTGAATTTGTCGCGCGGACAAGCGCACAAATGTTTCTCATAGCCGCGCAGTTAGCGATTCCAATCGTCGGTTGCCTTTTTCTTGTTGATGTTGCTGTCGGTCTGGTGGCACGAACGGTTCCGCAAATCAATGTCTTCGTTGTCGGATTGCCGCTGAAAATACTTGTCGGTTTTGCGGTCATGCTGGTTGTGTTTCCTTCGTTAATCGGATTGTTTCAGATCATTTTTGATGCGATGACGACTATTTTCAGTAATTTTATTCGTCTTCTTGGGAGCTGATGATATGGCCCGAGTCCATTATTCGCTAGACTTGCAGTATTTTGCCGGTGAGAAAACCGAGAAAGCGACACCGCATAAGCGAGAAGAAGGCAGAAAAAAAGGACAAGTTTTTAAAAGTACGGATCTAAGTACAGCAGTGAGTCTGCTCGCCTTTTTCCTTTATTTTCGCCTTGCCGGCGGTCAGGTCGTTCAGCGCTTGGCAGAAATGATGAGCAGCTACTATAGTACCAATCTGTCCATGCCTGTTACTGAACTGAATCTTCATGAACTGTTTGTCCGGTTGTCGTTTCAGGTGCTCAAGTTACTGCTTCCTGTTCTGATCATTGCAATCGTGGTTGCGGCAGGGGCGCAAATGATGCAAATCGGGTTTCTATTCTTGCCGAATATGCTGCTGTTTAAGGGAGAGCGCCTCGATCCACTGAAGGGATTGAAAAGAATTTATTCTCTCCGCGGCATCATGGAATTGCTGAAATCAATGCTGAAAATACTGATTATTGGAATCGTCGCTTTTTCCGTACTATGGCTGTATCGCCAGTCGATTGCCCAATCGGCGAGTCAGCCGCTTAGTGAAAGTATTCGAACGATGGCATCGATTATGCTGACGATGGGGATAACGGTCTCCATCGCATTGATTGCTTTGTCCGTGCTTGATTACCTTTATCAGAAATACGATTATGAAAAGAACATGAGGATGTCAAAACAAGACATTAAAGATGAGTTTAAAACAATCGAAGGGAATCCTCAAATTAAGTCAAAGATCAAGGAAAGACAGCGGCAGATGGCGCTCAATCGGATGATGCAGGAAGTACCGAATGCAGATGTAATCATAACGAATCCTACCCACTTTGCCGTGGCACTGAAATACGACAAAAAAGAAATGGATGCACCGAAAGTCATCGCCAAAGGTGCGGACTTGATTGCGAAACGGATCAAAGAGATTGCGCGCGAAAATCAGGTGACGATCGTTGAACGTAAACCACTTGCACGCGCCTTGTATCATGATCTTGAGATTGGCGAGAGCATTCCAGAACAATTTTTTCAAGCAGTGGCTGAGATTCTTGCCTATGTTTATCGATTAAAAAGAAAAGTCTGACGGAGAGGAGGAATCATTCATGAAAACGAGAGACTATATCGTGATGATTGGCGTTGTACTCATTGTGATGATGCTGATTATTCCCTTGCCGGCTTCATTGCTGAGTTTTCTGATCATCATGAATATCTCGATCGCCTTGGTTATTTTGCTTGTCACCCTGAATGTTACCGAATCTCTCGAATTCTCAGTTTTTCCATCATTGCTTCTGATTATGACTTTGTTTCGCATTGCACTCAATGTGTCGACAACACGGTTAATCCTGACTGAAGGCGATGCCGGCCGAGTGATTGAGGCGTTCGGTCAATTTGTTGTTGAAGGAAACATTATTGTTGGCCTCGTTGTCTTTTTAATTCTTATTGTTGTACAGTTTATTGTCATTACTAAGGGTGCGGAACGTGTTGCCGAAGTTGCGGCACGTTTTACTTTGGATGCAATGCCCGGCAAGCAGATGAGTATCGATGCCGATATGAACGCAGGATTAATTGATGATCAGGAAGCCAAGAGACGACGCGAAAAAATTACGCGTGAAGCAGATTTTTACGGGGCCATGGATGGTGCCAGCAAGTTTGTAAAGGGCGATGCGATCGCCAGTATGATCATTGTCGCGATTAACTTGATTGTCGGGATGATCATTGGTGTCGCGCAGCAGGGAATGGATTTGGCAGACGCGGCACAAAATTTTAGTTTATTGTCCGTTGGTGACGGCATTGTCAGTCAAATCCCGGCATTGCTTATTTCAACGGCGACCGGAATCATTGTTACGCGTTCCTCCTCAGAAAATAATATGGGAAAAGAAGTATCTCAACAGCTTCTCTCCTATCCGATGATGCTGATCATTGCCGGTGCGGTTATTTTCATTCTCGGATTGACTCCGATCGGGATGCTGGCAACATTTCCGATTGCACTGCTCTTGATGGTATCCGGATTCGTGCTTCGCAGTCGGCGCAAGACGAATGAACAGGACTTGGTGGAAAAAGAAGATCAGAAGGCAGAGGACTCCTTTAAAAGTCCTGAAAATGTACTCAGTCTGCTCCATATGGACCCGGTTGAATTCGAATTCGGTTATGCACTGGTTCCCCTTGCAGATAACACGCAAGGGGGTGACTTGCTCGATCGTATCGTGATGATCCGCCGCCAGCTTGCTTTGGAACTCGGCTTTGTTCTGCCTGTTGTCCGTATACGGGATAATATTCAGCTGGATCCGAACAGCTATCGCATAAAAATCAATGGAAGCGAGGTTGCCCAAGGTTCGCTGCTCCCTGATCATTATCTTGCGATGAGTCCGGGTGTTGAGGATCCCACCATTAAAGGCATTGAGACGGTTGAACCGGCATTTGGGCTAAAGGCACAGTGGATTGATGAAGCAACGAAGGATCAAGCAGAGCTTGCAGGATATACCGTGGTTGATCCGCCATCGGTTATCTCGACTCATCTGACGGAAGTACTGCGCCGTCATGCCTGCGAGTTGGTAGGCAGACAAGAGACAAAGCAATTAGTTGATCATTTGAAAGAACACTATCCGGCACTTGTCGAAGCCGTTATTCCGGATCCGCTGTCCCTAGGTGACGTGCAGAAGGTACTCGTAAATTTGTTAAAAGAAAATTTATCGATTCGCAATCTGCCTTTGATCTTTGAGACTTTAGCAGACTATGGTCAGATGACAAAAGAACCCGGCCTGTTGACTGAATACGTTCGGCAGGCATTGTCTCGTCAGATCACAGAACAATTTGCTAAGCCTGGAGAAACGCTTAAAGTTCTGACCTTGAGTCCGGACCTCGAACGAAAACTTTCCGAATCGGTTCAGAAAACCGAACATGGAAATTTTCTCGCTTTAGATGGGACGACGACCGGTCAGGTTCTCAAAAACTTGCATGCGTTAATTGATAAATGGTCGGATCTTGAGAGTGATCCGGTCATTCTATGCTCGCCTGCGGTGCGTATGTATGTCCATCAACTAACCGAACGTTATTTTCCAACCATTCGTGTGCTCTCGTACAATGAATTAGAGACAAATGTAGAAGTACAAAGCATTGGGGTGCTGAATGCGGCATGAAAATGAAAAAAATTATTGCACCAACGATGGCGCAAGCCATTGAAAAAGTAAAACAAGAACTTGGCGATGATGCGGTCATTTTCCATACAAAGAAAGTGACTGACGGCAAGTTATTCAATCTATTTAAAAAAGAACATGTTGAAGTTTTTGTAGCGAGTGATTCGGATACGGAAGCTTCATTTAATAAAAGGAGCTATAAAACCGAAGTAAAGACTAAGGAGTCTAAATCCCTCAATCAAGGCGCAGTCTTAAAGCCAATGCCTTATAAAAGACTGGATGAGAAGGTCGATCGTCTTTTTTCAGTACCGCAATGGCTTAAATCGATCCAGGATCTATTGCTCAATCAAGGTGTGCAGTGGCCGCATGCAGAGCAGCTGCTCCAGGGCTTGGTTAAAAAATGGTATCAGAGTGACGAACGGATGAGCGGTGATGAGGCTAAACAAGTGCTGTACGATGAATTGCTGCAGCGGCTCAATGCGGAACAGATACACACAGCTCACTTAAACGGCAAGTATATGATGCTGGTTGGACCGACCGGTGTTGGCAAGACAACAACCTTGGCAAAACTCGCCAGCCGCGCTGTCCTTGAAGAGGGGAAAAAAGTAGCCTTTATAACGGCGGATACGTATCGAATCGCTGCGGTTGATCAGCTGAAAATGTATGCGGATATTCTTGAAGCGCCCATGGAAACCGCTTATACGGAGCAAGATTTTAATGAATTGCTGCAGCGGTTTTCCAAGTACGATCATGTGTTCATCGATACCGCAGGCAGGAACTTTCAAAACAGTGGTTACATTGCGGAGCTGCTGCAATTTCTTAAAGCAGAACAACAGATAAACATGTATTTAGTTTTAGCTGCAACAGCCAAATTCGAAGATTTGAATCGAGTCATTAATCAGTTTGAGTCGCTTCATGTATCACAACTTATCGTTACAAAGGTCGATGAAACCGCAACTTACGGCACATTGATCAGTATTTTGCTGCAACATCCACGGTTAAACATTGCTTATATGACAAATGGTCAAGAAGTTCCGGATGATCTTCAGAAAGCGCATGTTGGGAATTTGATTAATCATTTATTGGGTGGTTCAGATGGTCAATGATCAAGCAGAAAATTTGAGAATGCGCATTTTTCATGAAAAACGTGAAACCAAAACAGCACAAGTGATTGGCATCGCCAGTGGTAAAGGCGGCGTCGGTAAATCCGTTTTTTGTGTCAATTTTTCATGGGCACTTGGCGAGCTCGGAAAAAAGGTGTTAATTATTGATCTCGATGTAGGTATGGGGAATATCGAGCAACTGATGGGACAAGCAGCGCATTTCAACATTGTCGATGCGCTGCAGCATCAATCATCGTTTCAGAAGGTTTGCGTGCAGGTGAGTTCGCAAGTATCTTTTATCGCCGGCGGTACAGGTCTTGGTTCACTTTTTCGATTAAACCCTGAGTATCTGAATCAATTTATTGTGCAGCTTCAAATTGCAAGAGCTCAATATGATTTTATTCTCTTTGATTTTGGTGCCGGTGCGTCGGAGGATCTGTTGCATTTTCTGCTTGCCGTTGATCGCATGATTCTCGTCACAACACCAGAACCACCGGCAATCGCTGATAGTTATTCATTGATGAAATTGGTTTATTCCATAAAACAAGATTTGCAGATTATGGCTGTTGTAAATCAAACCTTGGATCGGCGTGAAGGAATGAAGACGTGGCGGCGCCTGTCCTCAACGTCTGCTCGCTTTTTAGGTGCGTCGCCGTCATGGCTTGCTTCGCTGCAAAAAGATGATGAACTATCCCAGTCTGTACGCCGTCAAAAACCGTGCATGCGCAGTTTTCCTAATGCAAGCTACAGCGTACAAATGCGATTACTTGCCCGTTCCTTTCTTTTACAATCCGGTCAGAAGGTATTCACTGCGCATGAGCGTACGTTCGGAGAAAAAGTCAGAAAGTATTTAGCACTCATTGGGAGGCATCAGGGATGAAGCAAATCAAAGTGCTGGTTGTGGATGATTCTGCATTTATGCGTCAAACGATCAAAGCAATGATTGAAGAGGATCCGATGCTGCAAGTCGTTGCTACGGCTCGGAATGGTGCGGATGCGTTGGAAAAAGTAATCCGCTTCAAGCCAGATGTAATCACTCTTGATATTATCTTACCTGGAGATCGGGACGGGTTAGCTGTATTGCATGAGATTATGAGCACAAGACCAACGCCAACCATTATGTTAAGCGGAGCGTCAAATGAAACAATAAACTACGTCATTGAAGCAATCAGTAGCGGTGCTTTTGATTTTATATGCAAGCCTTCGGGAAAACCGTCCGATATTGCACGTATTGAAACAGAGTTGCGGATAAAGATCAGGCAGGCTGCGGAATCAGCGACAGTGAGGAAGGAAACAAACAATGCGGCACAAATATACCAGTGGGAAGATCTGAGCGGTTCCGGAGATATTCAAAATCACTCACAGCTTATTATCATTGGTTCTTCAACAGGGGGTCCGAAGGCCTTGCAAGCGGTTATTCCGCAATTGAGCGAGCATTTGCCGGCGCCAATTTTGATCATCCAACACATGCCGCCCAAATTCACAAAATCGCTTGCCGATCGGCTAAATCGAAATGCGAAACTACCGGTAAAGGAAGCGGTGAACGGAGAAATTCTTAAAAGTGGCCATGTATACATAGCTCCAGGCGGCCTGCACTTATGCGTCAGTTGCAATGAACAGGATCATCTTTGCGTCGACTTGTCCTCAAGTCCCCCTGTTAACGGTGTGCGTCCGTCGATTGACGTCACCTTGCGTTCACTTGCCAAACTGCAAGGGTATTCGTTTATCGTTGCGCTATTGACCGGTATGGGCAAAGATGGTGCGAAAGGTGTTCTTGAGTTATACGAAGCAGGAAAACATGTACATACGATTGCTGAGTCGGAAGAAACCTGCACCGTGTTCGGCATGCCGAAAGCAGCAATCGAAACAGGTCGCGTGAATGAGATTCAGCCTATTTACCATATTGCCGATGCGATCTGTAGACAATTCGGATTACGGGGAGACGATTAAGCATGGATATGAGTCAATACTTAGGTATATTTCTTGATGAAGCAAGGGAACATCTGCAGAATCTAAATGATCAGCTCATGACGCTTGAAGAGCGTTCGGATGATTCAGAACTTCTGAACAGCATCTTTCGATCCGCTCACACGCTAAAAGGAAGTTCCGGACAAATGGGCTTTAACAACATGATGGAACTCACCCATACTATGGAGAATGTGTTCGATGCATTGCGCAACAAAAAGATCACGGCGTCTCGGGACATGGTTGATGTTCTTTTTGAAGGATTGGACCATTTGGCAGCGATGATCGATTCAATTGAGCAAGGCGGATCGGATGCACGGGATGTATCGGAGACGAAAGAACAGCTTGAAGCGCTTACGGGCAAAAAGGATGCATCAAAATCGGAAACGGTCAAGTCTTCGAATGGTGGGACAATGAAGCAGCAAAACGATGCTCAAACCCATTTTTTGAAACTGGAAGACTACGAAAAAGCATATATGAAACAAGCACTCGATCAAAATTTAAAGGTCTATGAACTACAAGTTACCTTGAATAAGGATTGTGTGTTGAAAGCCGCGCGCGCCTATATGATTGCTAATGCTTTGGAGGAAGAAGGGTCAATCCTTGCTACGCGGCCTGCAACCGAAGCGATTGAAAAAGAAGAATTTGATCAAAAACTGGTTTACCTCGCAGCAGTTGAGTGCGAAGGGCAGAAGCTCAAGCAAAAGATCGAAGCAATCTCGGAAATCGCTGCTGTTGACGTTTCATCTATTTCGGAAATAGAAGAACAACGTGCGCCACAACAATCGCAAAAAGAACAAACCGAATCGACTGAAAAGAAACGCAATCAAACGTCGCGCGCATCCGCTACATCCGCGAAAAAGCCGGTTGCCGTCGCGAAAACGTTGCGGGTAAATCTTGATCGTATTGATCAATTAATGAATCTATTTGAGGAGCTAATGATTGATCGTGGGCGCCTTGAACGGATCGCTTCGGACAATCATCATTCTGATTTAAGCGATACAGTGGAGAAAATCAAGCGTGTGACGAATCAAATGCAAGAGACGTTGCTCAACTTAAGAATGGAGCCAATTGAACAGGTCTTCAATCGTTTTCCAAGATTAGTGCGGAGTCTTTCGAAGGAACTAAATAAGAAGGTTAATTTCGTTGTGAAGGGCGGAGATACCGAGCTGGATCGAACGGTGATCGAAGAACTTGGCGATCCACTGATGCACATGATCCGCAATTCGATGGACCATGGCATCGAATCACCCGCCCTGCGAGAGGCAAAGGGGAAGAACCCAGAAGGGACGTTAACACTTGCTGCCTATTACAATGGAAACCAAGTCATTGTTGAAATCAAGGATGACGGCGCTGGAATTAACAGAGAAAAAGTGCTTGCCAAAGCAATTGAGAAAAACGTGGTGACAGAGGAAGAAGCACGTACAATGACCGAAAATCAGATTGATCATTTGCTCTTTGCCTCAGGATTCAGTACTGCCGATAAAATCTCCGACATTTCCGGACGAGGTGTAGGACTGGATGTTGTTGAGAGCAAAATTCAATCACTCAATGGAACCGTTGAAGTGGTCTCAACTCCCGATCAAGGAACCACATTTACGGTGAAATTACCGATGACCTTATCAATTATTAATGCACTGCTTGTTCAAACCGGCGAGGAAACTTATGCCGTACCAATCACGTCCATCACAGAAACGGCATTAAAACGACAGGTTAAAACCTTCACCATCCACGATCAAACGGTTATGGACTATCGCGAAGGCGTCATTCCGCTTGTCTCACTTGCTGATTACTTTGCCGTTCCTGACCGTAAAACAGATAAACGGGAGGGTTCAGAAAACAGTGGTGCGGTTGTGATCCTCAGCCATGGTGAGAAGAAGGTCGCTTTGACGGCGGACCAACTGCTTGGCTATCAAGATGTTGTTGTAAAACCGCTCGGAAAATATCTTGAGAAGGTGCCGGGTTTCTCAGGAACAACCATTCTTGGTGATGGACGAGCTGCATTAATTATTGATTGTCAGAGGCTGATTGAAACCAATAAAACCATTAAGGAAAAAGCTTAAGGAGGAAAACCGATGATGAGTCAGGAGAAGCAACTAAAAGTAATTTTGTTTGAAATGAACGGCGAAACCTACGGCGTTCCGGTTGAACAGGTGTTGTCTATTGAAAAGGTCGACGGTATCACGCGCCTTCCAAATGCAGCTCCTTTCGTAAAAGGTGTGATGAATTTGCGCAGTATTATTACGCCAATCATTGATGTACGTGAACGTTTTCAAATGGGGCATTCTAAGATCACACCCGACAGCCGAATTATTGTTGTTGAGCAAGATGAGATGAGTGTAGGATTGTTGGTCGATTCATCAAAAGAGGTACTGGACATTGATGCGGACCAGCTGGAACAGGCACCGGAAATGATCGGCGGGTCATCGGCGAAATACCTGAGCGCTGTGGCGAAAATCGGTGAAGACCAATTATTGCTGTTATTGAATTTGAAGCAGGTGCTGAATCAAAATGATGTTGCCGCATTGCGCGCAAACGGAGTTGAAGCATGAACCATCTGAATCAGCTTGACGGTCGACACCTTGATTTGCTAAAAGAATCAGCAAACATTGGTGCATCGCATGCTGCGACTTCACTATCCATTATGTTAAAGAAGCCGATTGATCTGTGCATTCCGTCCGTACGCTTGCAGTCTATTGCTGAGCTGATCGACGGCAAAGCAGAACAACAGGTTGCTGCTTCGTTGATCCAAGTAAAAGGCGGGATCAGAGGCTGCTTTTTCGTCATGTTTGCCATTGATCAGGCAAATATGTTGATTGAGGAGCTTGTTCCTCAGGGCAATATTTGTGATGATGGGATTGGCAGTTCGGCATTTTATGAGGTCAGCAATATTCTTTGCGGGTCCTATTTGTCGGCGCTGTCCTCGTTTTTGAATGTTGCGTTTATTCAATCTCCTCCGGTTATTTCGGTGGATATGGCTGGGGCCATATTGAGTGAAGGACTTGTTGAATTATCACTTTATGATGAGTTTGCGCTTCTCATTGATGCTGTTGTTTTTGATCGGCAAAAAGGACATCAGCTGAATGGAGAATTTCTATTTCTGCCGCTGCCCGATTCTCTTGACGTTATTTTCGAGCGGGTGGAAGGGAAGTTTTCTCAGTGATTCATGTCGGTATCTCGGAAATCAAGTTTGCCATCCATCCAGAGTCTTTAAAGACACTTGGTTTAGGTTCTTGTGTCGGAGTCGTGATCTATCATCAGCAAACGCAAACTGCGGGGATGGCTCATGTTATGCTGCCTGACTCATCATTCTCACGATCAACGATCTATCCACCGGGAAAATACGCAGATACGGCGATACCGATGCTTGTGACAAAACTTACAGAGTATTATCATTGCCCGGTCTCCGAGCTGAAGGCAAAAATGGCTGGAGGAGCAGAAATGTTCCGAACGACTCGCGTTCAATCCATGGAGAGTATAGGAACGAGAAATATCGAAGCAGTCAAAGCGCAGCTAAGGGCTTTTCATATACCGATTATTAGCGAAGAAATTGGTAAAGATTACGGCAGAACGGTCGAATTTTTTTGCGATTCTTGCAGGCTGGCGATTCACGCCCTGTTTCGAGGTAGCCATTTAATCTAAGATCGTTCAAAGGAGGGGAGAGAACTGGAAAAATCAGAAGCTTTGGAATCAATTTGTTGGGAGCGCTGGATTCAGTCTCGTGACCGAAAGGCAGCAAATTGTCTTCTGGAAATCTACATGCCCCTTGTAACGTATCATGTGCAGCGGATTAGTGCCGGATTGCCGCGCAATGTGGACAGGGAAGAGTTGCAAAGTTTTGCACTGCTCGGTCTCTACGATGCCCTAGAGAAATTTGACCACAATCGGGACCTTAAATTTGATACCTATGCATCGTTTCGCATCCGCGGGGCCATCTTGGACGGGCTGCGCAAAGCGGACTGGATGCCGCGATCAATGCGTGAGAAGAGCAAAAGAATTGAGAAAGCAGTCGAGAAGATTGAGCAAAATCAGATGCGTTCTGCCACCCTTGAAGAGGTTGCAAAGCTGTGTAAAATGACGGTTAATGAAGTGTCGCAGGTTGTATCGGAGAGTTTGTTTTCAAACTTGCTGTCTCTTGATGACGGCGGTTCAGATAATGGAGAGTCTGGTGCGAATGCAATTGAAGATACACGTTCCGATTCTCCGGAAGAACATGTCCTTGAAGAAGAACGACATGCGCAGCTTGCAAAGGAAATCGACAAACTGAGTGAAAAAGAGCGTCTCGTGGTTTCTCTTTTCTATTATGAAGAACTGACTTTAACTGAGATCGGTCACGTGTTGAATCTCTCTACATCCCGAATCTCACAAATCCACAGTAAAGCACTGCTTAAATTACGCAACTATTTAACTGGAAAAGAGCATTATGCTTAATCATCAAATAAAGCGAGGTGAATTCATTGTCAGCATTTTGGATTACTTTGAATTTCGTGCTGCTTCTTTTAGCTTTTTATCTTATCCTTTATCTGTACCAAAGAATTAAAGTACTGCAAAAGACGCGCTCAGAACAAAATGTGCAGGAGTCCGAACAACTGCTTGCCGAGCATATTCAAGCGGTGCGCCATGAGAATGAGCAATTTCTTGAAGCGGTTCGGGAGCTTTTCACGAATGTGAGCACGGAAACGCGTGAAGCAGGTCAGGACCAGAGTGACAAACCGATTGTGACTGCCCCCAAAACAAGCAACGGTGCAAAGAAAAGTGGGACAACAAAAGAAAAAACGTTTGAAGCAGTCCTGAATAATGTCGGTAAGGATCAGGGTTTGGGCTCCAAAAAACAAACCGGAAGTGAGCCAGAGCATGAATGGATGCCGCCGATTGATTCGATCCAGGACCACATCGAAGAGTCCCCCTATGTTCAGGCAATGAAACTTAAAGAAGAAGGGAAATCAATTACGGAAATCGCAAAAAAAATGAAACGCGGAAAAGGCGAAATTGAACTTCTGCTCCGAATGCATGGAAAAAATTAATCGAATCTTGCCATGCACTGCAGAGTATGGTATAGTTACGTTTGGTGTCAATCACACACGTCTGTTGATTTATGCGCGGGTGCTGAGCGCCATGCTCAGTCGCACACGAAAATGACACGGGCGGAGGAATAAAACCACAATTAGGAGGCAACACATTCATGGCAGTTATTTCAATGAAACAATTACTGGAATCCGGTGTTCATTTCGGTCACCAAACGCGTCGCTGGAATCCAAAAATGAAGCCGTATATTTTTACGGAAAGAAACGGTATCTACATTATCGATCTTCAGAAAACCGTACGAAAAGTCGAAGCAGCCTACAACTTCGTCAGAGATATTGCGGCTGACGGCGGAAAAATTCTTTTCGTTGGTACAAAGAAACAAGCACAAGATTCTGTGAAAGCGGAAGCGGAACGTTCTGGTCAGTACTATGTAAATCAACGCTGGCTCGGCGGTACACTGACCAACTTCGAGACGATAAAAAAACGGATCAAACGTTTGAAAGATATCGAAAAAATGCAAGAAGACGGCACATTTGATGTGCTCCCAAAAAAAGAAGTTGTCGGGCTTAAAAAAGAATTAGCACGTCTTGAAAAGTTCTTAGGCGGAATCAAAGATATGGAAAGTCTTCCACAAGCACTTTTTGTTATTGATCCGCGCAAAGAACGGATTGCGATTGCCGAAGCACACAAGTTGAATATTCCGATCATCGCAATTGTTGATACAAACTGCGATCCGGATGAAATCGACGTAATCATTCCAGGCAACGATGATGCAATTCGTGCTGTGAAATTACTCACCGGAAAAATGGCGGATGCTGTTTTAGAAGCTAATCAAGGCGAAGAAACAGAAGAAGCCTCAGCTCAACCGGAACAAACAGGAAAAGTTGAAGAAGAACCGGTTAAAGCGGAATAATGAGCAAGTAATGACTTAATGGGGTGATAAGGGGCTAGCCCTTTATCACTCTTTTCACGAAAACAAACCGCTTCACCATCAAAGGAGGATTCCCATTGGCTGCAATTAGTGCAAAGCAAGTAAAAGAATTACGTGAACTGACGGGTGCAGGAATTATGGATTGCAAACGCGCACTCGCAGAAGCAGAAGGTGATATCAAGAAAGCGATCGATGTACTTCGTGAAAAAGGAATGGCAAAGGCTGCTAAGAAATCCGGGCGTGTCGCTTCCGAAGGTTTGGCTGAAATCAAAATCGACGGGAACAAGGCCGTTGTTCTTGAGGTCAACTCGGAAACCGATTTTGTTGCGAAAAATGCTGAATTCAAAGCCTTGATTGATACATTAGCACAGCACATTCTTGATAAAGAGCCTGCCTCTGTTGAAGAAGCACTGACTCAGAAGACAGCTTCAGGGGCTACTGTTAACGATTTGATTACGTCCGCTATTTCTAAAATTGGCGAAAAGATCAGCTTACGCCGTTTTGCGGTTGAGACGAAGACTGATGATCAAGTTTTCGGTTCCTACCTGCACATGGGCGGCCGTATCGCCGCTCTGACGAAATTGACAGGCTCTGATGAGACGGCAGCGAAGGATATTGCCATGCATGTCGCTGCAATTCGTCCACAATATCTGACGGAAGATCAAATCCCTGCTGACGTTGTTGCTCATGAAAAAGAAGTGCTGACACAAGAAGCACTTGGCGAAGGCAAGCCGGCCAATATCGTTGAAAAAATGGTTGGTGGACGATTGAAAAAATTCTTCAAAGAAATCTGTCTTGTGGATCAGTCGTTTGTTAAAGACGGTGATGTGACCGTTAAAGAATATTTGAAAAGCAAGAATGCGGATGTTCTTTCATTCGTGCGTTTTGAAGTCGGCGAAGGAATTGAAAAGAAAGAAGATAACTTTGTTGATGAAGTAAAAGCACAAATGAAACACTAATTGCGCCTGTAAGGTGACTGTTGAACGGCGATCGATTTAACAACCGTCATAAAAACCGCTGATACGGTTTTCAACACCCGATGAAACAGAGCAGGTAATCACAATGGGGCACGGGTAACGTGTCCCATTTTTTACACTGGTAAGAAAGTAAGAAAATAAAAGATTTAAGGAAACGAGTGTAAGTGCAACTAAGCCTTTGCCTTCGCCAGAGGCTTGGCAAAGCCAAGTTTTCTAAAAATCATCCAACGAGAGGTGCAGGAACATGCCGAAAAAGGCGATTTATAAGCGGGTCATTTTAAAATTAAGTGGAGAAGCCCTTGCAGGTACAGGCGGTTTCGGCATTGAACCAAGCGTGATCCGATCGATTACGAAGCAAGTAAAGGAAGTTGTCGATCTCGGTGTAGAAGTTGCCATTGTTTGCGGTGCTGGAAACATCTGGAGAGGAAAAGCAGGCAGCGAAATGGGAATGGATCGTGCCCAGGCCGATTATATGGGCATGCTTGCGACGGTGCTTAACGCACTTGCTTTGCAGGATTGCCTTGAAGGAATTGGTGTTGAAACACGTGTACAAACCTCTATTGAGATGAGGCAGGTTGCTGAACCTTATATTCGCAGACGTGCCATCCGACATCTGCAAAAGGGCCGTGTCGTTATTTTTGCCGCGGGAACAGGAAATCCTTATTTTTCAACGGATACAACAGCGGCGTTGAGAGCGGCTGAAATTGAAGCAGACGTGATCTTGATGGCAAAAAATAATGTTGACGGTGTTTATTCAGC
Source organism: Sporolactobacillus inulinus (assembly GCF_006539285.1). Lineage (GTDB taxonomy): Bacteria > Bacillota > Bacilli > Bacillales > Sporolactobacillaceae > Sporolactobacillus > Sporolactobacillus inulinus. The sequence continues at coordinate 79,081 of NZ_BJMS01000006.1, forward strand.
GGATCCAAAAGTCGACAAAAGTGCGAAGAAATATAAGGAAATTTCTTACTTGCGTGTTTTGAATGAGGGACTTCAAGTTATGGATTCAACGGCTTCATCTCTAAGCATGGATAATGATATTCCGCTTGTTGTTTTTTCATTATCAGAAGAAGGAAATATTAAACGTGCTGTGCTTGGCGAAGATATCGGCACAGTTGTAAAGGGGCGATAAATCATGGCTCAAACAGAGCTTTTTAAAGATGCACAAGAACGAATGGGTAAGGCGGTTAAAGCGTTTCAACGCGAACTGGTAACGGTGCGCGCAGGAAGAGCAAACCCTTCGTTACTAAATAAAGTGACGGTTGAGTATTACGGAGCAGAAACACCGCTGAATCAGGTTGCTTCAATCACGGTTCCTGAAGCTCGGCTTCTGCTCATCCAACCTTATGATCGGACTGCACTGCCTAACATTGAAAAGGGTATTCTGAAGTCTGATCTCGGCGTCACACCGACGAACGACGGTCAGGTTATCCGCATTGCAATTCCACCTTTAACCGAAGAAAGACGTGCCGATTTGGTGAAGATGGTTCGTAAAATGGCTGAAGAGGCAAAAATTGCCGTCCGCAATGTACGCCGCGATGCAAATGATCAAGTGAAGAAAATGGCCAAGAACAACGAATTGACAAAAGATGATGTTCATGAAGCTGAGGACGATATTCAAAAGTTGACCAATGAAACAATAAAAGCAGTTGATCAACTGGCAGCGGACAAAGAAAAGGAAATGATGGACATCTAAAGGGGCACAACCAAACAGGCAGCGCACCGGACAGCACGATCTGTTGATTGTATCCAAAGGTACGCAGCATCAGTACTGGGGGAAAATCAATGTTTGAAAAGTTTTCCTTAAATAAAGGAAGAACGGCTATGCCGAAGCATGAAGACACAAAATCGATAAGCATACCGAACCATGTGGCCATCATCATGGACGGCAACGGTCGATGGGCAAAAAAACGTGGGCTTCCGCGCATTGCCGGCCATCGTGAAGCAATGAAAACCATAAAACGGGTGACGAAGGAAGCGGATCGCTTAGGTGTTAAAGTGCTCACCTTATATGCTTTTTCTACTGAGAACTGGAAGCGTCCAAAAGCAGAAGTCGACTTTTTAATGAAGCTGCCGCAGCAATTCTTGAATTCCTATTTAAAGGAACTGATTGAACAAAATGTCCAAGTGAAAGCAATGGGCGATTTATCCCGCCTCCCTGCTTATACATTGAGAGCGGTAAATGACGCAATAGAAAAGACGAAGTCGAATACCGGTTTAGTCTTAAATTTTGCCTTGAATTACGGCAGCCATGATGAAATCGTTCAAGCTGTAAAGAAAATTATTCGCGAAGCACACAGCCCAGAGGACATTAATGAAAAAATGATTGCCGATCATATGATCAGTCCCGCTCTTCCTGATCCTGACCTCTTGATTCGAACCGGTGGAGAGATTCGCTTAAGTAATTTTATGTTGTGGCAACTCGCTTATACGGAACTTTATTTTTCTGAAGAGTATTGGCCGGACTTTAGTGAGCAGAGTCTTCAAGATGCTGTTCGAGCATATTCAAGCAGGCAGCGCAGATTCGGTGGGCTCGTGGAAGGAAGCGAAAATTCTTGAAACAGCGTATTACAACCGGTTTACTGGCAGGCGCTTTTTATCTTGTTCTTCTTTGGATCGGTTCCTTGCCCTTCGCGTTGCTATCTGCAGCCATTGCTGTAATGAGTTATTTTGAATTAGTTAAATTGAGCAAAATGAACGTTGCTTTCCCAGAAGTTATCCTTGGCGGACTGGCGGTGGCCGCTCTTGTTCTAAATTCCGTTCGTTCTTCACTTATAGCAGATGGATTATGGATGAGAATGACTGCGCTCTTCGTTTTACTGATACTGACACTGATGATCTTGCGACGTTCCGCTTTTACATTTGCAGACGCTGCGTACCTCTTCTTGTCGGTGTTTTACATAGGGATTCCATTCTATTTACTTGTTCGGCTCCGTTTAGATAGCTTGCTTCTTATATTGCTCGTACAAGTTCTGATTTGGGCAACCGACAGCGGTGCTTATTTCGTTGGTCGAAAATTCGGCAAGCATAAACTCGCGCCTGTAATCAGTCCGAAGAAAACACGAGAAGGTGCAGTAGGTGCTGTGCTTATCGCCATTTTGATTGCGTTGCTGTTTAAGTGGATCGCGGGTCCGGAATTGGAACTTACCTGGCCTGTCCTAATTGGAATCAGCCTCATTATTTCCGTATTTGGGCAAATCGGTGATTTAGTGGAATCTGCAATAAAACGCCACTATAAGATTAAGGATTCAGGAACGATTTTACCGGGGCATGGCGGCATGCTCGACCGCTTTGACAGTTTAATTTTTGTACTCCCTTTGCTTTACGTTTTAGGATTCATCGTTTGAGGAGGAATGGTTGATGAAAAAAATCAGCTTGCTTGGTGCCACAGGGTCGGTGGGAACCCAAACGCTTGCAATTCTTCGCGAGCATCCGGATCAATTTGCACTTGCCGCAATGGCATTTGGCGAGAATATTCAAACCGCACTCCCATTCATCCATGAGTTTAAGCCTGATTTGGTAGCTGTTAAAAATAAACAGGTGGCGGATCGACTGAAGATCCAATTGGATTCTTCCACTCGTCTGGTTTACGGGATTGAAGGGATGATCGAAGCAGCCGTTCATCCTGACAGCGATCTATTGATTAATGCAGTACTGGGTAGTATTGGTCTCGAACCAACACTTGCAGCAATAGAAGCCGGTAAAACGATTGGTCTTGCAAACAAGGAAACGCTGGTTACGGCGGGACATATTGTGATGAAACGGTCGAAAAAATTGGGTGTTCCGATCCTACCTGTAGATAGTGAGCACTCGGCGATTTTCCAATCGATGCAAGGCCAGGACCGATCAGCTATTTCACGGATTATCATTACTGCATCTGGCGGCAGTTTCAGAGACAAAACGCGCGATGAACTTGCCGGAGTTACGGTTAAAGATGCCCTTAATCACCCAAACTGGTCGATGGGCGCAAAGATCACCATTGATTCGGCGACTATGATGAACAAAGGTTTAGAAATCATTGAAGCGCATTGGCTGTTTGATTTGCCCTATGAAAAAATTGATACGCTTATTCACAGGGAGAGTATTGTTCATTCATTAGTTGAATATGCTGATCATAGTGTCATTGCACAGCTAGGATGTCCGAGTATGCTCGTTCCGATTCAGTATGCACTTACCTATCCTTCCCGGTTAACACTCAAGCAAACAAAAACGCTGAATTTATCTGAAATCGGCAGTTTGCATTTTCAAAAAATGGACACGCACCGCTTTCCATGTGTATCATTAGCTTATCATGCAGGGAAAACGGGAGGTTCGATGCCAACCGTATTGAATGCAGCGAATGAAGCAGCTGTTCAGGCATTTTTAGCTGGAAAAATTGCCTTTCTGGATATTGAGCGCTATGTGGAGAGGGCTTTGACCAACCATCATGTCATTAAAGATCCTGATTTAAAAACGATTGAAGCTGTTGACAAAGAAACACGCGCTTTTGTCAAGGAGCAAATAAACTAAAGACAGAGGTGTCTTCTCGTGGAAACGTTGATTATCGTTGTGATCATTTTCGGACTGCTTGTCTCAATCCATGAACTCGGTCATCTCATTGTCGCAAAACGCTCCGGTATTTTGTGCCGGGAGTACGCGATCGGTTTCGGACCGAAACTTTTTGCGATTAAAAAAAGAGAAACCGTATATACGTTGCGTTTGCTTCCAATCGGGGGGTATGTGCGCATGGCGGGTGAAGACCCGGAAACTTTTGAGGTCAAGCCGGGACAAAGTATCGGGATTTTCCTGAACGATCGAAATCAGGTGACACGGATTGTCAGCGACCACCTAGAAAAATATCCAAATGCTCGCTTTCTAACGGTTGAACATTGCGACCTTGATAAGGAACTCTATTTAACAGGTTACGAAGAGGAAAACGGACCACTGATCCGTTATGCGATTGACCGCCAGGCAACCTATGTATCGGATCATCAGGATTTTCAGATTGCACCGCACGACCGGCAGTTTGCCTCAAAACCACTGCTCGCACGCTTTCTGACTATTTTTGCTGGTCCGTTTATGAATCTTGTACTAGCGGTCGTGATTTTCATCATTTATTTCAGCATTCAAGGCGTACCGTCGAATCAGCCTCAGCTTGGAACAGTTATCGATGGCTATTCTGCGCAGAAATACGGATTAGCGTCCGGAGACCGTATCCTGCAAATTGATGGTCAAGGCATAAATAGTTGGCAAGATATTGCCGGATATGTGAGTAAACATCCAAAGCAAAAGATCGAAATGACCGTTGAACGAAACGGGCACCAGCAGCAAATCGAACTGATGACCGGAGAACGGAAGGGTACCAATGGAAAAGCTGAAGGCGTTATCGGCGTTTATCAGCCTACGATTCATTCGTTTGCTGCGTCAATCGGTGCAGGATTCAGTCAAACCTATTATTGGATAAAAATGGAGTTTGTTGGTTTGAAAATGTTGGTTTCCGGGGGGTTTGATTTAAACAATTTAGCAGGTCCTGTGGGCATATACAATGCGACTGGAGAAGTGGTTTCACAAGGTTTATTTCTTGTTTTGAATTGGACAGCATTTTTAAGTGTCAACTTAGCGGTGATTAACTTGCTGCCGCTTCCTGCACTAGATGGCGGGCGACTCATGTTCATCATTTTTGAAGCTCTACGCGGCAAACCAATTGAACCGCAAAAAGAGGCACTCGTTCATTTTATTGGTTTTGCATTTCTGATGATCTTGATGCTGCTTGTGACTTGGAACGATTTGCAAAACCTCTTTACACGATAGATGAAAACAATTTTCGTAAAAGAGACTGAAACGATTTGAGGTGGTCACTAGTGAAACAAAGCCAAATGTTTATTCCAACGATGAAAGAAACGCCGGCAGACGCCGAGTCTGCCAGTCACCGTCTGCTGCTGCGCGGCGGTTACATACGGCAAAATGCTTCCGGGGTGTATTCCTATCTACCGCTTGGTTACAAGGTCATAAAAAAAATTGAGGCAATTATTCGCGAAGAAATGGATCGTACGGGTTCCCAGGAACTGCTTATGCCTGCGATGCAGCCAGCAGAATTATGGCATGAAACTGGACGCTGGGACGTGTACGGTCCTGAATTGATGCGCCTAAAAGACAGGCATGACCGTTTTTTTGCACTTGGTGCAACTGGTGAAGAATTAATCACAAGTCTTGTGCGCGATTATTTAAATACGTATAAAAAGCTGCCAATGAGCCTGTACCAGATTCAAACGAAGTTTCGTGACGAAAAACGGCCGCGTTTTGGTCTGCTTCGCGGTCGCGAATTTATCATGAAAGATGCCTATACCTTTCACGACTCTGCCGAGAGTCTGGATGAAGCCTATTGGGCAATGTACCATGCGTATTGCAGAATATTTGAACGCTGCGGGCTAACGTTTCGCGCAGTCCTTGCAGATTCCGGAGCAATCGGCGGCAAGGACACGCATGAATTCCAGGCACTTGCTGAAATTGGTGAAGACACCATTGCCTATTCGGATACCTCTGATTATGCAGCGAACTTGGAAATGGCATCGGTACTTGATCAAGAAGAAGGGAAAGATGGCGAGACGCTCCCTCTTGAAAAAGTCGAAGGTAAGCAAGAGGTCGATGGGAATCAAGCAATCACTGCCTACTGGTTCCAAACACGAACCGAACGAGCGGTTGTGTTTTTGAAAGCTTCCGATGAAATCAACGACGTTAAGGTAAAGAATCTTCTTGGGACCGATTTGATTGAGTCGATAGCCGGGTCGGATGAGGATGTGATGCACCCGGAAGAGGGGGTACGCGTTTTTGCAGACAATGGATTAAAACATGTGGCGCGCGCCGCTTATTATAATCAAGCGGAAAACTGCACTTATTTTCATCTTGATCCATCACGTGATCTCCCAATTGAATCCTTTGATGATCTTCGCTTCATTAAAGAAGGCGATCCATCTCCGGATGGAAAAGGTGCCATTAAATTCGCTCGCGGCATTGAAATCGGACAAGTTTTTAAACTCGGAACCAAATATTCCGAAGCGATGAACGCTACTTATCTGGATATGGATGGGAAGGCGAAACCGCTGATCATGGGCTGTTATGGAATTGGAATTTCAAGAACGTTGTCTGCTGTCTGCGAGCAGTATCATGATGACGAGGGCATGGTTTGGCCCAAAGCGCTGGCACCTTTCACCATTCACTTAATAACGGTTAATCCAAAAAAAGATGATCAGCTGGCGTTATCGGAGCAACTCTACAATCAATTTGTTCAAGAAGGCTATGATGTACTTTGGGATGATCGAAAAGAACGGCCAGGCGTTAAATTCGCCGAAAGTGAATTAATCGGCTGTCCGGTACAAGTCATTGTCGGCAAAAGGGCTTCAGAGCAGATTGTTGAGCTTGCCGCAAGAAAGGACGCAGAGCGCGTGGAAACGAGTACTGCACAGCTTTCTGATGCGGTAAAACAATTATTAACCACACTTGCTTAATCTCGTCTTTATTCTGTTCTAGAGGAGCTGACCAGCTCCTTTTTTATTTGTGTTTCGATGAATACGAGAATCAATGGCATTTCAGCAATAGTTTTAGTAGAATTGTAGAAAGAAAGGAGACGAGCAGTGATGACGAGTACAACAAACGGAATGGATCGATTTGAACTATTGCTCAAGCATCTTGAGGTGCCGACGGAGTGGATGGAGCGTTATTTTACGCATGGTGAAATCGATAAGCTGTCTGTTTTCCGTTCGGAACGTCGTTGGCATTTTGACTTTCTCCTTGACGGAATTCTCCCCTACCAAGTCTATGAATGGTTGGAAGAAAGACTGAAAGCGCACTTTCAGGCAGTCGTATCACAAATTACTTTTACTGTGCACGTACGCGATGCCTCAGGTGCCGAACACTTTTTTTCCGACTATTGGCAGCCGGTTTGCGAACGTATATGCAATGAATTCCCGGCATTAAAAGTATGTTTGCAGCGGCAAAATCCGCAACTAAATGAACGGCAGCTGATGATTTCAACGACGAGCGATACAGAAGCAGGGCTTATTAAAAGAAAATTGCCCAAGGTACTTAACGAGAAGTTACGTACTTTTGGTTTTCCGCCGATCTCGCTTGAAATTAAAGTCAGTTCAGAAGAACGAACGAAGGCTTATGACTCATTTGTAAAACAAAGAGAAGCAGAAGATAAGCAGAAAGTCGCGCAAGCAATGATTGAGATGCAGAAAATGAAGGAAACGGAGCATGCGGGCGGCGATGTACCGCAAGGACCATTCAAAATTGGTTACGACATTCATGATGAACCGGTATCCATCGAGACGATTCAGGATGAAGAACGGCGCATAACCATCCAAGGGTATATTTTCGACTCCGAGATGCGAGAACTTCGCAGCGGACGCACGCTGTTGCTGTTTAAAATAACCGACTATTCCGATTCGCTCATGGTCAAAGTCTTCTCCAGAGACAAAGAGGATGCTGCAAAGTTTGCTCAAATGCATAAAGGAATGTGGGCAAAAGTGCGCGGCGGAGTGCAGAATGACAGCTTCGCCAGAGATTTGGTGATGATCGCAAATGATATCGAGGAGATCACCCCTGATGTGAAAAAAGATACTGCTCCAGAAGGGCATAAGCGCATCGAACTTCATGCGCACACGGTAATGAGCCAGATGGATTCAGTGGTTACGGCGTCAGCTTTGATCAAGAGAGCGAAACAATGGGGGCACTCAGCGATTGCGATTACCGACCATGGGGTTGCCCAGTCCTATCCGGAAGCCTATACCGCCGGACAGAAAAACGGCGTTAAAGTAATCTATGGCGTTGAAGCCAATCTTATTGATGATGGGGTACCGATCGCCTATAATCTAGCGCACCGTCAGCTCGCAGATGAAACTTATGTCGTCTTTGACGTCGAAACGACCGGATTATCAGCGGTTTATGACACGATCATCGAGCTTGCCGCAGTTAAGATTAAAAACGGCGAGGTGCTTGAAAAATTCGATCAATTTGCAAATCCGCATCACCCGCTTCCTCAGAAAATTATTGAGTTAACTAGTATAACGGATGAAATGCTTACCGATGCACCGGATGCAGATCAGGTTGTTCAGGAATTTAAGCATTTTGCCGGGGATGCAGTGCTTGTGGCTCATAATGCGACCTTCGATATGGGGTTTTTAAATACTGCCTACCAAAAGCTTGGGTATGAAAAAGCGGACAATCCAGTTATTGATACACTCGAACTGGGCCGCTTTCTCTATCCTGAATTTAAAAACCATAAGCTCGATACGTTGTGTAAGGCCTTTAACATCGAACTTACCCATCACCATCGGGCTATCTATGACACGGAGGCAACAGGTTATCTCGCTTGGAAAATGCTGAAGGATGCGGCTGAAAAGGGCATGCAGTATCACGATCAATTAAATGATAACCTAGGTAAAGGAAATCTTGATCGGATTCGCCCGTCGCATATTATTTTGCTCGTGAAGAACCAAATCGGACTTAAAAATCTCTATAAATTGATCTCGCTTTCACATGTTAAATACTTTTATCGTGTACCTAGAATTCCGCGCTCATTGCTGACGAAATATCGAGAGGGCATTCTGGTCGGTTCCGGTTGCGATAAAGGCGAACTTTTTGAAACGATGATGCAGAAGTCGGCGGAACTGGCAGAAAAAGTCGCTGAGTTCTACGATTACATTGAAATACAGCCGCCGTCCAACTATCAACATCTTGTCGAGAAAGGGATCGTTCGCGATGAACTGGCGCTTAAAGATGTTATGGTCAAGCTTGTGAAGCTCGGTGAGAAAATGAACAAACCGGTTGTTGCCACCGGAGATGTTCACTATTTGGACGAACATGATAAAATCTACCGCAAGATTCTGATCGGCTCTCAAGCAGGGAATCCGCTCAATCGTCAAACGCAGCCGGATGTTCACTTTCGAACAACGGATGAAATGCTGGACTGCATGAGTTTTCTTGGCGAGGAGAAGGCGGAAAAGGTTGTTGTCAGTGATCCCAATGCAATTGCTGACCAAATTGAAGAAGTATTGCCGGTCAAGGACAAGTTATACACGCCAACAATTGACGGTGCCGAAGACGAGGTTAAAGAAAAGACCTACGGCAGAGCACATAAGCTTTACGGTGAGACGCTTCCGGATATGGTCGAAAAACGGCTTGAGAAAGAATTAAAAAGTATCATCGGACACGGGTTTTCCGTCATTTATTTGATTGCTCACAAATTGGTGAAGAAGTCACTCTCTGATGGTTATCTTGTAGGATCGCGTGGATCGGTTGGTTCGTCGCTCGTAGCGACAATGCTTGAGATTACCGAGGTTAATCCGCTTCCGCCGCATTATCTGTGTTTGAATTGCCATCATGTTGAGTTCTTTACCGACGGTTCGGTTGCCTGCGGCTTTGACCTTCCGGATAAAAATTGTCCCGAATGCGGAACAGAGATGACAAAGGAAGGGCATGATATACCTTTTGAAACGTTCCTCGGTTTTAAGGGGGATAAAGTTCCTGACATTGATTTGAACTTTTCCGGAAACTATCAGCCGGTCGCCCATAATTATACGAAAGTTCTTTTTGGTGAAGATAAAGTCTTTCGCGCAGGAACGATTGGTACCATTGCTGATAAGACTGCCTATGGTTATGTAAAAGGGTACGAAGAGGATACAGGCAAGAGTCTTCGAGGTGCAGAACGTGACCGTTTGGCAGCCGGATGCACCGGTGCAAAGCGTACCACCGGTCAGCATCCCGGTGGTATCGTCGTCGTACCAAGGAATATGGAGATCTTTGATTTTACCCCGGTTCAATATCCGGCCGACGATAAAACAGCCGAATGGAAAACGACACACTTCGATTTCCATTCAATCCATGACAACATTTTGAAATTGGATATACTCGGACACGATGATCCGACCGTTATTCGTATGCTGCAGGATCTGAGCGGAATCGATCCGAAAACAATTCCTAAAGATGACAAAGAAGTCATGAAGATCTTCAGTTCGACTGAATCTCTGGGCGTTTCTCCAGAACAAATACGCTGCAAAACCGGCAGTTTAGGTATTCCTGAATTTGGCACGCGCTTTGTGCGGCAAATGCTCGAAGACACGAAACCAACGACCTTTGCCGAATTGGTTCAAATCTCAGGTTTGTCTCACGGTACGGATGTTTGGCTGGGCAATGCCCAAGTGTTAATTGAAAATGGGACGTGCGTGCTTCGCGATGTCATTTCCTGCCGCGACGATATTATGATCGACTTGATGCACCAAGGCCTTGAGCCGTCCCACGCATTTAAAATCATGGAGTCTGTGCGAAAGGGAAAAGGATTAAATGACGATTGGATTGCCGAGATGAAGGAAAACGATGTACCTGGTTGGTATTTGGATTCATGCCTTAAAATCAAGTACATGTTCCCGAAAGCACACGCAACGGCTTATGTTCTAATGGCATTCCGTATTGCCTATTTCAAAGTACATTATCCGATTCTGTTCTATGCAACTTATTTCAGTGTTCGCGCGGATGACTTTGATGTCGATGTGATGAAAAGAGGATCCGATGCGATACGGGCAAAAATGGATGAAATTGAGAAAAAAGGTAATGATGCGATGCCAAAAGAAAAGAGCTTGCTGACTGTGCTTGAAGTAGCACTTGAGATGTGCGAACGCGGACTCAGTTTCCAATCCGTCGATTTATATCGTTCGGATGCAACGCGTTTTCTCGTAGAAGGGGACACCCTGATCCCGCCATTTAATGCGATTCCGGGTGTTGGGACTAATGCTGCCAAGGCAATTGCCAAATCCCGGGAAGACGGTGAATTTCTTTCGAAAGAAGATCTGCAGCGTCGTGCCAAAATCTCAAAAACAATTCTTGAATATCTTGACGGTCAAGGTTGCCTGAAGGGAATGCCCGATGCAAACCAATTATCGCTATTCTGAACCTGGCTTTTCTTGCCTAGATTAGACGGGTATGATATAGTGTTTATGGAAATACTGGAAATAGTTCGTCTCAAAGAGTGGGATTTTCCCACTCTTTCATTTTCAAAAGGAGGCTGAAAATGGCTAGCGTTATCGCGAAGATGGCCGATGAGTTGATTTCCCCGATTCTACAAGAAATGAATCTGGAACTCTTTGATATAGAATATGTCAAAGAGGGGAAAAACCGCTTTTTGCGTGTTTTTATCGACTCTCCTTCCGGCGTCGATCTAGATACCTGCGCTGAGGTCAGCGAAAAACTGAGCGAGGCACTTGATGTAGAGGATCCCATAAAAGAAGCCTATTTTCTGGAAGTCTCTTCACCGGGTGCCGAGCGTCCGTTGAAGCGGTACGAGGACTTCGAAAAGGCTCTGGGAAAAAATGTTCATTTGACCACTTATGAACCGATCGAGGGCAATAAAGTATTTGAAGGTAAATTAACTGAAGTGAACAAGGATTACGTTGTACTTGCAATCAAGAACAAAACAAGAGTAGCTCATGTGACTCTTCCTTTTGACAAGATTGCGAGCAGTCGCCTTGCGATCATCTTTTAAAGAAAACTTGGCTTCGTCAAGCCTTTGACGAAAGGCGAAGACTTAGTTGCGCTTATACTATTTTCCATAAAATGTCTATACCTTCCTATAGTATAAAATAGGCTTTTTACAGGTTGTGTTGCTTGCTTTGAATGGGAATCTGTTCGCAATTGACTTTTTCGGGAAGCAAGCCGATTGCATAGCAAATAAGAACAACGGAAGCTGATACAGCCGATAAGTTTGGAAAGAACTGCCGTAAAAGAAGGGGAGAACAAAATGAGCAGTGATTTAATCGAAGCGCTCACCGCACTGGAAAAAGATAAAGGAATCAGTAAAGAAGTTCTGCTTGATGCCTTGGAAGCAGCATTAATCTCAGCGTATAAACGCAATTTTGACCAAGCACAAAATGTGCGGGTAGCTATTAATGAAGGTTTGGGACAAATCAAGGTTTATGCGAGAAAAGAAGTTGCGGAAGCAGTAGAGGACAAAAACCTTCAAATTTCGCTGGAACAAGCGAAAAGTCTTAATGCGCACTATCAAATCGGGGACACTGTTGAAATTGAGGTAACGCCAAGAAATTTTGGACGCATTGCCGCCCAAACAGCAAAGCAAGTCGTGACGCAGCGCGTTCGTGAAGCAGAACGCGGCGTGATCTATTCAGAATTCATTGATCGTGCAGACGATATTATGACCGGGATTGTCCAACGAATTGATCATCGGTTCATTTATGTTGACCTCGGACGTGTTGAAGCGCTGCTGCCGCAATCGGAACAGATGCCAAATGAAACCTATCATCCGCATGATCGCATTAAAGTGTACTTAACCAAAGTAGAAGATGCCAAAAAGGGTCCGATGATTACTGTTTCGCGTACCCATCCAGGGTTGTTGAAACGTCTCTTCGAATTGGAAGTTCCGGAAATCTACGACGGCACTGTGGAAGTTAAATCGATTTCGCGTGAAGCCGGTGACCGTTCAAAGATTGCCGTTCATGCAGAAGATCCGGCAGTGGATGCTGTCGGTGCTTGCGTTGGGCAAAAAGGCGCTCGCGTACAAACGATCGTCGATGAATTGAAGGGCGAAAAAATCGATATTGTTCGCTGGTCTGAAGATCCGGTAATCTATGTCGCTAATGCGCTCAGTCCATCGAAAGTCATTAAAGTGTTGGTTCATGAAGAAGAAAAGGCGACTACGGTTATCGTTCCGGATTATCAACTTTCACTTGCAATTGGCAAGCGTGGACAAAATGCACGGCTTGCCGCAAAACTGACGGGATGGAAAATTGACATTAAGAGCGAATCCGAGGCAGAAGAACTTGGTTTATTCGATGAAGAATCCGCTTCTGAGTCTCCAGAAACTGGAATAGAAGATCAAGCTGCCGAAGAGTCAGCGGAAATTGAGACGGACAAATCTCCGGATAACGAGCAAGATTAAGGAGGCGATTTTCATGCCGAAGCAGCGGAAAATTCCAATGCGCAAATGCATTGTTTGCCAGGAATCCACTGAAAAAAAGGCTCTTTTTCGTATTGTTCGTTCGCCAGAAGGCGATGTATTGCTTGACCTAACGGGAAAGAAAAATGGACGAGGCGCTTATCTTTCTAAAAAAGCGTCTTGTATTCAAAAGGCAAAAGACAAGAACCTGCTCACAAGACACTTGGGCGTCGCCGTACCAGATCGTGTTTTCGATGAAATGAATGCTTATCTGGAGGCTCACCCGGAAGATGCCCAATCGTAATCAATGGGCGTCATTTCTTGGCCTTGCACAACGAGCAGGTAAGGTGAGTTCTGGCGAAGAAACGGTGTTGCGGTTAATTCGTCAGAATAAGGCTAAGGCAGTTTTACTGGCAGCGGATGCTTCCGACCGAACAAAGAAAACAATCACGAATAAATGCGATTATTATCACGTTCCGCTTTTGACCGTACCGGATAGAGAGGTGCTTGGCCAGGCGATCGGTCAACCTTCGCGGGTGATCATCGCGGTCACAGATAGTGGATTCGCAGGCCAGCTGATCGAAAGGATCGGACCATCATCACGGGGGTGAATATATGAGTAAAATGCGTGTATATGAATATGCTAAAGAACATCATGTATCCAGTAAGGTTATTATAGCAAAATTGGGGGAAATTGGCATACAAGTAAAAAGCCATATGTCAATCATCGCCGATAACGCGATGAGTCAATTGGATCGAAAAATGAATGGCCATGCAGGAGCATCTGCACAAAATATAACGAATAAAAGTAAAGCAGAGGGTAAAGTGAATCAAACAAACACTAAAGAAAAAAAACCAAATCAAACCACTTCACATGTAAAAAATAACCCAGTAAATTCAAGGTCGAACGGCAATCGTTCCGGAGAAGGCAGCAACAGAAGATCATCCGGGCGTAATCAAAACGCGAATAATAATAATAATAATGAGCGCAATCGTTTTGGCGGCAACGGCCGAACCGGCGGCCGCCGAAACTTCGGAAGGAATCGTAATAATCGCAGAAGAGGCGCGCAGCAAACCAACCGCCAAAATCTTGAGATCAAGCTTCCGGAAAAAATCACATTATCCGGCTCTCTGACGGTTGGACAGTTTGCTGAAAAGCTGGGACGTCCATCCACCGATATCATCAAAAAGTTAATGGCTTTAGGCGTTATGGCTACCAAGAATCAAGATCTTGAGCGCGACACAATTGAACTACTGGCAGCAGGCTATGGCGTTGCCGTCGAGGATGAAGTGGTTGTCGACGAAGCAAGCTTTGAAGATGAAGGATTGGAAATCGATGAAGAAACTGCCGTTGTCCGTCCGCCAGTTGTTACGATTATGGGCCACGTTGATCATGGAAAAACAACCTTGCTGGACTCAATTCGCCATACGAAAGTAACGGCAGGAGAAGCCGGGGGAATTACGCAGCATATTGGTGCTTATCAAGTGACGCATGATGGGAAGAAGATCACATTTTTAGATACCCCAGGGCACGCTGCGTTTACGACAATGCGCGCGCGCGGTGCTGAGATTACCGATATCACTGTCCTGGTTGTAGCTGCTGATGATGGAGTCATGCCGCAAACCATTGAGGCGATTCATCATGCTCGCGCAGCTAAGGTACCAATTATTGTCGCTGTTAATAAAATCGATAAAGAAAATGCTAATCCTGACCATGTCATGCAGGAACTTTCTGAGCAAGGACTTATTCCTGAAGATTGGGGCGGCGACACGATTTTCGTCAAACTTTCCGCCAAGAAAGGTACAGGCATTGATGACCTGCTTGAAATGATTCTACTTGTTGCTGAAATGGAAGAATGTAAAGCAAACCCGGAAAAGAAAGCAAGAGGGGCTGTTATCGAAGCACAGCTGGATAAAGGAAAAGGGCCGATTGCAACCTTGCTGGTTCAGAACGGTTCGCTGCATATTGGTGATCCAATCGTTGTCGGCAACACCTATGGCCGTGTACGCGCCATGGTCAATGATGTTGGTCGCCGTGTAAAGAAGGCAACCCCTTCAACACCAGTAGAAATCACGGGATTAAATAATGTGCCTCATGCCGGTGATCAATTTGCTGCGTTTGATGACGAGAAAAAAGCACGGCAAATTGGCGAAGTCAGAGCAGAACGTGCGCTGATTACCGAACGCAAGCAAACGACGAATAAAGTCAGCCTTGATGATCTGTTTGAAAAGATCAAAGAAGGCGATATGAAAGAAATAAATCTGGTCATCAAAGCGGATGTTCAAGGATCAGTTGAAGCATTGGCCGGTTCATTGAAGAAGATCGACGTTGACGGTGTGAAAGTGAACATCATTCATGCCGGAGCAGGCGGAATCAGTGAATCGGATATTATCCTCGCTTCAGCTTCTAACGCAATTATTGTCGGATTTAACGTACGTCCGGATAATCATGCACAAAAAGTTGCTGAAGAAGAAAACGTTGATATCCGTCTGTATCGCGTCATCTATGATGCAATTGATGAAATCGAAGCAGCAATGAAGGGTATGCTAGATCCTGAATACAAAGAAAAAGTGATCGGCCAGCTGGATGTTCGAACAACATTCAAAGTGTCGAAAATCGGCACGATTGCCGGATGCTATGTGACAAGCGGCCTCATCTCAAGAGATGCCGGGATACGGCTGGTTCGTGACGGGGTTGTCATTTACGAAGGTCATGTGGACACACTGAAGCGATTCAAAGATGATGCTAAAGAAGTCAAAGCAGGCTTTGAATGTGGCGTGACATTGGAAAACTTTAACGACATCAAGGAAGGCGACACAATGGAAGCCTATGTGATGGAAGAAGTTAAACCGAAATGATCGTTGGCGTTGTCCGCTGTGAGTGCATCCTTTTCAGTGCACATTCTTTGAAAGAGAAGCGGTCTGTTGTTCAAAGTATCCTTCGAAAAGCGGTGCACGGGCACAACCTGTCTGCAAGTGAAGTCGCTTATCAAGATTCGTGGCAGCACACCGAACTTGCCTTTGCCTGTGTGGGCAGCGCACGTTCTGCGGTCGAACACGAGCTTTCACGTGCACTTTCTTTGATTGATTTTAGAACAGAAATCGAACGTGTTCATACAATTTATGAATGGTTTTAAGAAGGAGGGTGACCCCATGGCTAACTTAAGGACCCATCGCGTCGCCGAACAGATGAAAAAAGAAATGAGCGACATTATCGGAAACAGGATCAAAGATCCACGCGTCGGGTTCGTCACGGTAACCGGCGTTGATGTGACCGGAGATCTTCAGGAAGCCACTGTCTATATCAGTGTCCTTGGCGATGACGATAAGAAACAGTCGTCGCTGGAAGGATTGAATAAAGCCAAGGGATTCGTACGCAGTGAAATTGGAAAACGAATTCGCCTGCGGAAAACGCCTGAAATTTCTTTTAAAGTTGATGAATCTGTGGAATACGGAAGTCATATTGATCAGCTGATTAATAAACTACATCGGAAAGATTAACGATGTGGGTAACGATTGGCAAAAGGATCAGGAATGAAAATCGGGAGGATGAGCGATGCCGGAGTATAATGGTTTGTTGCCGCTTTACAAGCCAAGGGGCATGACCTCACATGATTGCGTTTTTCGGCTTAGAAAACTGCTGAAATTCCGCAAGATCGGTCATACTGGAACACTTGATCCGGCCGTCGACGGTGTTTTAGTCTTGTGTCTTGGAAAAGCAACAAAAATCGCCCAATATTTATTAGACTATAGTAAAATATATCAGGGTGTGATCCGTCTCGGTTCATCAACGACAACTGAAGATGCAACAGGCGATGTAATTGAAACAATACCTGTTGAAAAGCATCTTGATCGCGCGTATGTTGAAAAGATTTTGTCCCGTTTTGTTGGGGATATCGAGCAGACGGCCCCGATGTACAGTGCGGTAAAGGTCAACGGCCGCAAGCTTTATGAATATGCGCGTAAGGGAATTGCAGTGACACCGCCTGTGCGCCATGTTACGATTTATCATTTCGATTTGGACAGCGATGCTGCATCTTTTTCTGTGGATATTCCGTTTAAAGTGGCATGTAGCAAAGGGACCTATATTCGCACGCTTGCCGTTGATGTTGGACGAGGAATGGGCTATCCGGCGCATTTGCACCACATGACTCGGATCCAAGCTGGTCCTTTCTCAAGTGGAGATTGTGTGTCTTTTGAGGAAATTGAGCGATTCATTCAAGAGAATACTTTTGAATCAGTACTTAAACCACTTGAATTTGCTTTGCGCTCCATGGATCACTGGGTTGTTGATCAACAGACGGCGGAAAGAGTTGTTCATGGGGCATTACTTACAGCCCCAGAGGGATTTGGAGACGGACCTTATGCTGTTTTTTCAAAGCACAGTGAATGTCTGGCAATCTATCGGCGTCATCCGCAGAAACCGGAAAAGTTAAAACCGGAGAAGGTTCTTGCAAACAGTTCGACTGTCCTATCGTAAGAATCGGGAATTTGAGTTTACAAGAAGTGAAGGTGCCTGTTATGGAGTGTGTTTATTTAGATGGCCGACCGTTTATCGAACAAATGGGCAGCAAGGAAAAAGTAATCGCATTGGGTTACTTTGATGGTGTACATTTGGGCCATCAAAAAGTCATTAAGACTGCTGTTCAAATTGCTGAGGAAAAAGGCATGGAAGCTGCAGTCATGACCTTTTACCCCCATCCCTCCGTTGTTTTGCGTCCTGATTCAAAACGGGAAGCAGAACTGACACCCAATGCGGCCAAAGCTGAATTGTTCGAGCAGCTTGGTGTGAACACGATCTATTTTGTGAAATTTGACCGGACACTCAGCCAACTGTCACCACAAAATTTTGTGGATGAGTACTTGATTCGCCTTCATGCAAAGCATGTTGTTGCTGGATACGATTTTACATTCGGTCGCAAAGCCATGGGGAATATGGACAATATTGGCGAGTATTCACGAAGCATGTTCAGCTATACAATGGTCCCAAAAGTTGAACTGTTCGGCGAGAAGATCAGTTCGACACGTATTCGATCCCTAATTATGGAAAAAGGTGCGGTGGAGGAGGCTGCTGAGCTTCTGCGCCGACCCTATCAAACTACGGGAATCGTGGTTCACGGTGATCAACGCGGGCGCACGCTCGGATTTCCGACAGCGAATGTAGAAAAAGATGCGGCTTATTTGATCCCAGCTAACGGTGTCTATGTTGTTCAATTGATCGTGAACGGGAAGCCTTTCAATGGGGTTTGCAGCGTTGGATTACGGCCAACGTTCTATAGCCATGAAGCGGCCATTCAAACGGTTGAGGTTCATGTTCTTGATTTTAGCGGCGATCTGTACGATCAAAAAGTTGGCATTAAATGGTACAAACGTTTGCGCCCAGAACTGAAATTCAACAATGCCGATGATTTAATCAAGCAAATGGAGAAAGATAAGGCAGACACACGTACTTATTTTCACAAAAAGAAAGGATCATAAAAGATTGTCCGTTGATCCTTGAAATTAATGGCGTAAACGTGTATTATAAATCAGTACGATTTAAATCGTCATAAGAACCCATGCTTGGCTGTACGTGTCACCGGCGGCAGCGAAGCTTGAGGGGATTTTAGATTGGGAGGTGAATGCAAGTGGCTTTGACAAAAGAAGAAAAAACGAACCTGATTCATGAGTTTGCTACTCACGAAAACGACACGGGTTCACCGGAAGTACAGATCGCTGTACTAACAAAGCAGATTAACAGTTTGAACGACCACTTGAAGCAGCACAAGAAGGACCACCATTCTCGTCGTGGACTGCTGAAAATGGTTGGGAAACGTCGCAATCTTCTCACGTATCTTCGTGAAAACGACGTTAAAAGATATCGCGAGCTCATCAACAAATTGGGCCTGCGCCGATAAGAAAGCAAAGAAGCGGGAGCATTCCCGCTTTTTATTCATATTAGGGAAATCTTCTAGGAGAGATTGTCTCAAAAGTCTGTTGACCTGGAACTCTCTTTTTATAAAAAGAGGTTATGCGCGAGACTTCTGCAAGAGGTATGCTGTTTGTTCGAACAATTGGTGCGCAGCAAACTTTTGAGACAGCCTCGTTTGATCATCGGGAAGAGGTGTTATAAACATGCTGTCAGATAAAAAAGTCTATTCATTCAATTGGGCGGGAAAACCGCTGCGTATCGAAATCGGAGAGCTCGCGAAACAAGCAAATGGTGCGGCTCTTGTTTCTTATGGGGAAACGGTGGTGCTGTCCACGGTCACTGCTTCCAAAGAACCAAAAGAAGGCTCATTCTTTCCTTTAACCGTCAATTACGATGAGCGCGCTTATGCTGTGGGGAAAATTCCCGGCGGATTTATTAAACGAGAAGGGCGGCCGAGCGATCAAGCAACGCTGTCCGCACGTTTGATTGATCGCCCAATACGTCCGCTTTTCCCAGAAGGGTTTCGAAATGAGGTCGTGATCGGCAATATGGTTCTGAGTCTTGATTTGGACAGCAGCGCACAGATGGCGGCCATGCTTGGTTCATCGCTTGCACTGTCACTCTCAGATATTCCGTTCTTCGGACCAATCGCCGGTGTGATGATTGGACGAGTTGACGGGCAATTTGTCGTGAATCCGACGGTTGATCAGCAAAAGAAAAGCGATCTTCATTTAACGGTTGCCGGTACGAAAGAGGCAATTAATATGGTAGAAGCAGGCGCAGATCAAATTCCTGAGGAAACGATGCTTGACGCCATTCTGTTTGCTCACGAACAAATTAAGGAAGTCATTGCTTTTGAAGAGCAAATAATCTCGGAAAATAAGAAGAAAAAAATGGAAGTTACGCTGTTCCGAGCGAGTAAAGCTTTTGAAGACCAAATTCGTGCTATGGCTGCCGATCCATTAAATCAAGCGATGCGTGTAGAAGAAAAACAAGCACGTGATGCAGCAATTAAGCAGGTTAACGAACGCGTATTGAGCAAACTTGAACAAGAGAACAATGGGGATCAGCCAATGGATCGTATGCTCATTGACGATTGTCTACATACTGTTTTAAAAGAAGAAGTTCGACGGATGATCGTTGAAGAACATCTGCGTCCGGATGGCCGGGCAGTCGATGAAATTCGTCCGTTGTCGGCACGTGTCGGAATTCTTCCACGTGCTCACGGGTCAGGACTTTTTACGCGTGGGCAGACTCAAGCATTGAGTGTTTGCACGCTTGCACCGCTCAGTGAGGCGCAAACGCTCGATGATTTTGACGCTGAGGAAAGCAAACGATTTTTGCACCACTATAATTTTCCAGGATTCAGTACCGGCGAAGCGAAAGCAACTCGATCGCCAGGACGGAGAGAAATTGGTCATGGCGCACTTGGTGAACGCGCATTGGCGCCGGTTATTCCTGGTGAACAGGAATTCCCTTATATGATTCGCTGCGTGTCCGAAGTGCTCGAGTCCAACGGTTCCTCATCTCAAGCAAGTATTTGCGGGAGTACGTTAGCCTTGATGGATGCCGGTGTACCGATTAAAGCGCCCGTTGCAGGAATCGCAATGGGGTTGGTGAAACATGGCGATAAGGTGGTTGTGCTCACGGACATTCAGGGTATGGAGGATTCGCTTGGTGATATGGACTTTAAATGCGCGGGAACGGAAAAAGGAGTTACCGCGTTACAAATGGATATCAAGATTTCCGGTGTTACTCGGGAGATCTTAAGTCAAGCACTGAGACAGGCGAGAGCAGGGCGTATGAGAATCATGGAAACCCTTTTGGCAACACTCGAGGCGCCGCGTGATCATCTTGCCCGCTATGCACCGAAAATTATTCAGATGCAGATTAATCCTAATAAAATCAGAGATGTCATCGGATCCAGTGGAAAAGTGATCAACAAGATCATTGAACAAACTGGCGTGAAGATCGATATTGAACAAGATGGATCGATTAAGATCTTTTCAATTGATGAAGCAAATGCACGTAAAGCAAAACAGATCATTGAGGATCTGGTTCGCGTCGCCCATGTTGGAGAAATATTTGTCGGCAAGGTCAAACGAATTGAAAAATTTGGCGCATTTGTTTCCTTATTTGGTCATACAGACGGATTAATTCATGTCTCTGAATTGGATACAAAACGTGTCACCCATGTAGAAGATGTGGTCTCGATTGGAGATGAAGTTCGCGTTAAAGTTATTGAAGTGGATCAGCACGGCCGCATCAAACTTTCGCGCAAGGCGCTGTTGACGCCGTCAGTGGTAACTGCGAATAAAGAATAATCACAATTGAATTGTGAAAGCAGGGTAACGTTCAGCAGGAAACCCCTGCTTTTTTTTATTGAGAAATTTCAGCAAAGCGGTTCATTTAGTGTATGATACCAATAAATTCACATATAATTTCAAGACATGAAAAGCAAACGAAAGATAGGCTAACCTGGAAAAGATACGGATGAATGGTTTGTCGCCATTTTTTGATCGTGATATAGTATTTACCGTGTGATCGATCTACGAGTTCAGGGGGAACAATTTTTGATACGTAAAAAAACATTAAAAAATGGTGTGCGCATACTGCTGGAAGATATTCCAAGTGTTCGTTCAGTCAGCATTGGAATATGGGTAGGAACCGGCACGCGATTTGAAAACAATACAAATAATGGAATTTCCCATTTTATTGAGCACATGCTTTTTAAAGGTACCGAAACGCGTACTGCACGTGATATAGCGGAAGCTTTTGATAAAATTGGCGGACAGGTCAATGCTTTCACTTCAAAGGAGACCACGTGTTACTATGCAAAGGTTATGGATCGGGATGCACACTTTGCAGTAAACGTGCTTGCCGATATGTTCTTCAATTCCAAATTTGAAAAGCAGGACATGGAAAAAGAAAAGCAAGTGATTGGCGAGGAAATCAAGATGTATGAAGACACACCGGATGACCTTGTTCATGATTTATTGAACGCGGTAAGCTTCAACCACCATCCACTCGGTTTTCCGATTTTGGGTACACGCGAGACTTTGGCCGGCTTTAATCCCGATGAACTGCGCCGCTACATGCGCAGCCACTATACGCCGGATCATGTCGTGATTTCAGTTGCAGGTCATGCGGACGAAGGGATCGTCCAAGAAATTGAAACTCTTTTTTCTGATTTTGCCAGTGTGCAATCGGCGGAACGATCGGCTGTACCTTCTTTTAATCCAGGGAAGATTGCCCGTAAGAAGGAAACGGAACAGGCGCATATCTGTCTGGGATTTTCCGGTTACAGTAACCATGATCGAGAATTAGCACCGCTTATGGTAATGAATAATGTGCTTGGCGGCGGGATGAGCAGTCGATTGTTTCAAGAGATACGCGAAGAGCGCGGGCTCGCCTATTCGGTGTTTTCTTTTCACTCGTCGTTTAGAGACAGCGGGTTGCTTACTATATATGGCGGCACAGGTGCCGATCAAATCGATGATCTTGGAAAAGCATTGCTGGATACTATCCATCGGTTTGTCGATCAGGGAATTTCAGTAGCAGAACTTGAAAGCAGCAAAGCACAGATTAATGGCAGTCTCATTTTCGGGCTTGAAAGTACGAATGGACGAATGGGACGTAATGCAAAAAATGAATTGGTTCTGGGAAAAGAACGCAGCATTGATGAAACGGTTGCGTTAATCGATGCGGTAACCATCGATGACGTTCAGAAGACGGCCCAACATGTGTTTGAACAACCCTACTCTTGCTCAATTGTCAGTCCAAGCGGCAAAATGCCAGTCACTCTCTGAATCGACGGCTTAATGAAATAGAACGCATCAAAAAAGACTCGGCGTCATTTAACGTCGAGTCTTTTGTTTGATTATAGAGAGTTTAGCTTTTA